>CAYRXS010000228.1:0-11182 GCA_964428225.1 uncultured Planctomycetaceae bacterium
TCGTCATGTCGGCGCTGCTCACCACGACCATGGTCAACATGAAGGGCACGATCGATGCCCTCGCCGAGGCCGGAGTGCGTGAGAAGGTCAACGTACTGGTGGGCGGCGCTCCCCTCTCGCAGGCCTACGCCGACGAGATCGGCGCCGACGGCTTCGCGCCCGACGCGAGCCGGGCGGCGAAGCTGGCGTCGTCGCTCGTGGGAGCGTAGCCCCGGCTAGAACCTCTTGTCCGGCATCCGGAGACCTAAGTGCCGGTCCCGCAGGTGCGCGTCGAGCCGTAGCAGCCACAGACCGATTCCGGCCGCGCCCTGCATGTAGCCGGTCTGGGCGGCGAGCAGCTCGGGCTGCACACGGTGCTCGGCCTGGATCCACTTGCGGCGGCCTTCCTCCACCGTGGCGCGGGCGAGCAGGTCGTCGGTGAGCGTCAACGCGAAGTCGAGATACTCGTCGCGCCCCGTCTCCTCGTACAGACCCAGGAACAGCTCGGCGACCCCCGCGGTGCCGCAGCACTGGCCGACGGTGTTCCACAGGCCCTCGGGCCGCGCCTCGGGGATGCCGCTCGTCAGGACGCCGTTCGCGGAGAGGAGTGCGGCATCGCGCCACGACTCGTCGTCGGTCAGCTCCCACAGGCGCAGGTACAGCCGCGCCGTCCCCGCGGGACCGTGGCACCAGCCGAGATAGAAGAGGTCCTCGCCGTCCGGCACGTGGTGGTGGATCAGCCCGCGCTCGTCGGTGATCGCGAGCAGGTGGCTCGCGCCCGATAGCGCTCCGTCGAGGAACGACCGATCGCCGGTCGCCGCGTAGAGCTCGGCGAGGAAGTAGGCGACGCCCGCCGTCCCGTGGGAGAAGTTGGGCATGATCCGCGAGTACTCCGGATCCATGCGCCACATCGTCCCCCCCTCCGCGGGCTCGCCGAGCTCGAGCAGGCGCTTCCCCGCGAGGCCGGCGAGCTCGCGCGCCTCGCGCCGCCCCGCCGAATCCGCCAGGGAGAGCAGGCCGAGCCCGATCCCCGCCGTGCCCCGGATCACGTCGGTCACCTCGTCCCACTCGACGCCGGAGCCCTCCGTGCGAATGGACTTCACGAGGAGGCGGAGGCAGCGGAGCGCGCCCGCGCGGTACGCCGGATCGCCGGTCGCGAAGTGCACCTGCTCGAGCACGAAGGCGATGCCCGCGACCCCCGTGTAGAGGCTCGCCTGCCCGGGAACCGTCAACGTCTCGGGCAGCTCGGCGATCAGGTGGTCCGCTCCCGCGCAGGCCTCCTCGAGGTACGAGGGATCGTCCGTCGCGCGGTGGAGCTCGAGGAAGAAGAGCACGACCCCCGCCGACCCGTGGTAGAGGTCCGTCGGCGTCCCCTTCGGATCCTCGGGGATCGCGGGCCACGTTCGCCCCGCCTCCGTCTCCCACCCCCCGTGCCGCAACCACTCGCCCGCCTCCACCGCCGCCTCGAAGTATCGAGTCGGCCGCGCGGTGGCGCAACCGACGGTGACGAGCAGGACCACCACACCGAGCCATCGTGTCGTCATCGGGAACACCCTCCTCGGAATCGGATCGCGAGCCCGTACCGTACCGTACGGTAGGATCGCCTCGATGAATCGAATGACATTGCTCGCGCTCGCCGTGGTCCTGGCGGGCTGCCGGGCGGTGGACGAGCGTCGGACCGAGGAGGTGCTCGCCCCGCCCAACGTCCTTCTGGTGATCGCCGACGACATGTACCACGGCGACTGCGGCCCCCACGGCAGCGACCAGGTCCGCACGCCCAGTTTCGATCGGCTCGCTCGCGAGGGAATGCGCTTCTCCTCCGCGTTCACGTCCACCGCGATGTGCGCGCCGACTCGCCAGCAGCTCTACACCGGCCTCTTCCCGGTGCGCAACGGCGCGTACCCGAACCACAGCCGGGTCCACGACGGAACGCTCAGCCTCGTGCACCACCTCGAGGCGCTCGGCTACCGGGTCGGGCTCGCGGGCAAGTCGCACATCAAGCCGCGGGCGAGCTTCCCCTTCGAGAAAGTGGGCAAGAAAGGGCTCGACTTCGACGCGATCGCGGAGTTCATCACCCGGGATCCGGAGCAGCCGTACTGCCTCGTCGTGGCCTCGAACGAGCCCCATTCACCCTGGAGCAAGGGCGACGCATCGGCCTACCCCCCCGGATCGATCGAGGTCCCCCCGTACCTCGTCGACACGCCGGAAACCCGCGATGCGCTCTCGCGCTACTACGCCGAGGTGACGTACCTCGACGGTCAGGTGGCCCGGTGCCTCGATCTGGTCGAGCAGAGCGGCGCCGCGGAACGGACGATCTTCGTCTTCACGAGCGAGCAGGGGTCCGGTTTTCCCTTCGGCGGCAAGTGGACCTGCTACGACTCCGGCCTGCGCACGGTGTTCCTCGTTCGCTGGCCCGAGCGCGTTCGGGCGGGCTCGGCCACCGACGCGATGATCCAGTACGTCGACTTCGTGCCCACGATCGTCGAGGCCGCGGGCGGGGTGATTCCCGCGGATCTGGACGGGCGCAGCTTCCTCGCGGTCCTCGAGGGCGAGCGGGACGAGCACCGCGACCACGTCTACGGCGTGCACACGACCCGCGGCATCCACAGCGGCTCGGAGTGCTATCCGATCCGCTCGATTCGCTCGCAGCGCTTCAAGTACGTCTGGAACCTGAACCACGAGGTGGCGTTCGACAACGTGTGCACCGACCCGAAGCGCGAGCTGGGCGGCATCTTCACGAGCTGGCAGGTCGCGGGCGAGTCGGATCCCGCCATCGCCGCCCGCGCCCGCGCCTACCGGCACCGGCCGGCCGAGGAGCTCTACGACGTCCTCGCCGATCCCCACGAGCTGCACGACCTCGCCGGCGATCCCGCGTACCGCGAGCTCATGGACGATCTGCGCGCGAAGCTCCTGGCGTGGATGGAGCAGCAGGGCGACGAAGGCATCGCCACGGAGATGAAGGCCCTCGAGCGCCAGGGCAAGTAGGTCTCACCCTCGCGCGCGCCGACGGCGCAGGAACATCCAGGCGTAGTAGACGGGGATGCCCGCGAGGATGCTCGCCAGGCTCCACACCGACGGTCCGGGCCATTCGCGGAACGCGAACACCGCCATGAACGCGCTCGCCGCGAGGAACAGGCCGGGCACGATCGGATACCCCGGTACGCGGAACGGCCGCTCGAGATCGGGTCGACGCACTCGCAGCACGTAGACCGCGGCGATGAATAGCATCGCGAACAGCGACAGGCCGACGGACGCGTACTTGTACAGGTTCCCGAAGTCCGTGACGAAGAGGAGGACGATCGCGAGAGCGCTCTGGGCGAGCATCGCCGGGACGGGGACCCCGTGCTTCGCGCTGACCCGGCCCGCGAAGGGCGGAAACAGCCCGTCCTTGGCCATCGCGTAGTAGACGCGAGCCCCGGTGACGACGAAGGCGCTCACCGTGGCGAGGAACGTCAGGCCCACCGCGACGGAGAAGGCGTCGGACATGCTCGCGCCGAACATGTTCGCGACGGCCATCTGGGGCACGCGCTCGGCATTCTCGAAGCCCACGCCCTCGAGAGGCACCGCGTAGGCGAAGACGAGACACAGGCCCAGGTACAGGACGATGACGACCCCGCTGCCGAGGATCACCGAGCGAGGCAGGACGCGGCGCGGATCCCGAACCTCGCCGGCCAGGTAGCTGGAGGCGGTCCAGCCACTGTAGGCGAACATGACGAAGAACAGCTGGGTCGTCGCGGTTCCGAAGTCGATCCCGCCCATCGGCGCTCCCTCTCCGAGGCGCGCCATCCGCCCCTCGCCGAAGAGGAATCCCGCGATCACGAGCACCACGAACAGGCCGAGCTTGACGATCGTGGTGAGGCTCTGGGTCCACGCGGTCCGCCGCTGTCCCAGGAGATTCGGCACGGTGAGCAGGACGATGAGGATCGCGGCGGCGATCCGCACCCGCAGCCCTTCCTCGGCCCAGCCGAGGGGCGTCAGCAGGTATGTGGCCGCGATGTGGCCCACCACGGCCAGCGGGGCGGAGAACCCGAGGAAGAACGACGTCCACCCGGACAGGAAGGCGGGCACGGGACCGTAGGCCTCGCGGAGGTACACGTACTCCCCGCCCGCGCGCGGCAGCGCGGTGGCGAGCTCGGCGATGCACAGGGCGCCGCACACGGCCAGCACTCCCCCGAGAATCCAGAGCCCGAGGATGACCGGCCAGTTCCCCAGGGACGCCATCATGTAGCCGGGGGAGACGAGGATCCCCGTCCCCACCATGCTGGCGATCACCATGTAGGTCGCGGTCGACAGCCCGAAGCCCCGACGCAGCTCGTTCTCGGGAGCGTTCACCGGATGGAGCGTGCCACTTCGATCCGTCCCCGCCAACGGACAGGGGCGATCTTCGTAATCCGGTGAACGGAGACGACCGAATCGATACGCTCGACGCCATGCTCCCCGCGATCCTCCATCCGCTCCTCGCCGCGAGCCTCGTCGCCGCGCCGGTGCACCTCGACTACCGCGTCTCGTTGACGGATCCGGCCGGCAAGCGCGCCCGGATCGAGCTCACGATCGACGATCCGGACGGCGGCCTGCGCCTGCGTCCCGGTCCGGGCTTCGTGGAGTCGGGGACGCCCTTCCCCCTGGAGGACTTCGAGGCCCGGACGGAGACCGGCGAAGCCGTGGACTGGACGGGCGAGCGAAACCTCTGGACGATCGGGGCGGCCGACTCTCCCCTGCGGATCTCCTGGACCGTCTCCCTCACCCGTCGCGAATCCGCCGAGATCCGTCGCGGCGGAAACCAGTTCCAGGCCTCGTACGTCGCGCCGGACCACGCCATGCTCTGCACGGAGGAGCTCTTCCTCCTCCCCGAGGAGCGCGCCACGGAGGACATCCGCGTCCGCTTCGAGGTGCCGGACGGGTGGCCGGTGATCCCGCCCTGGCCCGAGGTCGAAGAGAGCGTCTTCGGACCCGCCTCCGCGCAGCACCTCGTCTCCGACATCGTCGCCGTGGGCCACTGGGCCGTTCAGCGCCACCGGATCGGCGAGCTCGACTTCGCCTTCGCGATCGCCCCGGGGCAGGACCGCCTCGAGAAGATCTGCGCCGAGGACTTCACCCGGATCCTCTCCCACGAGCTCGAGCTCTTCGGACGCGCTCCCTGCGCGCGCTACCTGTTCGTGTTCGGCCGGGCGGAGATGACGGGCATGGGCGGCTCGCCGCGGACGAGCTCGATGACGATGTTCGTGCATCCGGCGCTGCTTCCCGACATGCGCGCGGGGCTGCTCTCGACGCTGGCCCACGAGTTCCACCACGTGTGGGTGAACGAGCGCATCCTCGTCCCCGACGAGCTGCGCTGGATGAACGAGGGATTCACCGACTACTTCGCGCACCTCGTATGCGCCCGGCTGGGCATCACGACCTGGGAGGGCTTCGCGAGCTCGGTCGGCGGAAACGCGGCGAGCTGCGTGGCCAACCCGCGCCGCGAGGACCTGTCGCTCGTCGAGGCGGGGGGCCGTCCCTTCTTCGAGGATCCGAACGCGATGGACCTCGTCTACCAAGGCGGCTGGCTGCTCGCGGCCTGGCTGGACCGCGCCCTGCACGCGAAGGCGGACGGGCTCCGGCTCGAGGAGCTCATGCGCCGCTGGGTCAACGATCCCCGCTGGGACGGCGCGGACCGGTGGACGTCCCTCGAGGACTTCATCGCCTGCGTGCGCGAGCACGGGGGGGAGGAGATCGCCCGGGCGCTCGACGGTTTTGCCCGCCGCCCCTTCGACTTCGATGCGGTCGCCGCGTTCGCGGAGGTGGGAGTGGAGATTCGCCACGAGCGGGTCCGCCCGAAGCTCGAGCTGCGCGCGCGAGTCGAGGGAACTCGCCTCACCCTCGTCGAGGGAAGCTGTCTCGCCCAGCGCATCGGCCTGAAGGCGGGAGACGTCGTCCTGGAGATCAACGGTGTCGTGCCCGAAGGAGCCTCCGACGTCCGCGAGGCCTGGCGTCGTCCCGCGGAGGATCGCATCCGCGTCGTCGTCGAGCGCGCGGGCCGGCGCGTGGAGATCGATCGCGAGATCCCGCTCGAGAGCCGCTTCCACGTTCCCATCGAGCCGTTTCGGGAGTGGTGAGCCGCGAAGCTCAGGGCTCCAGCGGGATGCGCACGTCGAACGTCCGCCGCGGATCGCCGTGCACCGCGGTGGAGACCAGGGCGGCGAGCGAGCGCGTCGGAAGCCCGCGGAAGGCCTCGGCGTCGTTCAGGAAGACGATGACCTCGCGCTCGAGGTCCAGGAGGTCGCCGTCGAGCAGGACGGCGAGCCCGCTCGCGCCGCCCGTGCTCGTGACGCGGATCGTGTTCGCCTCGCGGTCGAGCTCGGCCACGAGCAGCGCCCTGGACTTCGGCGTCCCGCACCAGAGCCAGTAGAACTGGCGCTTCCAGGCGAGCCTCTGCTCCCAGACGATCTTCTCGGGTCTCGGTTTGCGGACCTTGTCCCGGATCTTCTCGACGAGCGCCCCGTAGCCTCCGGGCGGAGCAGCGTGCCCGCGTCCGGACTCCTCCCAGTACTCGAAGTCGTAGCCGCCCCAGCGCTCCTTGGCCTCCGCGAGCCGCTTGGCCGCCATGCGATTCGCACCGGGCGGGACCTGCGGATCGTCGTCCGACTGGTAGATGACGATCGCGGTGTTGCGGAGGTTGGGCACGATGCCCTCGTCGATGTCGACCACCTCTCCGCCCGATAGATACTGCGTGGGCGCCCCCGCGGAGGGAATCAGACCCGCCACCAGGTCCGCGTGGTGGCCGCCGATGGTCCAGGTCCCGAAGCCCCCCATCGAGTGCCCGCCGAAGTAGACCCGATCGCGATCGATCTTCCACGTGCGCAGGGCGCGTTCGACGAGCTCGAGGACGAACTCCTCCGTGCCGTTCTCCGTCCACCCGCGGTTGGTCTTCACGAGCACCTCGGGGAAGATCGCCAGCCACCTCTCGCCGGAGGCGATGCCGTTGTACGCCCCGTGGCTCGACCACGCGTCTCCGGAGCCCGCGCCGCCGCCGTGCATGCCGATGAAGAGCCCCTTCGGCTTCTTCGTGTCGCCGCCGACGATGTAGAGGCCCTTCTCCTCCTCGTCATCATCTTCCTCCCACAGGAAGTGTCTCCCGGACTTCTTCTCGAGCTTCTCTCCCTTCGACCAGAGCTTCTCGAGCTTCTTCTTCCAGGTCTTGACCTGCCGCTCGGTCAACGGCTCGAGGAGATCGAGGCGGGCGAGGATCTCGTCCTGACGGGCGACTCCTTCCGCGTTCCGCGCGTCGAGCCCGAAGTACTCCTCCACGAGCTTGTCGACCTCCCGCTTCGTGGGAACGTCCTGGTCGAATGGAACGGCGGCGATCGACGCGGTCACGACGAGCGCGATCGCGACGGCTCCACCCCCCAGCGAGCGGGAGAGACGAGCGTATTCCATGAGATCCTCCCCGGCAGTGCTCACGACGATTCCTGCCTGCGGATCGCCGAACATCGTGCGTGCCCGATTCTACGAGCCGTTCGACAAGGGGGCCAGCCGCCTTCACCTTGCGGGATTCGGGGGGACGGAGTATCACGGTGGTGAGTGGCGCTGAAACGAGCCGCATCGCCACCTCCAACAGCATCTCTACGGCGCCCGGGTCCCACCATGTACTACTCGTCCTTGCCCAGGAAGGGAGCCCCTCTCGCGATCGGTCTCCTTCTCGTGTGTCTCGCCTCCTTGCCGTCGGGCACCGTGATTCCCAACGGTCGACCCGCGCCCTCGTCGACCTCGCCGGACCTGACGATCCACGGGACGGCCGTGGTCGATCAGGTGGGCTGGAGCGTGGCCGCGATCGGCGACCTCAACGCCGACGGACACGACGACTTCGCCATCGGCGCGCCGCTGGCGGGCTACGAGTGCACGGACATGCTCGCTGACGACTGGGTCCGACATGCTGCGGTCGTGGACCTCGACGCAGACGGCGATCCGGACATGGCCACCGTATCCTCCGAGCTGAATCAGCTCACGATCTACCTCAACGACGGACATGGAGTCTTCTCCACCGCCACGGTGACTCCGTCGGGAGGCAAGGAGCCCAATTTCGTGTTGGACGAGGACATGGATGGCGACGGGGATCCGGACCTGGTGGTGGCCAACACCTTCAACAACCGCCTCGCCGTCCACCTGAACGATGGCTCGGCGCAGTTTACCCTCGACGGCACGTACGTGGCCGGCGCCGGTCCGACCTGGCTGGTGTCCCCCGACGTCGACGGCGACGGAGATCCGGACATCGTCGCCGCGAACTACATCACCGACCGGATCACCACACATCTCAACGACGGCACCGGTGCACTCGGCGCGGCCATCAGCACGTACGTGGCCGCCACGCCTACCCGCGTGCGGACGGCGAACCTCGACGCGGACGGGATCCCGGACGTGGTCGTCCTGTGTCGCGACGACGACATCGTCACCGTGCTCCTCGGAGCCGGCGACGGGACGTTCCCCACGAGCGTCGAACATGCGACCTCGGATCGGCCGTCCCAATTGGACCTGGGTGACTTCGACGGGGATGCCGATATCGATTTCGCCGTCGTCAACAAGGGAGGAGTGCAGAACCTCTCCCTGTTCTGGAACGACGGGTTCGGGGCGTTCACGCACGGAGCCGACTACCCCGGACTAGAGGATTCCACCTACTACTGCGTCGTCGCGACCGATCTGGAGCCGGACGGGGATCTCGACTTCGTCGTCGGAACGGGAGCCGCAACCCTGGAGATCCGGCGGAACCACGGTCTCGGGACCTTCTCGTCGATCGAGGAGTACCACCTCGGAGCGATCCCGTCGTCCTGGGCCCGGCGAGTGGACAAGATCGTCGCGTCGGATCTGGACGGCGAGCCCGGAGTCGACCTCGTGGGAGTGGATCCCAATTCCGATCGGCTTTACCTCGCCTTCAACGACGGCGCGGGATCGTTTCCGGGCTCGCCGGATCAAGGGGAGGTCTACGTCGTCTTCGGCGGGCCGGGGTTCGACGCCCAGGGCGACTTCAGCGTGGACGAGCTCGACGGGACGAACGGCTTCCTGATCCGCGGCATCACTCATCACGATCAGCTGGGATACTCGCTCTCCGGTCGCGGGGACGTGAACGGGGACGGGGTGGACGATCTCGTCCTGGGAGCGCCTTCCGTCGATTCCGTGGATTTCGAGGACCTCGGTGAAGCCTACGTCGTCTACGGAAGAAGCGGCATCGGATCCTCGGGGAGCTTCGACCTGTCGACCCTCGATGGAACGAACGGGTCGGTCCTCCGAGGATTCGACGGCATGGCCGGATTCGACGTGGCCGTCGTCGGGGACTTCGACGCCGATGGCTACGACGATCTCCTCGTGGGAGCACCGATGGCCCAGGTGGGCGGCACCCATGACGGAGGCCATGCGTACCTTGTGCGCGGAGGGGGGGAGATCGGAGCGGACGGGATTCTCGACCTCTCGACCATCGACGGCTCCGATGGAATCCGTTTTCACGGCGACACGGAGCACGGGATGGCGGGCTTCGCAGTCGGTGCCGCCGGGGACGTGAACGGCGACGGATTCGACGATCTCCTGGTCACCTCTCCCGACGATGGAAACGCCGACGAACACAGCGCGGCGTACCTCGTGTTCGGCACCACCTTCCCGCAGCCGGCCACGAAGGAACTCAGGACCCTTGACGGCATGGATGGCGTTCGCCTGCTGAGCTTCGACTGCGAAGACGTGCTCGACGGAGACGTCACGGGCATCGGAGACTTCAACGGAGACGGGTTGGACGATTTCGCCGTGGGATTGCCGCACCTCTATGACGAGCCGCCGGAGCACTCGCGCGTCGTGGTCGTCTTCGGAAGCGCCTCTCTCCAGGGCCCACCGGTATATGATCTTCACTCGGTCGACGGGACGAACGGCTTCGTAGCCGCCGCCTTCGATGGAGCATCGTATTCCGGAGCGGGCATCTCCCCGGCCGGGGACTGGAACGGCGACGGATTCACGGACTTGCTCCTTGGGGGACCTCGCAACGCCGATGCGCACTACCACCATGACTTCGGTTGGGCGATCGGCTCCACCTACGTGCTCCTCGGGGGTCACGTGGTCGGCGCCTCGGGGGTCGTCGACCTCAATGCGCTCGACGGCACGGATGGATTCGAGATTCCAGGGTCCGCCGGGGGGGACATGTTCGGTCGGGATGTCGCCTTCCTCGGGGACGTGAACGACGACGGCACCGACGATCTGCTCGTCGGAGCGCCCGGTCACACCAAGTTCACGGAGTGGATGGGAAGGGCCCTGCTGCGTTTCGGTTACCAGACGGCCCTCGCCGCCTTCCGCAACGATTCCGCCGGCACGAATCTCGCCGGTTACGAGGCCACCGCTCCCGTCATGGGAGAGGACTGGAGGGCGACGGTGGACAACACGGGCACGGGCAACTTCGTGGCGGGGGTGATGGGCTTCGAGCGCCCGCTGGAGCTGTACCTCCCCGGAGCCGACGACTTCCTGCTCATGGACCCGCTCTCACCCGGCGGAGAGCTGCTGGGGCTCCCTCCGGCCTTTGGCCACGGCGCCGTCACTTTCGCCGTTCCGATTCCCCGCGACCCGGCCCTCGCCGGTTTCGCGCTCTCCACCCAGGGCGCCGGGCTGGGGGGCGGCGGGGGCACGAACCTCCACAACGCCTACGATCTGGTCATCGGTCACTGATCGGAGACCACGTCCTCCTTCTCTCTTGCCACCGGCAAGACGACCGTGGCGGGAGAGGGCTCCACGTCCCACTCCGCTCCCGGTCGAGCGTACCAGAAGGCGGCGGGGGCGTAGTTCACCGGGGCGCGGAAGGGGTGCCAGAGCTCCATGAACATGGCGATGGACCGCTCGAAGGGGATCGCATCCAGGATGCGGTAGCGGTTGTTCGTCGTCGTGCCGACCGCCTTGTTGCCCGCCCCGATGGGCTGGGAGTGGAAGGGGCGGGAGAAGGGCTGGGGGCGGCACCACGCGTAGCCGTAGTAGTCCTCCGTGCCCGTGCCGAAGTGCGAGGGAAAATCCTCGCCATCGACGAAGATCTTCTCGTCGCCCTCGCCCCACCAGTCGGGGTGCGTGTTGAACAGGGTGAGCGAGTCGCCCACGTACACGCCCCGGCCCTCGACGTCGACGTAGCCCACGTCGCGCCGGAGGTTCGTGTCCTGCTTCCGCAGCTCGTGCCAGACGCCGTGGAAGTACATGCTCCGCTCGTCCCATT
>CAYRXS010000229.1:0-11106 GCA_964428225.1 uncultured Planctomycetaceae bacterium
GTACCATTCGGCCGTGTTGGCGCTGAACGTACAGTTGGTCAACGTCGGGCTGCCCGAATCGATGAACATCCCCCCACCGTTTCCCGAGTTCCCGGTGAACGTGCAGTCGGTCAGCATCGGACTACTGGCGATCGAGCATATCCCACCGCCGACATCGTAGGCCGAGTTGGCGCTGAACGTGCAATTGGTCAGCGTCGGGTTGCCGTCCAAGATGCACAGCCCCCCGCCGTCCCCGTCGGTGCTCCAGTTTCCGATGAACGTGCAGTCGGTAAGCGTCGGATTGCCGGAGTCGATCAGCATTCCGCCGCCCTCGTCGATGACGGAGTTCCCGCTGAAGGTGCAGTTGGTCAATGTCGGGTTGCCGGACTGGATGTACATCCCGCCGCCGAGCCAGGTCGAGCTCCCGCTGATCGTACAGTTTGTGACCGTGGGGCTGCTGTTGGCGCAGTAGATGGCGCCGCCCCAGCCCAGCGAGCACCCGTTGGAGATCGTGAAGCCGTCCACGAGCGACCCGGAAGTCTCCCCGCTGTGGAAGTAGAGCCCGCGGCCAGCCCCTTCGCAATCGATGATGCAGCTCTGGGGGCCGTGGGCGCTGCGGACGGTGATTGCCCGGCCGCCGAAGTCCAGATCCCGGTTGCCGACGCCGGCGTACGTGCCGTCGGAGACGACGACCTCGTCACCCGTCGAGGCGGCGTCGATGCCCTCCTGGATCGTGAGATAGTCCCCGTTGCCGTCCCAGGAAACGGTGATCGTGTCGGCGTGCAGGGCACCGACCGGCATTCCGGCGAAGCTCAGGCCGCCGACGAACGCCAGCATCAGGCAGGCCCTGGGGATGGGTTGGCATCTCATCTCTGTCCCTCCGTTCCGCAGCTCTCGTTCCGGTTTCACCTCGTAGCACTCCTTCCGAGGGGGCCGGACAGCGCCGCCGACCCTCCTCTCGACGGGGTGGGCGGAAGGGTGCCGCGAACCGGATCACGAATTCGGGGGCTTTTTCGGTCCTCCCCGGCTGCTCGCGGGGGGCGGAGGGGCAACGCTCCTCATCGGCCCCGCCGTGGCGGATCCGAGCGCCTGGCCCGATGCCGGAGGACAGGCGACTCGAATCTGTGCGGGCTACGCGCCGCAGGCTCCTGCCCTTACTCCTTCTCGTCCTTCAGCTCCTTCTTGAGAGTTTCCGCTTCCTTGGCCGCCTTCTTGACCTTGGCAAGGCTCGCGGACGTGTCCACTTTCTTCAGCGCCGCCAGGCGTGCACGAGGGGTTTTTCAGCTCTTTCTCGGCGTCGCTCAGTTTGATTTAGCCCATCTCTACCTCCAGCGTGTGTCATGCCCGCGGGCTCGAGTGCATCCTCGTATCTCGTACCGCTCCCCAGGAGGGAGCCAACCGGGGGATTCCCTACAGCTTGATCTCCGCCAAGAGCTGCCTCTTCTCCTTGATGAACTTCTTGGCCTTGCCCACGGACGTCTTCTTCCAGATGGGCTTCTTGTTCTTCATGACGACGAACTTCTCGAAATCGACCAGGAGCTTGTCGGCATCCTTGACCTCCTTCTGGATCGCCTTCTTCGAGGTGGTCAGCTTGTCCAGCAGGCGGTGGGCCAGAGGGACCCACTTCTCCTCGACCGTTTTGAGCTTCATGTAGGTCTTGTCCCTCTCGATGTCGCTGAGATTGCGGGAATCCACCTCGTCGTACTTCTTGATCACCGCGATCTGTCGCTGCTGCAGCTCGATGCCCTGCTCCGTCAACTTCTTGAAGTCATTCGTCGTGATCTGGAAGCGCTCCAGGTGGGTTTCCATCCGGTTCGTGTGCACGGCGATCTTGGTCATGTACTCGGTCGTTCTCTTACCCATGGCTACGCCTCCATCATCGGGTTCGATGTGTTCCTCGCACTCGCCCGCAGATTGGCAGGTAATCGAATCCTGTCCCAGCAGTCTGATGAAGACGAAACCGGTGCGCCCCGAGTAGAATCATCTTCGAATCGCCATGGGATCGAGTGATGTGCTGAGGAAGGTTCTCACGTGGGCAACGCTCGCCTGCTTCCCGGTCGTGTGCGCGGCCCAGGAAGAGGCCGCTCCCCGGGAGGCACGGGTGCAGGACTGGCTGCGGCAGGACTGCGGGGCGGGCTTCGAGCGTTGCTTCGTCGACGCGGAAGGAGCCGGCCTCGAGCTCGCCGCGCTCGAGCGGGTGCTCGCGGAGCTGGAGGGATCCGCGACGGACCTGCGTGACGAGCGAGACGAGCTCGTGCGCATGGGAATCCCGGGAAGCGACCCCCGCTGGCGCGAGCTGTACGAGCGCGCGTGCGAGCTGCGACGTCGCGATCGACTCGCCCCCCTGCTCGCGCGGTGGCCGAGGATCGTCTTCACCCGCCACTACGACCTCGGAGGCTCGCACTACGCCTACACCGAGAACCTCACCGACACGCAATACGTCGAGCGGCAGCGCACGAACGCGAGCTGGCGCATGGGGGCCGCGCTCTGCCTGCTCGAGCTGGCCCCGGACGGGTCGGGCACCGTGCGGACGCTCCTGGAGGATCTGGACGGCGTGATCCGCGATCCCGCGGTGTCGTGGGACGGCGAGCGGATCCTCTTTGCGTGGAGGAAGTCCGCGGACGGCGACGACTATCACCTCTACGAGATGGAGGCGGCGACGGGCGAGATCCGCCAGCTCACCTTCGGGCTCGGTTTCGCGGACTATGAGGGGACGTACCTTCCGGACGGCGACATCCTCTTCAACTCCACCCGCTGCGTGCAGACGGTGGACTGCTGGTGGACGGAAGTCTCGAACCTCTACGTCTGCGACCCGGATGGCGGCCACCTGCGCCGCCTGACTTTCGATCAGGTTCACGACAACTACCCGCAGGTCCTCGACGACGGGCGCGTGATCTACACCCGCTGGGAATACAGCGACCGCGGGCAGGTCTATCCTCAGCCGCTCTTCCAGATGAACCCGGACGGAACCGGGCAGACCGAGTACTACGGCAACAACTCCTGGTTCCCGACCTCGATCCTGCACGCGCGAGGCATTCCCGGTACGAACAAGGTCGTCGGCGTGCTCTCCGGCCACCACAGCCACCAGCGAGGCAAGCTGGCGGTGATCGATCCCGCCCGAGGTCGCCAGGAGGCGCAGGGCGTGCAGCTGATCGCCCCGGTGCGCGAGACGCCCGCGGAGCGGATCGACGCCTACGGCCAGGGGGGCGAGCAGTTCCAGTACCCCTATGCGCTGAGCGAGACGGAGCTCCTGGTCACCTTCGATCCCGACAGCGGAGGCGGAAGGCGCTACGTCCGTCCCTACGGCATCTGGTTCATGACCGCCGACGGCCGGCGCGAGCTGCTCGCGTGGAATCCGGAGATCTCGTCGAACCAGCCCGTGCCCCTCGCTCCTCGCCCGAAGCCGCACCGGCGTCCGAGCCTCGTCGACTATCGCGAGGACACCGCGGTGTGCTACGTGCACGACGTCCACCTCGGCCCCGGCCTCGAAGGCGTTGCGCGGGGCACGATCGAGAGCCTGCGCGTCGTGGCCCTGGAATACCGCGTGGCGGGCATCGGACAGAATCGTCTCGAAGGTCCCGCGGGAGCGGCGCTCTCCAGCACCCCCGTCTCCACCGGCAACGGAAGCTGGGACGTGAAGCGCGTGCTCGGCAGCACCCCCGTCCACGAAGATGGCTCGGCGATGTTCGTCGTCCCCGCCCGGACGCCGGTGTACTTCCAGCTCCTCGACGAGAACCGACACGTCGTGCAGACGATGCGCTCGTGGACCACCTTGCAGCCGGGCGAGAGCGCCTCCTGCCAGGGGTGCCACGAGAGCAAGAGCAGCGCCGCTCCAGTGCGTCGGATGTCCATGGCGATGCAAGGCGGTCCGCGCGAGCTCGAGCCGTTTCACGAGGCCCCGCGCGGATTCAGCTTTCCGCGGGACGTCCAGCCCATCCTCGATCGCCGCTGCGTCGCGTGCCACCGCGGCGAGGGCACCGATGCCCCCGACCTTCGCGACACTCCGGTGCACGATCCGGTGTCGAAGCGGATGTGGAGCGCCTCCTACCTCGCCCTGACGAATTCCGAGCTGACCGGCAACGGGGCGAGCGGCCGACCGAACGAGCTCGTCAACTGGATCAGCGCGCAGTCCGTGCCGCCGATGCTGCCGCCCTATCACGCGGGAGCGGGGCGGAGCGGGCTCCTGCCCTTGCTGCGGTCCGACCACCACGACGCCGCGCTCACGACGAGGGAGCTCGAGGTGATCGCCTGCTGGATCGATCTCCTCGTTCCCTTCTGCGGCGACTATGCCGAGGCCGCCGCGTGGTCGGAGGACGAGCACGCGAAGTACGCGCGGTTCCTCGAGAAACGCCGCCTCTCCGACGAGCAGGAGCGCGCGAACGTCGCCGAGCTCGCCCGGGAGCGACGGGACGACCCGAGCGAGAAGTAGCGGCGGGAATCAGTGCCCGACCGTGCACTCGTGGGCGCAGTGCAGGCAGAGCGATCCGCCGAAGCTGGCGGCCTGGGAGTAGAAGACGAGGCCCGCGAGCCGCGGCTCGTTCGGTACCGAGACGGCGAACACGGCCGGATTGCCGAGGGCGGACGGCTCTCCGAGGAGCTCACCGCCCGGATCCGCGATGTCGACCAGGAGCTCGCCCCACGGGGTCGAGAGCGTGACCGGGGTGGAATAGGCGACGATCTTCGCGCCCGCGCTGTCCGCCCCGCATCCGGTGACGGAGGCCTCGAAGGTCCCGCCGAGCACGGCCGGGCTGGAGATCACGTAGCCGTCGGTCGTCGCGTTGACGCCCGTGCCGCAGTACCACTGACACGAGGCCGTGGGCGCCACGGGATTCTCGGCGAGGACCACCTCGCTGAACGCGCTGCCGTAGACGAAGGCCGCGCCGTCGGAGGAGAAGGCCAGATCCAAGGCCGACGCCTCGTACCAGCAGTGCAGCGAACCGTCGTCGAGATTCCAGAGCTTGATGATGCCCTGGGAGCCGTTGCGGCCCGAGGACAGCAACGTGTGACCATCGGGCGAGAACGCGAGGGCGTAGACCCAGTCACCGTGACCCTCCAGAGTGCCCAGCAACGCACCGTTCGAGACTCTCCAGATCCTGATCGATGAATCGTCGGTCGCGTCCCAGCCGCCGGCTCCCGTGGCGAGGTACTGGCCGTCGGGCGAGAAGGCGAGGGTGCTGACGTCGTCGTCATGGGCCGCGATCACCATCCGCCTGGTGCCGGTGCTCGGATCCCAGAACTGGACCATGTTGTCCGAGCCGGCGGTGGCCACCGAGGATCCGTCCGGCGACCAGGCCACGTCGTGGATGTAGCTGCCCGTGTAGATCGAGTGCAACCGGACGCCATCGGAGATCCGGGTCAGGGCGAGGTAGCGGTTCACGCCCCCGCCCCCCGAGGCGAGGATCGTGCCGTCGGGGGAGACGTCGACGAAGCAGCCGCCCGTCGTGAACAGCTCGATGCCAAGCTCCGGATCCCAGACGCCGGCCACGCCTCCGGGGGGATAGCCCGAGACGATGTAGCCGACCGCGATCAGCGAGCTGCCGGGCACCGCGGCCACGGAGTGGATGCCGTGGGGCGCAACGGAGAATTCGCCGGCCGGTGCTCCGTCCGCGACGGACCAGAGCCGGAAGCTGCTATCGCTGTAATTGGCGCCGGAGACGATCTGGTCGCCGTCCGCCGTGAAGCCGACGCCCTGAACGCTGGCCGTATGCTCGCCGCGCTGCCAGATGATGGTCGGCGATCCCTGGGCGAAGGCGCCCGCGGGGCCGAGCATCAAGAGGGCGAGGCAGGCGCTCGCGATCGATCTCGCGGTTTTCGGATTCATGGTCTTCCCCTTCCTGTCGGGTGTGGGTCGCTCACGGGATGCGATGGTGGCGGAGGCTCGGAGGGTGAGCCGCGGGGGGCGTCGCTCGCGCCCCTCGAAGGGTCCGTACTCGCCGCGCCTCGGGGTGTGACCGGGGACGCGCGCGGGAATCTCGGGCGCGTCTCGCGGGCCGCGCGGGCGCCCCCAGACCCGTCGACCCCCGCGCCGCGCCCCTCCGGAGGGGCCAGATCCAATCGGAACCCGAACACCGTCACAGGCCCTGTACGTCGCGCGTAAAGCACGACGGGCGATAGGAGCACCGTCGACCCGGTGCCCCTCGACTACGGTCTGTCCGGGACGTTCGTCGCTTCGCAGGCCCTCGTGCTCGGCGGCGGTCCGGAGCTCGGCAACGCGGTAGATCTGCTGCTCGGGCTGTCGATCGCTACTGGAATCCCAGGCGCAGGTCCCGCGCGTTCGACACCGCGAAGGGCTGGACGCCGCCGACGTGCAAGGCCTGCGTGCTCAGCTCGTAGTCCAGCAGGGACAGATCGCTCGGTACCGGGAGGTCGAAGGTCGCCACGGGGCCGGGGAGGTAGGCCTGGCCCAAGAGCTCGCCGTTGGGATCCGCGAAGTTCACGAGCAGGACCTGCCCGCTGGCCAGCGGCCATCGCAGCGGAGTAGCGAAGCCCACGAGCCAGGCCAGGGAGTGGCCGGTCGTGCCGCCGAGGTCGATCGCCGCGGTGTACGTCGTGCCGAGCACCGGGAGGGTCACCGCATCGTGGCTCGCGGGATTGGAGCCCGCGTTGCGGAACGCCGCCGCGGCCCTGATGCCGTTCACGGACCACACGATCCGGTCGTCGTCCGCGACGGTCGTGACCACGTCCGGATCCCCGTCGCCGTCGAAATCCGCGGCGTGGACCGAGGTGCTCCCCGCGCCGGGCAGGATCCGCGCCGGCCCGAAGGTCCCCAGCGCGTCCGTGTTCTCGTACCAGGAGCCGTTCGCGAGGACGTCCGAGTCCCCGTCACTGTCCACGTCCACGACGAAGACCTCCTCGACGCTCGGAGTGTCGAGGACCTGTCCGGGGCCGAAGGAACCCAGGCCGTCGAGGTTCTCGAACCACTCGAGTCCCGAGTCCCCCCCGTAGAGCACGTCCGGATCCGCGTCCCCGTCGAGATCCTCGGCGAAGACCACCAAGGGGGATGCGGGGCGGACGGCGATGACCTGTTGCGGCCCGAAGATCCCCGAACCATCGGTGTTCTCGTACCAGGCCACCTTGCCGTCGCTCCGGGAGGCTGAGAGCACGTCCCCGTCGCCGTCCACGTCCCTGGCGAAGACGGAGTACGCGGAATCCGCCAAGGAGGTGATGACGAGCTGCGGGCCGAAGGTCCCCGCGCCGTCGGTGTTCTCGTACCAGGCGATCTTGTCGTCCTTCCAGGACGCGGAGAGCACGTCCTCGTCTCCGTCTCCGTCCAGGTCCGCAGCGATGATCGTCCACGCCCCGTCGGCCAGGTTCGTGATGAGCCGGGCGGGCCCGAAGCCGCCCTGGCCGTCGACGTTCTCGTACCACGCGACAGTGTCGTTGGCCGACGCCCTCCCGAGCACGTCCGCGTCCCCGTCCCCGTCCAGATCCGCGGCGACGATCGACTGGGGTCGGTCGGCCTGGTCGGTAACGATCCGCTGAGGCCCGAAGGTGCCGCCGCCGTCGGTGTTCGGGTACCACGCGAGCCGGTCGTTCCCGTAGGAGGCCGAGAGCACCTCCCGGTCTCCGTCGCCGTCGAGGTCCGCGGCGAAGACCGCGCACGCGTTCTTTGCTCGGGAGGTGATGAGCTCCTGCGGTCCGAAGTTGCCCTGGCCGTCGGCGTTCTCGTAGACGGCGACCTTGAAGTCCTCTCCGGACGCCGAGAGCACGTCGGCATCTCCGTCGCCGTCCAGATCCGCCGCGGTAGCGGAGCGTGCCTGGTCGGCCAGGGTGGTGATGATGCGCTCCGGCCCGAAGGCCCCGGCGCCGTCGGTGTTCTCGAACCAGGCGACCGTGTCGTCCTTGTCTGACGTCGCGAGCACGTCGGGATCACCGTCGCCGTCCAGATCGTGCGTCACCACGGAGTAGGCTCCGTCGGCCTGATCGGTGATGACGAGCTGGGGGCCGAAGGCTCCCGCGCCGTCGGTGTTCTCGTACCAAGCGATCTTGTCGTCGTGGCGGGAGGTCGAGAGAACGTCCGCGTCCCCGTCCCCGTCGAGGTCGTACGCGAACACCGAGGTCGGTCCGTCGGTCTGGGTCGTGATGACGATCTTGGATCCGAAGGTGCCCGCGCCGTCCATGTTCACGAACCAGACGATCTCGTCGTCGCCGAAATCCGCACAGAGCACGTCCGCGTCGCCGTCCCCGTCGAGGTCCTTCACGAAGACCGCGGAGGGCTGCTCGACATCCAGGGTGATGATCCGGGTGGGTCCGAACGTGCCCAGTCCGTCGGCGTTCTCGTACCACGCGACGTGACCGTTCAGGATCCCGGCGGAGAGCACGTCCATGTCCCCATCGCCGTCCAGGTCGGCGGCGAAGACCGAGACCGGCTCCGTGGGGGCATCGCCGATGACGTACTGCGGCCCGAAGGAACCCTCCCCGTCGGTGTTCTCGATCCAGACGATCTGGTCCTGAATCCCGGACGTGGCGATCACGTCCTGGTCGTCGTCCCCGTCCAGATCCGCCACGACGAAGTCCCGAGCGAGGAACAGGTAGCTCGCGATCTCTCGCGGATTCGCGAAGCCGCCCAGGCCGTCGAAGTTCTCGTACCACGAGATCTCGGTGGAGGCGAAGCTCGAGAACGAGAAGATCACGTCCTGGTGCCCGTCTCCGTTCAGGTCCGCGGCGTGAACTTGGCTGGTCCATGGGCTGGCCATCGACAGGGACTGGGCCGGCTCGAACTGCTGCGCCAGGGAGGTTTGTGTCAGTAGACCGCCGGCGAGAAGGAGTCGTAGACCGAACCAGGCTCGAGAACCTCTTTCGGTCGTTCCGGGCGTTCCCATGGCGTCGTTTCCGCTCTCCAGTCGCTGCCTCCCCCGTCCTCCGGACAAGAGGTCGGCCCGGGATCGAGCGCATTCTCGATGATACACCAGGGGAGGAACTTCGGGGCCTCGAGGCCGGGCTCGGCTATCATCCCGCGCCGTGTCCTCGACCGACTCTCCCGCCATTCGCTGCCGACGGCTGGTCAAGAAGTACGACGACGTTGTCGCCGTCGACGGCCTCGATCTCGAGGTGCGGCGCGGCTCGTGCCTCGCCCTGCTGGGACCCAACGGGGCGGGCAAGACCACGACCATCGAGATCCTCGAGGGGCTCGGCAAGCCCGACTCGGGCGAGGTCGAGGTCCTGGGGCTCGACTGGCGCCGGCACGCGCAGGCGATCCGAATGCGCATCGGCGCCCAGCTCCAGGAGACGCTCTTCCCCGACAAGCTGACCGTGCTGGAGATCCTGCGCCTCTTCCGCAGCTTCTACCGGGACGGACGCGAGCCCGAGGAGGTGGTCGAGCTGATCGAGCTCGGCGAGAAGAAGAAGACGTGGACCGTCAAGCTGTCGGGTGGGCAGCGCCAGCGGCTCGCCCTCGGCTGTGCGCTCGTCAATCGCCCCGAGCTCCTGTTCCTCGACGAGCCCACGACGGGTCTCGATCCCCAGGCGCGCCGCCACGTGTGGGAGATCATCGAGAGCTTCAAGGAGAAGGGCGGCACGGTGCTCCTGACGACGCACTACATGGAGGAGGCCGAGCGGGTGGCGGACGACGTGATGATCATCGATCACGGGCAGACGATTGCCGAGGGGACGCCGCGCGAGCTCGTGCGGTCCCTCGACGCCGAGAGCATCGTCGAGTTCTCCCTGACGGAGAACGGCGCTCCCGGCCCCGCGCCCGAGGTCCTCGAAGCGTTGCCCGGCGTACACACGGTGCAGCACGCAAACGAGGTCGTGTCCCTGGCGGTCTCCAGCACCTCGGAGGCTTTGCCCGCGTTGCTCGATCTCCTGGGTCGCGAGGGCTGCACGCTCGCCGACCTCCACACGCGCCGCCCGACCCTGGAAGACGTCTTCGTCTCCCACACCGGGAGGCACCTGCGCGATGAGTAGGCACCAGATCGTCGAGCTGACCCGGGTGCGGCTCCTGGAGTTCCTGCGTGAGCCCGAGGTCATCTTCTGGGTCTTCATCTTCCCGATCATCCTTGCGCTGGCCCTCGGCATCGCATTCCGCACGGGGGGCGAGAAGACGCTGAAGATCGGCCTGCTCGAGAGCGAGGCGACGTCGGCCTTGCGGGTGCCGCTCGAGGAAGCCTCGTCGATCGAGCCCGTCACCTTCGAGGACGCCGCGGAGGCGCGACGAGCTCTGGTCGCAGGCGAGGTGCTGCTCCTCGTCGAGCCGGGCGAGCCCCTCGCCTACCACTTCGATCCCGACCGCCCCGAAAGTCGACTCGCGCGGCTCGAGGTGGATGCGGCGCTGCAGGCCGCGGCGGGTCGCACCGATCCTCGCGCCGTACAGGACCGCGAGGTCACCGAGCACGGGGCGCGCTACATCGACTTCCTCATCCCCGGCTTGCTCGGGATGAACATCATGGGCACGGGGATCTGGAGCATCGGCTTCTCGCTGGTGCAAGCCCGGCAGCGCAAGCTCCTGAGGCTCCTGCTCGTGACCCCGATGCGGAGGCCCCTCCTCCTGCTCTCGTACATCCTCTCGCGGGTGGTGTTCCTCGTGCTCGAGGTCGCCATCCTGGTGGTGTTCGCGTGGCTCGTGTTCGGCGTGCCGTTGCGGGGCTCGATCGTCGCCTTCTCGGTGTTCAGCCTGCTGGGGGCGATGAGTTTCGCGGGGCTCGGCCTCCTGCTCGCGTCGCGAGCGAAGACGGTGGAGGGGGCCCAGGGCCTGATGAACCTGGCGATGATGCCGATGTGGCTCCTGTCGGGAGTGTTCTTCTCTTACAAGAACTTCCCGGACGCCATCCACCCGGTGATCATGATCCTGCCCCTGACCGCTCTCAACGACGCACTGCGCGGCATCATGCTCGAGGGGACCTCGATCCTCTCCCTGGGGCCGGAGCTCGGAATCGTGGCCGCGTGGGGAGCCCTCTGCTTCGTGCTCGCGGTGAAGCTGTTCCGCTGGAGCTGACGCGGCGGGCTCTCACGTCCCCCGGCGTCCGCCCGGGTTCACGAGCGGGTGGGGGGGGTCCAAAAAAACACCTCGCCGCTCCGACCCGGGGGTGCGGAGCGGCGAGGCCATCCCTTGGAGAGGTTTGTCGTTCCCGGCGATCAGACGCTATGAGGGCCTGGCCTCCCGGCGGCCTTCGTGGGTTGCCACGCTCT
>CAYRXS010000230.1:0-10977 GCA_964428225.1 uncultured Planctomycetaceae bacterium
CGGCAACGGCTTCTTCAAGCCGAACATCTCGACCATGGTCGGCTCCCTCTACGCTCGGAACAACGTGAGACGCGATGGGGGATTCACCATCTTCTACATCGGTATCAACCTCGGAGCGGCCATGGCTCCGCTTGTCTGTGGCTACATCGGCGAGAAGTGGGGTTGGCACTACGGATTCGGGTTGGCGACCTTCGGGATGGCGACCGGGCTGGCCGTCTTCGTGGCCACCGTGCGCGTGACACAGATACTGATCCTGGGAGGTTCGCTCGTCCTGGGGATCGGGATGTTCTTCCTGACGACGAATCCCTACCTGCTCGCGACGAACGCGGTCATCGGCACGGCCCTGATCATCTCCGGGTGCGTGGCCACCATCGCCCTGGCCAAGGGAGGGCTACCGAAGTGGGCCGGAGCTCCCACCTGGCCCGAGAGGCTGAAGTTCTCGCCCCTGGTCTACCTGGGAGTGGTCGTGGTGGTGCCGATCATCGCCTGGCTCGTATACGCCAACGCCAAGTACAACCTGGTCGACATCATCTTTGGTGAGGAGTTCATCCAGGAGCTGAAGGAGGGCGGGACCCCCAAGGAGGTCATGGGCACCTTCCTGAAGGGCATCTCCACCCCGGCGGGCCTCATCCTGTTCACCACGTGGATCGGAGCCACCGTCTACCTGTTCATGACGGCCCTGCGATCGCCCCGCATCATTCGCCACCGCATGTACGTGGTGCTGATCCTCACCTTCTTCTCCTTCCTGTTCTGGGCCTTCTTCGAGCAGGCGGGCAGCTCGGTGAACAACTACACCGACCGAAACGTCGATCGAGTGTTCGAGTCGCGCGTCGTCGAGGAATCGGATGTCGGCACGACCCTCGACGTAGTCCTGACTCAGGAGCAGCTCGGCTATCAGAACGCCGCGGTCGTGCAGCAGCTCGCCGATCTCAAGCGGGATGTCATTGCTCAGGTCGATCCGACCGATGAGAAGGCGAAGGAGGATCTACAGGCGAAGCTGGATTCGATGGAGACGGACACCCTGATCCGTCTCAACTACGTCAACGGCGCCTATGACGATCGAAAGGAGCTTCGCAAGGAGGATTCGTCGGTCGATCTGGACGTTCACGTCCAGTGGACCGTCACCGAGAATCACGTTGGAATGGGGCTTGCCGAGAGCAGCGACGAAATCCCCGGTAGCACCTTCCAGAGCGTGAATCCGTCCTACATCCTGCTCTTCGGCCTCCTCTTCACCGTCCTCTGGGGCATTCTGGCGAAGCTTCGGCTGGAGCCGAGCACGCCCGTCAAGTTCTCCCTCGGCCTCTTCCAGCTCGGTCTGGGCTTCCTGGCCTTCTGGTACGGGGCACAGGCATCGGACGAGCGTGGGATGGTATTCGCCGGCTGGCTGCTGCTCGGCTACCTGCTGCACACGACAGGCGAGCTGTGCCTGTCTCCGGTCGGCCTCTCGATGGTAACCAAGCTGTCGCCCCAGCGGCTCGTCAGCACAGTGATGGGGGCGTGGTTCCTCGCCACCGCGGCCTCGAGCTTCCTCGCCGCCATCATCGCCCAGCTCACTGGCGTGGAAAGCGAAGGGGAGGGCGAGCTGACGATCCCGGTGCCCGCCGAAACGGTTCACGTCTACGGCGACGTGTTCAAGATCATCGCCTATCTCTCTATTGGCTCCGCGGTGATCTGCCTCATCCTCTCCCCGATCCTGTCGCGCTGGATGCACGTGGGCGAGGACGTGGGCGAGGACGTGGACGAGGCGGAAGCCGGGACGTAACGGAGGCCTCCGGTAACCGTGGGATCATCGTGGTCGACGTCCGTGCGGTGGAGCATCCTCACGGGAGCCGTTCTCGGCCTCGGGAGCGTCCTGCTCCTGCGCCTCGGCAATCCCCCGAACATGGGGATCTGCTCGGCGTGCTTCCTGCGTGACGTCGCGGGGGGATTGCAGCTCTTCTCGGGCCCCGCGGGGCTCCAGTACCTCCGGCCGGAGGTCCCGGCCTTCGTGCTGGGCTCCTTCGTGGCCGCCCTGGCCTTCGGCGAGCTGCGGTCACGGGGAGGATCGTCCCCGGTGCTCCGCTTCGTCCTGGGCGCCTTCGTCATGGTCGGCGCCCTCGTGTTCCTCGGCTGTCCGATCCGGATGATGCTGCGGCTGGCCGGGGGGGACTGGCAGACCGCGGGGGTGGGCCTCCTCGGCCTCCTCGCCGGGGTCGCCGCCGGGAGCTGGCTCATCCGCCGGGGATTCTCGCTGGGTTCCGGCCGGGACCAGGCCCGTCCCGTCGCGATGGTGGCGCCGCTCCTCGCGCTCGGGCTGGCGGGGCTCGTTGCGTACCTCGCCCTGTCGGGGGAGGATCCGAGGGGACTCCTCGACACGAAGTGGCACGCGCCGATCCTGGTGTCCTTCGGGGTGGCCCTGGCGATCGGGTTCCTCGCCCAGAGGTCGCGCTTCTGCTCCGTGGCGGGCTTCCGTGACCTGGTGCTCGGCGAGAGGTCGAGCTTCCTCCCCGGCTACCTCGCGCTGGTTTCCGCGGCGGTGATCGGCAACCTGGCGGTGGACGCCTTCTTCGCCGGCAGCGTCGCGCAGCTCGAGCTCGGCGCGGCGCCCATCGCCCACCACGAGCACCTCTGGAACTTCCTGGGATTGTCCCAAGTGGGGCTCGGATCGATCCTGCTCGCGGGTTGTCCGCTCCGTCAGATGGTGGCCGCCGGCCAGGGTGACGGCGACGCCACGATCACCGTGATGGGATTGCTCGCCGGAGCCGCCCTCTGCCACGGCTTCGGTCTCACCGCGGCTCCCGCGGGCCCCGAGACCGACGGCGGCCCCGCCTTCGCGGGGAAGGTGGCGGTGCTCGTGGGGATCGCCGTCTGCGCGGCCGTCGGGCTCACCTGCCGTCCGGGGAGGGCCCGGGGCCGGTGAGCGCGGGAAGCCCGGCGCTCCCCGTGGGGGGGAGCGCCGGAATCCGCGAGACCTAGAGCGGCCAGAAGGGGTAGGTGCGCCGGACCTCGATGTCGAGGAAGCGGCAGATCTCCATCATCAGGGCGAGCTTGGTGCCGCCGGTGCCGTCGACCAGTCCGCCGAACTCGAACGCGAGTCCGACCGACTTGTAGGCGCCGGCGTCGTAGGCCACGCCGTCTCCGTAGCTCGGGCTCTGGTTCCTGAAGATCAACGACGCGCCGGAGCGTGCGGAGATCTGGTCCATCCAGTTGTTCTCGCCCGTGTACGAGAACGACATGCCGGCGGTGAAGGTCCCGCTCTGGCCGAGGATGGTGCCCGTATCGGAGGAGCCGTCGTCCAGGGCATTGATGCCGAAGTCGTCCCGGTACGTGGACGCGTAGTCGTCGTAGTACCAGCAGTCTCCGCCTTCCATGTACGCGCGGCCCCCGCCCTGCATGAAGGCGACCAGGGCGTTGGCTTGCGAGCTGGTGAGCTCGGTGTTGTCGTAGAAGATGCCCAGGCAGACGAACACGGACTGGTACTGGTCGAAGTCCGTGGGCCAGGACAAGGTCGTCTCGTGGCTCACCCCGAGCGCGGTCAGAGCCGCCTCGATCGAGGGGGCGCTGGTGTGGTTCGGGTCGAGGTCGACGACGAGAACCGGGGTCTTCCCGACCGTGAAGACGATCTGCTCGGTGCCGATGAGGTCGACTCCGCAGTAGATGTCCGCATTGACGAGCATGTCGTGCGGGGTCGGGCACGACGAGGAGATGTCCGCGGACAGGATCGTCAGGTTCGAGCCGGCCGCGTCGGGCAGGAGGTCGACGTAGTCCGAAGTCCCTTGAGTGATGGTGCAGTACGGATCGGCGGTGTGGAGCTGGACGCTCACGTCTTCCGCGACGTGGTGTCCGTCGTTCAGGAGATCCAGACCGATGTTCACGGTCTCACCCGGATCCGCCCAGCCGTTGCCGTTGCCCGGAGCCTCCGTGACGGTGTACGCGTCGAACACCACGTTGGGCGCGTTGACCACCAGGTTCACGGCGTAGTCCCAGCTGTTGCTCCCGCTGTCCGTGAAGGTGACCGTGAACGGCACGAGATAGCCGTCCGGGCAGTTGGCGTCGACCGTGAAGTCGAAGTCGTCCGGGGTCCAGACCACGCTGCCCGAGGTGATGTTCCCGAGGGTCTCGGTGGCGTCGGTGATGGTGACCATCGGATCGGTCGAGCCCAGCGTGGCCACGACCCCGAAGGCGGTGGTGGTGCCCACGTTGTAGCCGGCCACCGGCAGCTCGATCGCTTCGCCGATGTCGATGTCCCCGTCGCCGTTGCCGCCGACGGTGTCGTCCACGATGTAGTCATCGAGCACGACGTAGGGTCCGCTCGGCACGAAGATCGTGACGTCGGCCTCGTACATGACGAGGTTGTGGCCGGTCACGACCAGCTCCATGATCCCCGGCGTCAGGGTGGAGATATTGAGCGTGGCCGTACCCGTCGCGTCGGTGTACACCGAGTCGAACACCTCCGTGCCCTTGGCGACGTGCACGAGGGCGTCCTCCACCGGGCCGCCCGCGGTGACCGAGACGTTGAGCACCGCCGATCCGACAGCCAGCGCCGTTTCGTGCGTCACCACCGGCACCAGGGGCTGCTCGGTGCGCAGGAACATGGAGGGCTCGCCGAAGACGTGGTAGCCCTCGTAGTAGTACTCGGTCAGGCCGCCGCCGCTGTAGTAGTTGTTGACGGCCATCAGACCGCCGTTGGTCATCTCCGAGATGACGTAGTTGCCGTCGCCAAAGCCGGTCTCGAACATCCCCTTCTCGAGGATGTCGTCCTCGTCCCAGTAGGTCGAGGGGGCCGAACCCCAGAACACGACACCCGCCTTGCCGGGCGCGCGCTGCCAAGTCTCCGCGAAGCACTCGGTCACCGAGAAGTCCCCGGTCACGCAGGCGTGGCTGCACGCGACGGGATACTCGTACAGGTTGGTCAGGGCGTTGACGTTGCCCTGGCTGAACGGGGGCCCGTCGGCCCACGAGGTCGTGCTGCCGTGCCCGGAGAAGACGGCGAGGGAGCGACCGTCGTTGAGGGAGTTGGACACGTCCGCGGTGGTCGCGCCGTAGGTCACCTGGTACAGCTTGTCGGAGGTGTACCCGGCGGGATTCAGGTAGTTGGAGATGACGTAGTTGTGGGTGCCCTCGCTGACCGTGTAGTTGTCGTACCCGGCCATGAACGCGGCCTTCTTAACCCACGGCTCGGAGGTCGTGTCCAGCTGCTCGTAGTAGAGCACCTTGTCGAGGATGTTCGTGAGGTGCGTCGTGGTCCTCGCCGAGAAGCGGCCGATGAAGATGTCCGGGAGGAAGTTACCGGCATCCATCAGCACGTAGTCCAGGTCGGTGATGGCGTAGGACTCGCCCCCCTGGAAGCCGGGGATGAGGTTGGAATCGCCGACGAGCAGGACGAACTGCGGCGGGATGGGCCAGGTGTCGTAGGCCGTCTGGATGTAGTTCTTGATCTGGCTCGTCGTGGTGCCGGCCGTGGAAGTGCCCGCCACGGTGACGTCGTACCCGATGTGCTCCTTCCAGTCCGCCAGGGACTGGATGGTGGAGACGAGGGAGTCATGGGCGATGATGAGGTACCCGACGGGGAGGGCGAGCGCGGCGCTCCGACCGCCACGAGTGGAGGCGGCCAGCCGGCCGTGAAGCGCGTGGTTCGCCACGCGATTCTCGAAGACCCGATCGAAGAAGGGAGAGGCGTAGCGCTTCTGGATCCGCTCGGTGGCTTCCCAGTCCGCACCCTCGTAGGTGAGCTGGAAGGTCATGCGCGAGAGGACGCGCACGCTCCGTGCCATCGGGTTGTACTGGACGGGGTGGACGGAGACTCGCATGAGTCGATGTCCGCGCATGATCCCCGCGTCGGAGACCAGGACCTTGGTCTCGGGTCCGAACGTGGAGCGTGCGTAGGCGCTCCGGTTCAGGTGGAGCTCGGCGTTCTCCCGGGCTCCCTGGACCTTGGGCATCGGGGGCTGGAAGGGCATGAGGTAGTCCGCGTCGTAGAGCTCCGGGAGGCGGAGCACCTTCCACTCCTCGTCGAGGATGCGGACGCGCACGTCGCGGGCGCCGTAGGGGACGTCCACCAGGGCTCCCAGGACGGGCAGCGCGGGGGCACCGATCTCCGTGGTCGTGCCCTCGGAGCGTCGGAGATCCAGGAATCTGCCTTCCGGGAGGTGGAGGACCTGGCCCTGCAGAGCGCCGGCCCGCGCCTCGAAGGTCATTCCATCCGTGGTGGCGGCCGTGACCTCGAGAGCTCCGGAGGTGGGCCGCGATCCCAGCGTGACGTGGCGAGCGCTCGTGCGCTGCCCGAGGCCACTGTGGGCGGTCGCGATGACGGCGATCGCCAGCACGGCGGCGGTGGCTAACTTTCTCATGATCTGCTTCCTGCGTGGGTTCGAGTTGGACAGCGAGGGAGGGGCAGACCTCGCCAGGAAGCCAGTCTACGGGAGCGATCTTTCTTGGGGGGTGCGATTGGCGGGATTCGTCCCCCGCTCGCGCCGGCCGCCGTCGGGAAGCTCTCGCGGTCAATCCCCGAGAGGGGAGCCCGCGCCACGTTCCAGCGCGGCCCGGAGCGCAGCGTCCGCCTCCGCGATCAGGTCGGCGAGGATCTCGCGCAGGGGCTGGATCCGATCGACCAGGCCGACGGACTGCCCGGCCATCAGGGAGCCTTCGGTGACGTCCCCTTCCACCGCGGCCTCGCGGAGCGAACCGATCCAGTACTTCTCGACCTCGTACTGGGCGCCCTGCCGGGTGACGTCGCCGTCCGCCATCTGCCGGAGCAGGTCGAGCTGGAGCTCGCCGAACCTCCCCATCGCCTGGTTGTTGAGGGCGCGCACCGACACCACCGGGAGCTGGCTCGAGTACTGGGGGGTGGCGATGGCTTCCCGCGAGCGTGCGCGACGGAAGACCTCCTTGAATTCCGCATGCGCGGCGCATTCCTCGGCCATGACGAAGCGCGTGCCGAGCTGGGCCCCCGCCGCGCCCATCAAACAGAGGTGCGTGATCATCCCCCCGTGGGCGATGCCGCCGGCCACGAAGATGGGGAGACGGTCGTGGAACTCGAACAGGAGCTCCTGCAGGAGGACGGTCGTGGAGACGTGGCCGATGTGGCCGCCGGCCTCGCTTCCCTCCAGGACGAGGGCGTCGGCCCCGTAGGCGAGCATCCGCTTGGCGATGCTGCTGGTGCTCGCGAAGCAGATCACCTTCGCCCCGCTGTCCTTGGCCCGGCGGATCTCGGGCTCGCGGGGGATCGACCCCGCGAAGATCACGTGGCCGAGCTCCTTCTCGCAGACGACGTCGAGCTGCGCCCGGTAGTTGGGGGCGATGGTGATGAGGTTGACCGCGAAGTTGCGATCGGTGAGCTCGCGGGTCCGATCGATCGACTCGGCGAGCTGCTCGGGGGGCATGTTTCCGCCCGCGAGCACCCCGAAGCCCCCGAGATTGCTCATCAGGGACACCAGCTCGGCGTCACTGATCCAGGTCATGGCCCCGCAGATGATGGGAACCTTGGAGCCGAGGAACTCGCGCCCCCGTCGCCAGAGGCGATCGAGGCTCTGCGGGGCGGTCAGGGGATCTTGGGTGTTCATGGCGCTCCTCCGGTTTCGCCGACACTCGAGAATCGACCAGGTGGATGGGGTGGGCGCATCCTAGCCCACGGCGGCGGGATATCGATTCCCGGCCCGGATACGTCCCCGCCGGTGCGCCGTGACCAGCGGCAGGCTCCCGATGGCCCGGGTCGGGCTCGCGAACGCCCTTTGCCCTTGCCCGGAGGAGGTCGCCCGAGTACCACGGGGGGAGCCGGCGCGCCGGCCCGGGCCGTCCGGCGCCGGCGACGAACGACGTCCTCCGAATACGCGAACATGGAAACTCTCGAAGATGTGCTGGAGGGTATCCCCTGGTATGCCTGGATCGCGATCATCGCGATCATCGGGGGGACGGTGTCGAGCCTCGTCCGGGTGATCCTGCGCCACCAGGAGCGCATGGAGAGGATCCGCCGCGGCATGGATCCCGACTCGAAACCGGACGAGGGCTCCTGACCGGGCGACGACCCGGCGCTCGCGCCTCGCTCAGGGACGGCGTACCGTCACGTCGAGCCAGTCGTCCAGCGCGGTCCAGTAGCTCTCCGGCCACGTCCAGCGCGAGACAGGCCACCCCGCTCGCTCGCGGAGCACGTGGCCCACCTCCGGGATCAGGACGATCGTGAAGTCCCGCTCGCGCTCTCGCCGGATGGACTCCAGGACCTCGATCTCTCGAGGGCCGGGCACCAGCCAGTCCTCCTCGCCCTGCGCCGCGAACAACGGGATCTCGAGCTCCTCGAGCATGGGTACGAGGTCGAAGTCCATCGGCAGATCCCGGTAGGCCCGCGCCGGTGGGGAATCGACGGCGTGCAGCTCGATGCCGGAGTCCGGGAACCACGGCTCCTCGCGCAGGGCTTCGAACGCGGAGCGCGCCTCCTCCCAGCCGTGGCCCGTGCGGTACGCGCTGGCGATCCGACGGTGGAGGTCGACCGCGGCGGCGGCCTGCTCCTCCGAGTAGCCCTTCCGTCGCAGGGTGGCGCCCACGATGAAGGCGTCATGCTCGGCGGGCGACCTCGTGGAGAGCGAGAGCGTGGCCACGAAGGCGATCTCGGGCGAGCGCGACGCCGCGAGCACGGCGATGGCGCCCCCCTGGCTCGTGCCGAAGAGGCCGACTCCGGCGGGCCGGATCCTCGGGTCCTCACGCAGCAGGCGCGCCCCGCCCAGGGCGTCCTCGGCGAGATCCACGAGCCGCGCGCGACGCCAGTCGCCCGTCGAGGCCCCGCAGCCGCGCTTGTCGTAGATCAGCATGGCGAGCCCGTCGTCCGCCAGCCGCTCGGCGTGCTCGCGAAACAGCTTCTCCGACCTCGTCCAGTCGCCCCACCCCGGAACGAAGACCGCGGCGGGGTGGGGGCCTTCTCCCCGGGGGAGGTAGAGCGTGCCCGCGAGCTCGACGGATCCGCTGGTCCAGCGAACCTCCTCCGTCGGCCGCGAGTCGGGCAGGAGGAGCAGGGCCGCGGCGATCGCGATCGCGGCGACGGGGATCAGGAGGGATGCTGGCTTGGGCCTCGGCACGTCGAAGTCCGTGTTCCGCATCGTAGGGGACGGGAGGACCCGCCCGCGGCTCCGTCTGAAAAAACGGCAGTTCCTTTGATCTTGCCCGCTCGCGATCCGTCGGGTGGGCGTCCCTGCCGGATCAACGGCCGATCCGGGGCCACCCCACCCGCAGTCCAAGGAGCCAAGATGAAGCCCACCTTCGTACGAGCCGCGGCCTCGAGCCTCGTCCCTCTCGCCCTGTGCCTGTTCGCTCACGGCACCGTCTCCGCGCAGTACCCGCAGATCCAGTGGCACTACGACCTGAACGCGCCCTGCTTCGGATCGGCGGCGGTGGGGGACATCGATCAGGACGGCAAGCCGGAGATCGTGTTCGGGACCTACTTCAACGGCGAGACGATCCACGCCCTCAACGCCGAGGACGGGAGCGTGCTCTGGACCTACGACACGGGCGGCTGCAACGACTCTTCGCCGGTGATCGCGGACGTGGACCTGGATGGAGAGCTCGAGGTCGTCGTGCCCTGCTCGTCGACCTGCAAGGTCTACTGTTTCAAGGGAGCCACGGGGGCGATCGAGTGGACCAAGAGCACGGGCTCGAACTGCATCGACTCCCCGCCCGCCGTCGCCGACCTGGACCGGGACGGCAAGCCGGAGGTCGTCCTCGGGACCTTCAACGGCTACGTCTACTGCCTCGACGGGGAGAGCGGAAACCAGGTATGGCGCCGGTCCCTCGGCACGTCCAGCTACATCCAGTCGGGTCCCAACGTCGTCGACGTGGAGGGCGACGGCGACCTCGACGTGGTGGTCGCCCAGTGGTCGGGCGACTGCCGGGTCTACGCGCTGGAGGGCACGGACGGCTCCACCGTGTGGTACACGGACGCGCCCGGCGACTGGATGTATCACGGCGGGTCCTTCGCCGACGTCGACGAGGACGGCAAGCTCGAGATCGCCATCGGCTGCTACGACGGGAAGGTCTACCTCCTCAACGCGGAGGACGGGAGCACGGAGTGGGTGTATCCGGGGATCTTCTACATGGGCGCGCCGACGTCGATCGCCGACCTCGATGGAGACGGACACCTCGAGATCGTGTTCGTCGACTACGACGAGGTCGGGGTCCTGTCGCACACGGGCTCCCTGGAGTGGAGCACTACCGTGGGCGGCAACGTGTTCCGCGGAGCGGCCATCGCGGACATCGACGGCGACGGAGGGCTCGACGTGACGTTCGGCTGCGACGACGGGAAGCTCCGCGTCGTGCGAGGTCACAACGGCCAGCAGATCTGGCAGTACGATCTCGGGAACCACTACGGCGCGACCTTCGAGATCGACAACGCTCCGGTCGTCGCCGACTTCGACGGCGACGGGAAGCACGACGTCTTCATCGTGGGCGGCGAGGCCACCCGCCCTTCCCCCGGCAACCACGGTCGCGCCTATGCCCTCGCGGCCGGCGACGGGACCGGCCCGGGTTGGCCCATGTTCCGCCACGATCAGTGGAACAGCGGTCGGTTCGGCTACGAGCTCGCCACGGCGTCCGCGATCTTCCGCAACGCGGGCTCGAATCCGGCGAGCCACTCGTGCACGGCGCTCCCGATTCTCGGCGCGACGTATTCCGCCACGGTCGATCTGGCGGGCACGACGGGCCATGGCTTCGCGTGGGTCGCGGGGTACTCGGCTTCGACGACGTTGCTCCTCGGGGGGGGGCAGACGTTGCTCGTCGACGTGACCGATCCCGCGGGCGAGCTCCTCGGCCAACCCCTGCAATCCGGCCCGGTCGCCACCTTCGACATTCCCATTCCCGCGGACCTCGCCCTGGCCGGCATGGCTGCGTTCACGCAGGCGGTGCACCTGGGTGGTGGTGTCCAGCCCGTCGGCCTGTCGAACGCGCAGGACCTGCTCCTGGGTTACTAGAGAGCTTCGCGGAACTGCGTAACGCCAGGTCGTGCCTCTGGTGGTTACT
>CAYRXS010000231.1:0-10730 GCA_964428225.1 uncultured Planctomycetaceae bacterium
CAGTCCACCCATCAAGGCCCGCGCCGCCAGGCGATGGACCAGAAACCAAATGGGACCCGCTGTGATGTCTCACGCCGTGTGGGGGACGACGCTGGCGCCGAAGGCGCCGTGTCCGATGTATCGTCCGTGGGCGTCGAGGACGCGTCGTGGCCAGTCGTGCTTCGACCGAATCTTTCGAACGGAGGTCGCATAACTCGGTCAAGTCACGAATGGCCGTGATGCGTCCCTGATGCACTCGGACAACACATCAGACACGGCGCCTGCGGCGCCAGCGCCACCCCACTGGCGGCATGAGACACTGCGACTGTCCCCATTTCGTTTCTGGTCCATCGCCTGACGGCGCTGGACTTGATGGTTCTACTGAGGCCGTCGGTTGCGCAATGCGTTCGCCGCCCGCGTGGGGAGTTGTGGCGTTCGGGCGTCGTCCTTCCCAACCTGCGTAGTCCCCCGTGCGGAGAGCCGTGATCGCAGCCGACCATACGGGGACCTCCGGCTCACAGGCGTCGTCCCGTCCCACGCGCAAAGACTCGACGCGGAGAGCTCCCCGTACCCGACGTGGCCCGTGCGAGTCGTCGCGGTAGATGATGGACGACATGACTCTTCGGTCCAGAGAGCCGAGTCTGCGATTGAAACGGCGTGTCCGTCCTCCTAGTCTCGCCTTCCTGCGCACCCCGATCGCGAGGAAGCTGCGCCACCTTCGGGGTGGTCGATGGCTCCTCGGCAGAAAGGCAACGTGATTCATGGCCAGGAACGGACAGCGAGCCGACCGAAAGCTACGTGTCATCCTCCTCTGCCACGAGGACCTCGTTCCCGCGGACTCGATCGAGGGGCTCTCCGATCACGAGATCGCGGAGTGGCGGGCGGAGTTCGACGTCCTGAGCACGCTGCGCGACCTCGGGCACGAGGCCGAGCCCTTCGGGGTGAGCGACGACGCCGACGCGATCCGGGACGCGATTCGGGAGTTCGAGCCCGACGTCTGCTTCAACCTCATGGTCGAGTTCCACGACGTGGCGGACTACGACCAGCACGTCGTCAGCTACCTCGAGCTCCTGAAGGTGCGCTACACGGGCTGCAACCCGCGCGGCCTGACCCTCGCCCGGGACAAGGCTCTCTCGAAGAAGATCCTCCACCACGACGGCGTACCCGTTCCGGACTTCATGCTCGTGCCGAGGGGCGAGAAGCCGTACCGGATCCGCAATCTCGATTTCCCGTTGTTCGTGAAGTCGGCGACCGAGGAGGCGTCGCTCGGGATCTCGCAGGCCTCGATCGTCCGGGACGACGCGAAGCTGCGCGAGCGCGTCGAGTTCATCCACGAGAAGGTCGGAACGGACGCCATCGTCGAGCAGTACATCGAGGGCCGCGAGTTCTACGTGGGAGTCCTGGGCAACGACGAGCTGGAGGTGTTCCCCCCCTGGGAGCTCTGCATCCCCCACCTCCGCGACGGCGCCCCGAACATCGCCACCCGCCGCCTGAAGTGGGACATCGACTACCAGAAACGCCTCGGGGTGAAGAACCGCCAGGCCCGCGAGCTGCCCCCCGAGGCCGAGGAGCGCATCGCCTGGGTGGCCCGCGAGGGCTATCGCAGCCTCGGATTGACCGGCTACGCCCGCCTCGACCTGCGGATGAAGCCCGACGGCAGTCTCTACGTCCTGGAGGCGAATCCGAACCCCGACATCACCTACGGCGAGGACCTGGCCGAGTCCGCGGAGGCCGCGGGGATCGGCTACGAGGAGCTGATCGAGCGCATCCTGCGCCTGGGGCTCGCCCACCGGGCGGCGTGGGAGTAGGCGCCTCCCCTCCCCCTTTACATGGGACCTCGTTTTTCCTTGGATACCTGAGCCCGACTCGATGACTCGTATCCAAAGAGAGGAGATCGCGGTGGCGGACAGCCCCGTCTGCATCTACCGCATCGCTCCGCCCGGACCGCGGAGGGGGACCATTCTCGTCGCGCCCCTGATCGGCGGCGGGGGGCTGCAGCAGTACGGCTACTACAAGGACATCAACCGCCACGGCTTCGAGCTCGTCTCCTTCGATTATCGCGGTCACGGCAAGAGCGGCGGCCGGTTCACGATCCGCGGCTCGATCGAGGACACCTTCCAGGTGGCGACCGCGGTGCGCGAGCAACTCGGCGACGAGCCGCTCCTGGGGATGGGGAACTGCTACGGCTCGATTCCCCTGCTCCTCGCCGAGGGGCGCCGGCCGGGCCTCTTCGGCTCCGTCGCCCTCTTCAACCCGGTTCCGGACCTCTTCTACACGGCCTCGCCCCGGGACGTGCTGCGCAACTACTGGCGGCCCGACGGCCGCCTCCGCCTCCGGAATCCCCTCGACCTGCGGGGCATGACCATGGCCACCGCCGAGCGGCTCTTCCCCTCGGTGGACAAGTCCCGGAACCACTTCGGGATCCTGCGGTACGAACGAACCCGAGAGCTCACCTGTGCCCTCGAGTACCTGTTCCACCGGCCGATGCGGCGGCTGCACCTGCCCGAGCTGCCCGCGCTCGTGATCTACGGCCGCTCCGATCACACCCTGGGGCTGTCCAAGCCCGAAACCGAGCGGGACTACCGGCAGACCTTCACCCGGATCCTGCCCCGCTCCGAGTTCCGGGCCCTGCCCGAGGTGGACCACTACTGGACGGAGTGCTACGGCCGCGCCAACGAGGTGGCGTTCGAGTACTTCACGTCTCCCCCGTCCAACGGCCGGCCGTTCGCTCCCGGGGATCCCGAGGCGACCGTGGTGCCCCGCCCGCCGGCGCCGCTCAGCGCGAGCCCGGCGCGTACTTCCTCGTCCGCCCCCACCAGCTGACGGGCTGGACGAGGTCTCCGGGCTTGAACCGGTTCTCGCTGCGGTAGGGGGCGGTCTGAAGCAGCCGCGGCTCGCCTCCGCCGACGGGGACCTCCAGGAGGAGGTAGGTGCCGAACTGCCCCTCCTCGGGATCCAGCTCCGAGAACACGACCCGCGCGCCGTCCGGCGAGACGGCCAGGCCCAGGATCTCTCCCCGCCCCGCGCAGAGGACCCGCTCCTGCTCCCCGGTGCTCACGCAGACGTCGAAAGAGGCGTAGGCGGTGCGCCCCAGGGTCTCCTCGCCGCGACGCCCGCGCGCGTGGACGAGGCCTTCCCCGCCGGGCAGGGGAGCGGGCAGGGTGGCGTCGGGGACGAGCAGCTCGGGCTGCGCGCCCTCGACCAGCGCCAGGCGCCAGACGTCGTACTCCCCCTCCCCCGACGAGGCTCCGAAGACGATCGCGCCGCCCTCCTCGACGGGCGCCAGCCCCCGGAAGGGGTGGAAGAGCGGCTCGGTGAGTCGGCGCTCGTCCGAGCCGTCGGCCCGCGCGAGGAAGACGGCCCCGTCGCTCCACGGGGGCTCGTACAGGGCCCAGCCCCGATGCTCGGGGCGGCGCACGAAGACGATCTCGCCGGAGGGCAGGTACCGGGGGTGGACCTCCGCCAGACGGGAACGGGTGAGCCGCGTCCATTCGCTGCCGTCCGCGCGCACGGTGTAGATCTGGAACACGTGGTCGTTCTGCGCGCCGCCCGCGGTGACCTGGTCCTTGCCGGCGACGCAGATCACGTGCTCGCAGTCGAGGGAGGCGGCGGGGTCGTCGACCTCGTAGTGCTGGGGGACGATCATCCGCAGCTCACTGGTCTCGTCCTCGACGAAGAGCGCCCCGTTCGCCATGCACCCCAGCCGGCCGTCGGGGAAGAAGAAGGGCACGATCCCCACCCCGCGCCGGCGGTTGTGGATCCCCCCCGCCACGGTGCGCAGGCCGAGGAGGGGGGCGTCGACGACGATGCAGCTCTCGGCGCCGAGGAGGGCGAGGAGGGCGAGGAGGAGGGCGAGGCGACGCGGGGTCCGCATGGAGGCTCGGGGGTGGAACGGCGGGGTTTTCCGAGAGTATCGGGAAACCGAAAGGCCCCGGGAAGGGTCCCGGAGGGTGAACGCCGCGAGCGTCCCCGACCGGCGAGGGCCGTGGGGCGGTCGAGGCGACGGGTTGGACGGATCGGACGAAGCGGTGCCGGGAGGGCCCGGGAGAGGACGAGGGAGGCGGGTCGGTGGAACGGCCGCTCCGTCGCTGGCTCCCGCCCTCCCCGGCACCCTTCGCTTCCGGCGAGTCGCCACCGGGGGGAGGGGGGGGGGAAGACACGAACCTCTGCGCCCGGGGAGCAGGCCACGGCGGGCCCGGGAATCGGCGGTCAGGGCCCCGCCAGGCGCCCCCGGGGGCCGGCTCGGGCCCCTCGGGCCGCCAGCGGGGGTGGGCGCGGCCTCCCTTCGCGATTTCCTGCCGGAAGGCATCGAAAAGGCCGGTTTTTTCCCCACGAGGATGGACTCTGCACGCGGCGTTTGGCACAACCTCCGCCCGACGGTTCGTGGATATCAAGAATTCTTGATATCCACGACACGAATGGCCCCACCATGTGCCCCACCGCCAATGATCTGCAGCCGCGCGAAGCGGCCCTCGTCGACCAGACCCTCCTGGAGGAGCTCCCCACCTTCGAGCTCTTCTTCAAGACCTTCGGCTTCAAGCGCCTGCACGGCCGGGTCTGGGGTCTGCTCGTCCTCTCCGACCAACCCCTGGCGAGCAAGGAGATCTCCGCCCAGCTCGGAATCTCCCAGGCGGCCACGAGCACGAGCCTGAACGAGCTCGCCGAGTGGGGCGCGATCACCTCCGTGTTCGACAGCTCCCGTCGCTGCCACCTCCACACGCCGGTGGGCAACGCGCTCTCCATCGTGGCCACCGTATTCCGCCGGAGGGAGCGGATCGTCTTCCAGCAGTTCCGCCAGATGGCGGCGCGGTCGCTGGAGTACATCCGCCGCCGGCACGGCGATCGCGACCCCCGCGTCCTGACCCTGCGCTCGATCATCACCACCTGCGACATCGGCGAGGCGATGATGCAGCTCCTGTTCACCGCGGTGCAGAGCGCGATGAGCGATCCGGAGAGCCTGCTGTCGCGAGCGATCAACGCCGCGTTCAAGGTGGGCGTGGGGATGCCCGCGCGGATCCTGTTCGGGGACAACCTCTCGGGCACGGTGAACGCCGCTATCGGCGACGACGAGGGCCCGGAGGAGGAGGAAGGGAGCGCGAACGGCGGCAATGGCCACTCCACGACCGCGGAGGAGCCTGCGCCCACCCCCACCCGGGAGGCGAGCGATGGCTGAGCTGCCCCGCATCGTCATCACCGGGGTGGGCTTGACCAGCCCGAACGGCAACTCGCTCGAGGAGTACCGCGCGAACCTCCTGGCCGGAGTCTCGGGAGTTCGACGGAAGGAGATCACCCACCTCGGAGAAACCCTCGCCGGCTCCTGCGATTTCGACGTACTGCGCTACCAGAAGAAGAAGGAGCTGCGACGCGGCACGCGCTCCGGCAGCGTGGCCATCTGGTGCACGCACGAGGCCCTGCGCAGCGGCGAGCCCGACCTGTCGAGCTACGACCCGGGCCGGATCGGTATCTACATCGGCATCACCGAGCACGGCACGGTGGAGACGGAGAACGAGGTCGCCGAGCTCGCGAAGTACGAGCACGACCTGAAGTTCTGGTCCCACCACCACAATCCCCGCACCATCGCGAACAACCCCGCCGGCGAGGTGACCCTGAACGTCGGCCTCCATGGCCCCGCCTACACCCTGGGCAGCGCCTGCGCGGCGGGGAACCTCGGCCTGATCCACGCGGTGCAGATGCTGCAGCTCGATCAGGCCGACATCGCGTTCGGAGGCGGCGTCTCGGAGGCCACCCACGGCTTCTCCATCTTCGCCAGCTTCCAGTCCCAGGGCGCCCTGGGCCACCACGAGAACCCCACGAAGGCCTCGCGCCCCTTCGACCGGGACCGCAACGGGATCGTCGTATCGGACGGCGGCTGTCTCTATCTGCTCGAGAGACTCGAGGACGCGCAGAAGCGCGGCGCCCACATCCACGCCGAGGTCCTCGGCTACTTCGTCAACTCCGACGGCACGGACTTCGTGCACCCCGATTCCGACGGCCAGAACGCCTGCATCCGGGGAGGGCTCGCCCACGCGAGGCTCGAGCCCGAGGAAGTCGACATCCTCTCCACCCACGCCACTTCGACCCGCTCCGGCGACATCGTCGAATGCAAGGCGATCCGAGAGGTCTTCGGGGACTCCCCCGCCACCCACGTGAACAACACGAAGAGCTACATCGGCCATGCCATGGGCGCGGCCGGTGCTCTCGAGCTGGCTGGAAACCTCCCGTCCTTCGTGGACGGGACGATCCACCCCACGATCAACCTGGAGAATCTCGACCCCGAGTGCGAGGTGCGCAACCTCGTCGCGAACGAGCCCCGGGAGACGGGGAACGTCCGCACGATCCTCAACCTGTCCTTCGGGATGCTGGGGATCAACTCGGCCGTGGCCGTGCGCCGCTGGGATGGATGAGGCGCTCCGGAAGACCCGTCAGAAGACTACCCGCCACCTGGTAAACAAACGTCCAACGACCCAACGATCGGAACCATGACCCGCGAACAAGTCGCCCTGGCCATCAGGGAAATCATCTCCAACATCGCCCCCGACGAGAACCTCGCCACCATCGATTCCTCCCGCCGTCTCCGGGACCAGATCGATCTGGACTCGATGGACTTCCTCGACATCGTGATGGAGCTGCGCAAGCTGTACGGCGTCCAGGTCCCCGAGGACGACTACGAGCAACTGGCCTCGATCGACGGCTGCGTCCAGTACCTCCATCCCCACCTGGAAGAGAAGGCCCTGCACTGCGCCGCGCAGGTCTGACGAAGCAAACGACGGGTAGCTTCCGACCTTGCGCTGCGATTCCATCACCACCGGCGCCGGCCCCCGCGGGCGGACCACGGCAGTCCGCCCCGCCCGGCGCGATCCGAACGGGAGAGCCTCCCCAGGCGACCGCCTCGCCGCGGCCCGGGGATAGCCCACGGGCGCCATGACCCACGAGGCAACCCCCCGCCCCCGCTACCACAAGGGGAGCACGGCGGGAAAGAAGCCGCGAACCTCCGACTCCCTCGCCGACGCGCGGTCGGAGTACGACGTGATCGTCGTGGGGAGCGGCCTCGGAGGCCTGACCGCGGCGAACGTCCTGGGGCGCGCCGGATACCGCGTCTGCGTGCTGGAGCAGCACTACAACTTCGGAGGCTACGCCACCTGGTTCAAGCGGCGCGGGGGCCACGTCTTCGACGTCTCCATGCACGCCTTCCCGTTCGGCCTGAAGAAATCCCTGCGGCGCTACTGGAGCACCGAGCTCGCCGACCGGATCGTGCCCCTGAAGGGCGTCGCCTACGACAACCCCCAGTTCTCCCTGGAGACAAGCTTCACGCGCGAGGACTTCATCGAGAAGCTCGTCGCGACCTTCGACGTCGCGAGCGACCGGGCCAAGGCATTCTTCGCTCACCTGGGGGAGATGAAGTTCTACGCCCCGACCGGCGAGACCGTCGGCGAGATGTTCGAGCGGTTCTTCCCCGGGCGCAACGACGTGCAGCGGTTCCTCATGGAGCCGGTCGCCTTCACGAGCGGCTCGCTCCTGGACGATCCCTCGATCACCTACGGGATCGTGATCTCGGCCTTCGCCCGGAAGGGCATGTTCACCATCGCCGGCGGGACGAGCCGGATGATCCGCTCGATGCGCGACGACCTCACGCGGAAGGGGGCCGAGCTGTACGGCAACGCCCAGGTCGAGCGCATCGTGGTCGAGGAAGGAAGGACGCGCGGCGTCGTGGCCAACGGCCGGTTCCTCGCCGCGCCGGTCGTGATCTCGAACGCCAACGTCGTCGCGACGGTCGAGGAGCTCGTCGGCGCCGAGAACCTCCCCGCGGACTTCGTCGAGCGCTGCCGGGCGGTGCGCCAGAACACCTCGACCTGCCAGGTCTTCGTGGGCCTGGAGCGCGGCGCGGAGATCCCCTACGTGGGCGACCTGCGGTTCACCTCGACCCGCCCCACCTTCGACCCACCGTCCATGCGCGACCTCCACGGCGAGAGCCAGGCCCTGACCTTCTACTACCCCGAGCACCGTCCGGGATCGAAGCGCTTTGCGGTCACCAGCACGATGAACGCGAGCTGGGACGACTGGAACGGCTTCTCCGCGGAGGAGTACGAGGCCGCGAAGGAGCGCCTGATCGAAGGAACTCTCGAAGTGCTCGACCGCCAGGTACCCGGCATCCGTGAGAAGGTCGGCCACATGGAGGCGGCCACGCCCCGCACGCTGGCGTTCTACGCGCAGCACCCCCGGGGGACGTCCTACGGAACGAGGCACGAGGGTCTGAAGGTCAGCCAGGACCTGCCGAGCGCCGCCGAGGGGCTGTTCCACGCCGGGAGCGTGGGCATCATCATGTCGGGTTGGCTGGGAGTGATGAACTACGGCGCGCTCGTCGCGAACGGCGCCGACGCGTTCCTCCGGGACCGCGAGCGGCACGCGGAGGTGGCGCGATGAGCGAGCCGGGGAGCGACCCGCGGGCCGAGGTGAAGGCCGCGATCCCCCACCGAGACCCGTTCCTCTTCGTGGATCGGGTCGTCGAGCGCGAGGAGGATTCGCTCACCGCAGAGTGGCGGGTTCCGCCCGACGCGGACTGGTTCCGGGGCCACTATCCCGGCCACCCGGTCCTGCCCGGGGTCCTGATCTCCGAGCACGTCTTCCAGACCGCGGCGATCCTCGTCTCGGACCTCGCGGGCGGCCTGCGACCCGAGGACGGGCTCCCCGTGCTGACCCGCATCGAGTCCGCCCGCTTCCGCCGCATGGTCCGGCCCGGCGAGACCCTGCGCACGCGCGTGAAGCTCGAGGAGCGCGTCGGACCCGCGTGGTTCCTGTCCGGCGACGTGCGCTGCGATGGCAAGAGCGTGCTCCGGATCCGCTACGCCCTGACCCGGGCCGCGGACGAGACCGGCGGAGCGTAGCGGCGATGATCCTCGTCGCGGTCCTCGCTCCCTTCTCCACCGAGCTCGTCGGTCGCGAGGGCGTGGTCGAGGGCCGCCGCGTCGGAGCCCTCGCCCTGGCGAAGGCCGCGGAGCGGACGGGAATCCCCGGACTCGAGCTCCCGCGCGACGAGAAGGGCGCTCCGCTCCCGATCGGGGGATGGCACTGGTCGAACACGAACACGCGGGGGCTCGCCGCGGCGATCGTGGCGCCGTTTCCCGTGGGAATCGACGCGGAGTGGTCGAGGCGCCCACGCTTCGAGGCCGCGCGCGACCGCTTCGACCGGGACGACCCGAGCGAGCTGGACCGCATGGGCGGGCGGAGCCGTACGGACGTCCTGCGGTTGTGGACGGCGAAGGAGGCGGTCCTGAAGCTCACCCGCGCCGGAATCGCCGATCTGGGGCGCACCGTCTTGACGGAGGTCCTCGATGCGGAGAGGCTGCGCCTCACGAGCCGGGAGCGCGAGGTCGAGGTCCGCGTCTCCCGGTGGAACGAGCACATCGTGTCCGTGGCCCATCCTCCGGGGGAGGTCGCGGGCGTCGAGCTCGTCGCCCTGGAGGAGTCGGCTTGAGCACCACGCACCCGAACCACTCGCTCGAATCGGAGGAACGCCGCCGAAACGCTCGCGCGCGCGTCACTCCCCTGGGAGCCGAGTATTCGTTCGAGCCGCACTTCCTCGAGCACGACGGCGTCTGGCAGCACTTCCTCGACGAGGGACCGCGCGACGGCGAGGCGCTCCTGTTCCTGCACGGCAATCCGACCTGGTCCTTCCTCTGGCGGCGGCTGATCGGGGCCCTACGCGACCGCCGACGCTGCGTGGCGCCGGACCACGTCGGGTGCGGGTTGTCGGACAAGCCGGCGGACTGGGAGTACGTCCTCGAGAATCACGTTGCAGGCGTCGAGCGACTCGTCGAGCGGCTCGGGCTCGAGCGGATCACCCTGGTGATGCACGACTGGGGAGGCGTGATCGGCATGGGCTTCGCCCGGCGTCACCCGGAGCTCGTGGCGCGGCTCGTGATCCTGAACACGGCCGCGTTCCACGACGGCGTCATCCCCCGCCGCATCCTCCTGTGCCGCGTGCCGGGCCTCGGAGCCTTCGCGGTGCGCGGACTCAACACCTTCGTGCGCCTGGCCACGACCATGGCGGTGGCGAAGCCGATGCCTCCCGAGGTGAAGCGCGGATTCCTGCTGCCCTACGACGGCTGGACGAACCGCGTGGCGGTGCACCGCTTCGTCCAGGACATCCCCCTCGCTCCGGCCCACCGCTCCTACGCCGAGCTGACCGCGATCGACGAGTCGCTCGACGAGTTCCGCGATCGGCCCGCGATCCTGCTGTGGGGCGAGCGCGACTGGTGCTTCACGCCGCGGTTCCGCGAGGTGTGGCAGCGGCGCCTGCCCGACGCCGAGGTCCACCGCTTCGAGGACGCCTCCCACTACGTCAGCGAGGACGCGGCGGACGAGGTGCTCGCCGCCCTCGACGGCTTCCTCGCGAGGCACCCCGTCTCATGACCTCCTCCCCCGGTCTCGAGGGCCCGAGCCTGGGCGACTTCGCGCGCGAGGAGAACATCTCGCGCCACCTCACCGCCCGCGCCGCCGAGCACCCCGATCGGTGCGCGGTGCGCATGTTCGACGGACGCGAGCTCACCTTCGAGGCTCTCGAGGCGCGCTGCAACGCCATCGCCCGCGGCTTCGCCGAGCTCGGACTCGTCCGCGGCGACCGCGCGTGCCTGTTCGTCAAGCCGGGGCTCGAGCTCGTCGCGATCACCCACGCCCTGTTCCGCTCGGGGATCGTCCCCGTCCTGATCGATCCGGGGATGGGCTGGCGCAGCTTCGTGCGTTGCGTGTCGCGG
>CAYRXS010000232.1:0-10333 GCA_964428225.1 uncultured Planctomycetaceae bacterium
ATGCCCGAGCCCTGGCGCTCCCGCGTGCTCGTCGCGGGCCAGATGAGCGGCGCCAAGATCTGGATCCTCGAGGACGCGGCCGACGATCTCCTCGAGACCGAGCCGGGGGAAGCCTGGGTGCGGGGCCTGCCCCTGTGGATCGCGGCGGCCTGCGGCGCGGGCCTGTGCCTCCACACCTCCGCGGGCAGCGCGCTCGTGGCCGAGGACGAGGCCGGGACGCCGCTCGCTCCCGTGGGAGGGTTCGCCTTCGTCCGCGATCACCTCAACCTGAGCGGGGCGAGCCCGCTCGTGGGGCTGGGGGGGAGCACCCTCGGTCCCCTCTTCCCCGACCAGACGCGCCTGCACCACCTCGGCCTGCGCCGCGCCGCCCTGCAGCGTGCGGAGGAGCGGGGCATCGCCGCGGCCGAGGTCGTGGTCGCGTGCACCGCGGGGCCCGCGCTCGAGACTCCCGCCGAGCGCCGCATGCTGTCCCGCCTCGGGGCCGAGGTCGCCGTGCAGTCGCTGGCCTGGCCCCTTCTCGCCGCGGTCCACGCCGGGTTGTCCGTGCTCTCGATCGTCGCGGTCACCGACGCGGGCGGAGCGCCCGCCGACGTGGCGAGGCTCGTCGAGACCGCGGCCGACGCGGGGCCCGCGTTGGAGGACCTGCTCGTCTCCCTCATCGAAGACGTACAGGGCGCCGTGAAGGCGCTCGAGGAGGAAGGCCCGTCATGACCGCCAAGCGCATCGCCGTGCTCGTCTCTGGAGGAGGCCGCTCGCTCGAGAACCTCCAGGAGCACATCGACTCCGGGTCCCTCTCCGCGGAGATCGGCCTCGTGCTCTCCGACCGCGACGGGGCGTTCGCCCTCGAGCGGGCGGACCGGCTCGGCATCCCCCGCGTCGTCGTTCCCTACTCCAAGGCGGACGGCGTGGAGGCGTTCAGCCGGAAGATCTTCACGGAGATCGAGGAGCGCGGCTGCGAGCTCGTCGTGCTCGCCGGCTTCCTGCGCCTCCTGCGGCTGCCGGATGCCTGGCTGGGCCGGGTGATCAACATCCACCCCGCCCTGCTGCCCGCCTTCGGAGGCAAGGGGTACTACGGGGAACGTGTGCACGCGGCCGTGCTCGAGACGGGCGTGCAGTTCACCGGGTGCACGGTCCACTTCGTGGACAACGAGTACGACCACGGCCCGATCCTGCTGCAGCGCTGCATCGAGGTGCGCGGCAACGACACCGTCCACTCCCTCGCCGACCGCGTCTTCGAGGAGGAGAAGATCGCCCTCCCCGAGGCCGTTGGCCGCGTCCTCGCGGGCGAGTCCCGATCGATGTGACCGGGCGAGGCCACGGCTTGGAGCCCGACTGCGCGAGCATGGAAGAGACGAGCGACGGCCTCCTGCCCCGCTGGATGCGTTCGACGGCGCTGCTCTTCCTCGCCGCCCTCGTCGTGCGGTTGGCCTTCCTCGTCGTGCAGGCCGGACCATCCGACTTCGCGCTCGCGGGTTACGGGGACGACCGTCACTACCACGACGTCGCGGTGAACATCGTCGAGGGCGACGGGATCGCGTGGAAGTCCGGCGAGCCCACGGCGTGGCATCCCCCCCTGGTCTATTTCTACGTCGCGGCGCTCTACGCGGTTTTCGGGGTCGTGCCCCTGGCGGTGTACCTCGCCAACGTGGCTCTGCTGTCGCTGGCGCCCCTGCTGGCGAAGCGGCTCGGGTCCCGGTGGTTCGGGGAGAGGATCGGCACGCTGGGCGCGTGGATCTGCGTGGCGTGGCCGCCCCTCGTCTTCTCCGTCTCCCGCTACCAGAAGGAGGCTCTGGTCATCCCCCTCGTCCTCGTCGCCCTCCTCCTGTGGTCGAGCGCGACGCGGGATCCCCGAAGGTGGAAGTGGCTCCTCCTGGGGCTCGCCTTCGCGGTAACGGCTCTCGCCCGGGCGGAGTTCGCGCTCGGGTGCGTGCTGTTCGGAGGGTGGATCCTGCTGCGGCTGCGGGCGGTGCCGCGCGAGGCCCTGATCGCCGCCGTCCTGTTCGCGCTCCCGAGCGTTCTGCTGATCGGACCCTGGATCGCGCGCAACCACCAACAGCTCGACGCCTTCGTGCCGATCGCCTCCGGGGGCGGGTACACCTTCTACGCCACGAACCACGACGACGCGCTGCTCTACAAGATCAACCACCCCGCGGAGGGGGCCGAGTACGTGCTCGGCGCGCCGAACGAGGTCGAGCGCAGCCGTCGCGGCCGCGAGCAGGCCGTGGAGTGGGTCCGCGAGAATCCCGGGCGCTGGGCCCGCAACGCGCTCGTCAAGTGCTGGTACCTCTGGGGCCCGGTCCCCTACCTCGAGGCGCTCGATCGCCAGCCGGGGGTCGTGCGGTGGCTGCTCGTCGCCGCGAACCTCGCCCTCCTGCTGCCGGCCTACCTGCTGCTCGTCGCGGGATCGCGGCTCGGCGTGCGCCGCCCCGTCGAGCTGCTTCTCTTCATGCTGCAGGTGACGGTCGTCGCGGTGCTGTTCTGGTCGAACCACCGCCTGCGCGCGCCCCTGGACGCGCCGCTGGTCCTGTGCGCGGTCGCCGCGGTCATTCCCGTGGTGCGGTCGTGGCGCTCCCGCCGGGCTCCTTCCGCCGGTTAGCCCGCAGGCCGAGCCAGAGCAGCCCGCCGACCGCGATCACGACGAGCGGCGTCCGCCAGTGCAGGAGGAGGGGAACGTCCAGCTTCCGTACCTCCCGCAGGGGGAAGCAGAGCAGGACGAGCAGGGCGAGGGCCGGTCCGCGGAGCCGCGGCTCGCGCGCGGCGTAGCCCCAGACGGAAACGAGCAGCGGCACCAGGACCACGAGGTCGTAGTCGTGGGCGTAGATCAGGACGAGCTCGAGGCCTACGAGCAGCCCGAGCCAGTCCCGCGACGGGAGCCGGTGCCGGAAGAACCAGAGCAGGCAGCCGCCGATCACCGCGAGGATCGTCAGGTCGGGGACCACGGGACCGAAGGCGCTCACGAAGCTGCGCAGCCCGAGCACGTACTCGAAGCCCAGGTAGTTCACGTCCGCCGTCTCGTAGCGACCGATCGCGTCGATCCAGCCGCTCAGGAGCTCGATCGGATTCGACACCCGCAGGGGGATCAGCACGCAAAGCACGCCGGTGACCGCGGCGGCCGCCAGCGCCCGCCCGCGCCGTTCGAGGACGAGCCAGATCATCGGGAGCAGGGCCAGCTGCGGCTTCCACGTGGCGAGGCCGAGCAGCACTCCGCCTACGAGCCAGCGCTCGCGCCTCGCGAGCGTCCACCCCACGACGAGGCTGGTCACCGCGATGAGGCTGGGATTCCCCGTCCAGAGCACGTGGGCGGTGAACGGGTTGCCCACGACGATCGCCGCGAGCCACAGGTCGGTCGCGCGCAGCGGCCCGGGATCGCGACACCGGCTCCGGTACGTGCGCACCGCGGTGATCGCGAGGCACGCGACGCAGGCCAGGTTGAGGAGCGACATGAGGACCTTGCCCACCGTGATCGTCGAGACCGCGAGCAGGAACCCCAGGGGAGCGGAATGCGGCGGGTAGGCGAAGTCGCTGAGCTTGCGCCCCAGCCCGTGCTCCCGAACGACCTCCTGGAAGACCTCCGCGTCGTAGGGGCTCACCCCTCGCGACCAGCACTTCGCCGCCGCGTAGCTGTAGCGAACGTCCAGGTTGCTCCCTAGGAATCCCGCGGGACGACCGACGCCCGCCAGCCCGAAGCTCACCAGCCCCAGCGAGGCGACGCCGAGCGCGAGCCACCCCGTCTCCCGCCGATCGAGGAGCCGCCACGTCCAGGCGACGAGGGCGGCGAGCCGGGATCCTCTCCCGGCGCTTTCTTGCTTGGAGTCCAATCGACGGTGGCGAGCTCGGCCGCCCCCTCCTCTCACCGTTTCCGCAGCCGCGACGCGCGATGGTCGCAGTCCGCGAGAAGTCTACTCCGTCGAGAGCCGACCACCGCCCGTCGAATCACGTCTCGCGCCCGCCCCACGGCGTCCAGGGCGCCCGCGAAGTCCTTCGCGCGGTGCTCTCGCAGCTTGGCGACCTCGATGAGGGCCCGGGCCGCGATCTCGTCGCGCTCGCCCTCCGCGATCTCCTCGTAGAGGGGAAGCACCTCCCCCCAGTCCGCCGTCCGCCGCACGAGATCGGCGCGCAGGAGCAACCACGGGCGCTCCTTCGCGGAGTCGCGCTCCAGGGCCCGATCGACCCAGCGCAGCGCCTCGGTCCAGTCCCGTCGCCCGGCGAAGAGCCGGGCCAGACCCCGGGCGCGCGCGAGGGCGGGACCGGGGAGGGAGCCGCCCCCCGCGCGTCGTTCCGCCACCGTGTCCCCCAGATGTGCAGCGAGGGTCACCAGGCTGAGCACGTCGTCGAGGTTGTGCTGGAAGACCTCCTCGAGCCGGTGGGCCCGCCCGCCGAGGAAGTCGAACCACGCCGCGGGAGCGAAGCTGCCCGGGAGGTCGTCCTCGCGCTGCACGCCGGCGAGCTCGTGCTCCATGGTGCCGAGTCGCCCGTCCTCGAAGGCTCCCCCGTAGAGCCGACGCAGCGGGTGGTAGAGGTCGAGGTGCGCGCGACCCTCGAAGGGAGGCTCGATGCCGTGTACGAGCATCTTGTCCTCGAGGCGGTGGCGGTCGAACGACTTGCCGAAGAAGCTCACCACGCCGTCCCCGGCCCGGATGCGGCGCGCGACCTCGGCGAGCAGGGCCCGCTCCTCCTCGGGACCCCGCAGGAACCCCTGCCACATCTCGAACCGCGAGCACCCCGAGGCCTCGGCGCAAAAGGAGCCGAGGGCCACGAGGAAGGGAATCGTGCCCGCGCCGCCGGAGAGCCCCGTCGTCTCGATGTCGAGGTAGACCGCGCGGGTGGGATCGAGCCCCTCGAGCGCCGGGTCCCGGGCGACGAGCGCGATCGTCTCGCGGGAGGCCTCGACCACGTCGCCGAGGGCCACGTCTCCGTGGCGGTGGTCCGCGGTGAAAGTCCGGATGCGGGCCGCGTGCTCTCCCTCGTCGCGGGAGAAGACCTCGAGGTCCGCGGGCTCGCCGACGGAGCGCGGACCGGTGTCCCCCGCCGGCCCCTTCCCCGGCGCGTCGCGCCCGAGTCGCCTCCTCAGCCAGGCGGGGACCGTCGCTTCACGCCCGGGGCCCTTCCCGCCGCCCTCCTCCCGGCGCAGGCGGCGGAGCTTGTCCCGCAGGGGATCGGCGGGAGGGCTCGCCACCCGCTCACCCCTCCTCGGCCGCCGCCGGGGGGACGTCCGCCGCCCGGAGCGGTCCCGCCGAGGCCAGGTGTTCGAGGACCTCGCACGCCGTCTCCTTGCCGAGGGCGCCCACCTCCTCGACGGTCCCGACGCAGGCCGGGCAGCCCTGGGTGCACTCGCACCGGCGCACCACCTCGAGGGCGGCGCGCACGACGTCCGCGTGGTCGCGATACAGGGCGCCGCCGAGTCCCACGCTCCCCGGCACGCGGTCGTACAGGAAGATCGCGGGCACGCGGAAGTGGCGCGAGCGGATCTCCGTGGACAGGCCGAGGTCGCCCGGCTGGCAGCGCAGGTACAGCGGGGCGACCCGGCGCAGGAGCCGTCCCACTCCCCGCCAGGCCGCGGCCCGGCTCCCGGAGACGAGGCCGACGGCGGCGGCGGTGGCCCCGGAGACCGTCAGCACGAAGGCCTCCGTGTCGAGCTCCTCGGGCGGCAGGTGGATGTCCTCGGCGCCCACGTTCTCCCGCGTGTAGAACCGGATCTTCTTGTAGAGGGTGGCGACCGTCGTCACGTGCACCTCGCCGTGCCAGACGGACCAGTCCTCCTCGTCCCCCTCCGGCCTGGCGCGCGTGCTCCGCTCCTCGAGGCGCAGGACGCGCACCTCGGTGTCCGTCTCCGCGTCCGTGAAGTAGTCGGTCGCCACGCGGCGGGCGTAGGCGCGGCGGTTCTCGTAGTCGAAGCGCTCGACCTTCCACGTCTCGCCCTCCACCTGGTAGATGGCTCCCTCGTGGACGGTGGTGATCGAGTACTCGCGGTCGATCTCCCCGATGGCCTTGCCGCTCTCCGCGTCGAACACGAGCACGTTGTCGAGCTCGCCGCCCGCGAGCGAGACGTCCTGCGCGGGGTAGGCGTCCGCCGTCCAGTACCAGACCTCCGCGTCGCCGTCGGGCCGTCGCACGAGCAGGTCGGACTCCTCGGCGAGGTAGTCGAGGATCCCCGCGAGGTGCGGCGAGCTCCCGAAGCCGGTCACCTCGCCGGCCGGATCGGTGCGGAAAGGCAGCTCGAAGGCGGCGCACTTGAGCTGCTCGGAGAGGATCACGAGGTTGTCGGGGTCGAGTCCGATCCTCTCGCGCGCGGCTCCGAACAGGTACTCCGGGTGGGCGGCGAGGTACTGGTCGACCGGGTCGGACCGGGCGATCATGATCGCGAGCGACGGACCCCCGCGGCGCCCGACGCGTCCCGCCCGCTGCCAGAAGGACGCCTGGCTGCCCGGATAGCCCACGAGCACCGCCACGTCGAGCCGGCCGATGTCGATGCCCAGCTCGAGGGCGTTCGTGGACACGACCACCTTGACCGACCCGTCCTTGAGGCCGGCCTCGATCTCGCGGCGCCGCAGCGGGAGGTAGCCTCCCCGGTAGCCCCGGATCTCGTCGGGCTCGAGGCCCATCGTGCTCGCGGCCTCCTTGAGGTAGCGCGTGAGCACCTCCACCCCCGTGCGCCGGTTGCAGAAGACGATCGTCTGGTGCCCCGGCCCGCACAGGAGCGGCGCCAGCCGCCGCACCTCCTCGAGGGCGTTGGCGCGCAGGCCCGCGACGCGGTCGATCAGCGGCGGCTCGTACACGCCGAGGATGCGCTCTCCCGAAGGCGAGGCGTCGTCGTCGACGACGGACACCTCCCGCCCCAGGAGCCGGCGCCCGTGCTCCTCGGGATCCCGCACCGTGGCGGAGGACAGGAGGAAGCGCGGATCGCTCCCGTAGTGGTGCGCGATGCGCCGCAGGCGGCGAAGCAGGTTGGAGACGCTCGAGCCGAAGACGCCGGAGAGGGTGTGGACCTCGTCGATCACCACGAAGCGCAGGTCGCGGAACAGGGCCGCCCACTTGCCGTGGTTCGGCAGGATCCCCTGGTGGAGCATCCACGGATTCGTGAGGACCACGTGGCCCCGGTCTCGCAGGGTGCGTCGCACCGAGGGCGGAGTGTCGCCGTCGTAGGTGAAGGAGTGCCAGTCGCGGTCGAGCGCGGCGATGAGGGCGTTGAAGGAGCGCGACTGGTCCTGGGACAGGGCCTTCGTGGGGAACATCCACAGCGAGCGCGCGGCCCCGTCGCTCTCCAGGAGCCGCTGGAGCACGGGAGCGGTGTAGGCGAGGGTCTTTCCCGAGGCGGTGGGCGTGGTGACGAGCACGTCCCGTCCCGCCAGGGCCAGCTCGATGGCGCGGGCCTGGTGCTCGTAGAGCTCCTCGAGGCCGCGCGAGCGCAGGAGCTCGACGAGCCGTGGCTCCAGCGCCTCCGGCCAGGGCGCCATGCGGCCCGGCCGGGCGGGGCGGCGCTCCCACACCCCGATGCGCGCGGAGACCTCGGGATCGGCGCGCAGGCGCCGGACGATGCCCTCGACGCCGGCGCCGTCCTGGATGCGGCTGAGCCGCTCGCCGCCTCCTCCCGGTCTCTTCGTCTCGTGCGTCGCCTCCGGCATGCCGCCGGCGCCGGGGAGCTCGGCCCCGGCGCCGTTCGGGATAAGTTAGGGTCGGAGGCGCCCCTCCGCAACCCCGTGGAGGTGCGCTATCGCTTCAGGGGCGGCCCGCGGTAGACGGCGGCCGCCTTCGGGGCGCCCTCGTCCAGGTACGGGTCGGGCACCGGCAGGGTGATCGTCTGGTCCATGTCGTTCCAGTACCCAAAGGGCCCGACGCCCCCGCCCCCGATCGGAGCCTGGTCGCCGGTGAAGCAGAACCAGTTGATCACGTCCACCCCGTTGTCGATCAGCATCGGGATGTAGTCGAGCACGTAGGCGTCGTACATCAGGGGGTGGATCTGGGCCGCGTTGGCCTCCGGCACCCAGGGCTGGAAGCCCGCGACGATGCCCTGTCCGCCCTCGTAGATCTCCAGGTCGAGGTGCGAGCCGTCGTCGGGGTTCTCCCAGTTGTCCGCGATCGTGCGGTGCGTCGCCACGAGCGGCCGGAGGTCGTTGATCCGGTTCCGCGAGGCCTCGATCACCTCCTCGACCGTGGGGCAGTTCGGGCAGTATCCCGTGTCGGGATTCGAGTCCACCAGCCATCCCTGGATCACGGACGGCTTCGGGCTGAAGTAGGCCGCCGGTCCGATCGAGTCGACGTGCATGCCCGGAGGCAGCGTGTTCAGGATCGTGCTGACGAAGCCCGGATTCGCCACGAAGGCCCCCACGTACTTACGAAGGATCGGGGATCCCGGCGCGGAGAACACGGCGTCGGCCACGTCGAAGACGATCTCGATCTGGCTGGCGATCTGGGCCTCGAACGAGATGCCCTTGGCGGTCGCCTCGCGCTGCATCCAGTAGTACACCGCGAATCCGTTGTTCCAGATCTCGTTGGAGAGCTCGATCGTCAGCTGGAGGTTGTCGTCGAGCCCCTCGAAGGCCTGGTCCCCGTTGATCCCGGGCACCGCTGGATAGCCGTCCCGGATCCTGACGAAGGTCTCGATGAGGAACGTGAGATAGTCGTCCTCCGACATGTCGTCCGTCCGGTGCGGGACCTGGAAGTGCAGGTTCGTCTGCGTCTCGTTGCAGAAGGCGACCATGAACTCCGGGCACATCCCGCGACGCGTGCCGTGGATCGGGCTGTCCGGCTTGATCATCCCCGCCAGATCGAACGCGAAGAGGTGGTTCCCCACGCCCCGGCCGTACTCGTTCACCCGGGTCCAGTCGAGGCAGCGCCACGTGTAGGGGCCCAGGCCGAGGTTCATCGCCTCGACCTTGTCGATGTAGGGCTGCCAGAGCAGCGGCTTCGTCGCCTCCGCGCCCGGGAGCCACACGCGCACGTTGCGGACCGGGTCGGCCTCCTCCGATTCCTGGATGAACAGGGCGAGCTGCGCGTTGCCGCCACTCACGGTCGGATCGATGCGGAACTCGACGCGGTTCGACGTCCGGTTCTGCTCGCCGACCACCGGGGGCCCCGCCAGCCGGCAGCTGCCCGTGCCGTCCCAGACGACGACGTAGGGCGTCACCCGGCCGTCGGGCATCGTGCCGTCCATGGCGTTCATCAGGCGCGTGCCCGCGTACTCCCCCGCGGGGAGCTGGGCGAGGTCGGGCCACCCCTCGCCGACGAGAGGGGGATCCTGGCCGAGGGGGATGAGAGGCACGAGGTCGTAGCTGAGCACGCCGCCCCGCACGATCCCGAACTCCATGCCCCGCACCATCAGGTCGGCGAAGGCGATGCCACGGCCGAGCCAGGTCTGGACGGAGCCGTTCATGCCGTACTGGATGGCGAAATCGTCGTAGCCGACCTCGCCGCCGCCGTCGCCGCCGTCTCCTCCATCACCGCCGTCGCCACCGTCTCCTCCGTCGCCACCGTCTCCCCCATCGCCGCCGTCTCCCCCATCACCGCCGCCGTCTCCCCCATCGCCGCCGCTGCCGCCGGGATCGCCGCCGTCCTCGCCGACGCCGCCGTCACCACCCCCGTCGCCGCCGCCGCCCGCGGCGGATCCGCCGCTTCCGCCGCCACAGCCGCTCACGAGGAAGGCCACGAGGACCAGGATCGCCGCTCCCCAGCGGATCCCCGACGAACCGTTCCTACCCTCTCCGAGCGCCTCCGCGATGCCGCAGGAGGAGCTCTGTGCTCCCGTATGTTCCATGTCCCTGGACCTGACTGGTGTGCTCCGCCCTCTTCCCGCGCGGCCAGATGGGCCGCAGAGCGTGCTCGAATGTCCGAGTCAGGGGCGGGCCCGGCTCTCTCCGGGTCCCTTCCCCGCCGGGATCCTTCCCGGCCGGCGGTTACCTCGACCCTCCGAATGCAAGTTCTTGAATTCGGGCGATAGAAAGGAGCCCTGGCCTGTTCGAGCTGTGTCAGGGGCGCCCCCGGCGCGCGGAGCCCGCCCCTGCGCTACCAGATCAGGGGCAGGGTCCAGGGACGGTCTTCCGCGGATTCGCAGGACGCGATCTCGGGGCAAACCGGCCGCCGGGGCCGTTCCAGGGGAGGTTCGCTCGCGGCGCGCCGGGGTCGGGGCCTCGGCGGCGGTGAGGGTTTCCCCGGAGGCGTGCGGTCTGGAACCGAGGATTCCAGAACGCGGCAAGGGGTGAGGGTGGAGATCATGGCGAGCCTCGGTCGGGGGTGAAGGAAGGGCCTACCAGGGTAGCGATTCCCGGGCCGCTCGCAAGCGCAGCCGGCTCCTCGTGCCCCCGTCAGCGGAACAAAACGCCCACGACATCGAAGAGCG
>CAYRXS010000232.1:10343-10696 GCA_964428225.1 uncultured Planctomycetaceae bacterium
CGTCTTCCGGTATCCCGGCCTCCACCTTGCCCACGAGATCCGCCCCGACGTCGGCGCCCTTCGTGTAAATACCGCCGCCTATCCTCGCGAACAGCGCGACAGAGCTCGCGCCCATCGCGAACCCGCCGAGCACGTCGCCGAAGTACAGGGCGCCCTCGGCATCGAAGAGCGCGCCATCGCCCTCGAGGCGGGCCGCCTCGCCGCTCGCCAGGAAGCAGATCGTGGACCCTCCCGCATCGCTCGCCAGGGCGTAGGCGAGCTGGCCCTCGGGGAAGCGGCCGTGCAGCTCGATCGCGACCTTCTCCCCGACCCCCCAGGGGGCCTCGGGGGAGAGCCACTCGCTCGCCGCGAGG
>CAYRXS010000233.1:0-10636 GCA_964428225.1 uncultured Planctomycetaceae bacterium
GGGAGGGGCCGGGCGGCGGCGCACTGGTCTCCTCCTGTCCGCGATCATCCTCCGACGAGCCCCGCGCCCTCGAACCCCCGAAGTCTCCCACCCGCGTCGAACCATGCATCGTCCCTCCCGCCCCTGGCTCCTTCTCCCCGGTCTGCTGATCACCCTCTTCGCATCCGAGGCCGGCGCTCAGACCCCGTCTCGATGGAAATCCCACGACTCGTCCCGCCCCCGGCCTTCGATCGTGACTCCTCCGGACCAGGTCCTGCCCGCCCGTCCGCCCGCGGACGCGGTCGTGCTCTTCGACGGGACGGATCTCTCGGGCTGGCTTCCGGAGGAAGGCGAGGAGCAGTCCTGGAGAGCGGAGGACGGGATCATGCTTCCCGGCGGGAAGGGCGTGAACCTGCGCACGATCCGGACCTTCGGTGACGTCCAGCTCCACATCGAGTGGGCGGCGCCCCTCCCCGCGCGCGGCCAGGGGCAGGGGCGCGGCAACAGCGGCGTCTTCTTCATGGGACGCTACGAGGTGCAGATCCTCGACTCCTTCGAGAACGAGACCTACGCGGACGGCCAGGCGGCCGCGATCTACGGTCAGAACCCACCGCTCGTCAATGTTTGCCGTCCGCCCGGGGAGTGGCAGAGCTACGACATCGTCTTCCGCCGTCCGCGATTCGATACCGCCGGTGAGCTCGTCGCTCCCGCTCGCATGACCGTCATCCACAACGGGGTCCTCGTCCAGGACGCGGTCGAGCTCGTCGGGGAGACGATGTGGCTCCAGCCGATCCCTTACCGATACCACTCCGACCGGCTGCCGCTGTCGCTCCAGGATCACGGAAACCCAGTGAAGTTCCGCAACATCTGGCTGCGGGAGCTCCCCGAGACGGATCCCCTCGGCCCGCCGCCGCAGGAAGAGCTTCCGGTGGTCCAGCTCTCGCCCGAGGAGCTCACGGGCTACGTCGGCGTCTACCGCTCGAAGCCCGACGCGAAGTCCAGCTGGGACGTCTTCAGCGACGGCGCGCAGCTGTACTGCATCTTCGGCCGGGAACGTGGCCGCCTGGACCTGGTGGCGAACTCACCCCGCCGCTTCGCGATGCGCTACACCGCGGGTCACGTCGAGTTCGACCTGGACGAGAACGGCCGGGCTACCGCGTTCCACGTCCACCTGGACGGCAGCTCGTTCCAGGTGAAGAGGATGGAGTAGCTCGGCGCAGTCCTCGCGTCGGAACGAGGCTTCGCTCGATCCCCTGAGGAGTCGGTGGGAGATTCCCCCGGAGAAGGGAAGCGCGACTTCCGAGCAGTTTGCTCGAATATCGAGTCGCCGGCTTCGCCTTCTTCTCGTCCATGAGCTTCGTACACAGGAGGTGGTCATGATGACAGGGGCAATGTTGTTGGCGCCGGCGCTCGCTGGTCTCCTCGGACTGAACGCGATCCAGGACTTCGAGCGCATCGAGCTCACGACCACTCCTCTGGGCGGTAGCGTGCACGTGCTGTCCTCGCGCGCGGGCGGCAACCTGGCGGCCTGCGCGGGACCCGACGGCGTTTTCCTGGTCGACTCCGAATACGAGCAGCTGAGCGCCAAGACCCTCACTGCGATGACGGAGCTCTGTGACGCCCCGGTGCGCTTCGTCTGCAACACGCACTGGCACTTCGACCACACGGGGGGCAACCAGGCCCTCGCGGAGGCCGGAGCCGAGCTGGTCGCCCACGAAAACGCGCGCCGGCGTCTCGCGGCCGGCCAGCTCATCACGATCATCGACGCCGAGGTCCCCCCGGCCCCCGAGAAGGCCCTGTCTTCGCTCACCTTCTCCGACGCGATGAATTTCCATCTCAACGGGGAGAAGATCCACGCCTACCACCCGGGACCCGCGCACACGGATGGCGATCTCATCGTCGTCTTCGAGAAGGCCAACGCCATCCACGTCGGCGACCTCGTCTTCAGCGGCTATCCCTTCGTCGACGTCTCGAGCGGCGGGCACGTCGACGGGGTGATCCGCGCCCTCGAGGCTGTCCTCGCCCGCAGTGACGAGGGCACCAGGATCATTCCGGGCCACGGCTCCGTACTGGACAAGAAGGGGCTCGCCGAGTACGTCGGCATGCTGCTTGCCTTTCGCGAGGTCATCGCGATGGAGATCGAAGCCGGCAAGGACCTCGAGACGATCGTGGCCGAGAGGCCGACCCGGGAGCTCGACGCGAAGTGGGGCAGGCTGAGCTTCTCACCGGCCATGTTCACCGAGATGGTGTACCTGTCTTTGGTGAAAGAAGAGTAGGTGGACGACGGAGTGCACTCCTCTCGCTCGGCCCTCTCCGCTACTCGATGATCCGCACCGGCCCCACGAGCCCTGCGGGAACCGTCTTCTTCGCCTTGTCGCCGCCTATCCACCGGGACGCGGCTTCGTTGCTCCTCAGCGTTCGCGCATGGTTGAAGAGGACGGTCGTGACCCGGACCTCCAGATCGTTGCGCCCGGTCTTCACGACGCCGCTCACGTCGTAGGCATGCCGGCCATACCAGCGTGTTCCCAGCAACTTGCCGTTCAGCTTCGCCTCGGAGACACCGTGCACGGTGCCGAGGTCCAGCCATGTCGACCCGCCGTCTCGGAGATCGAAGACCGTCTCATAGGTCGCGGTGCCTGCGAAGGTGTTGAGCTCCGGGTCGGTGGATTCGCCCAGGTCCACGAGCGTGCTCAGCTCGCGGGAGAACCGGTCGCCTGCGATTGGATCGCAGGACAGGGTCCAGACTCCATCCAGAACCATGCCGCCGTCGACGGGAACACGCGCAGGGGATTCTGCTGATCCGCCGGTCCGTCCGCCCTTCTCGAAAGCGAGCAACAGAGACTCGTAGGGCTCGAGCACCAACGTCCCATCCATCGGAAAGGGACGTCGCTCACCGGTTTCCGGATCCCACCGGAAGGGAGCTCCCGGCACCAGGAACGTGGCAGGCAGCGTCTTGCGCCCCGCCCCGGCGTTGGCAAAGAACAGCAAGTCGCGCTCGCCATCCCGACGGTGGACCTGGAAGACCTCCGCATCGGGGGCGCCGAGTTCCACCGACCGCGTTAGGGAGAGACTGCCGAGCATCGCATCGGTCCAGCCCAGGAACGCGTCGCCCTCCGGGGGCTCCTCGACGTCGACGACACGTTCCCCGCCCTTCGCACGGAGAGCCTGCATGAGGTCGCGCACGAGGCGGTCGTTCTCCGATGCGTTCGCGAAACCGGGCGAGCGCTCGGGTGAGGTCCGCACGAAAGCGACACGGCCGCCCGCATCGACGAAGCGCTTCAACGCCTCCGCGGTAGCTGGCTCGATGGACCGGGCCCCGCACAGGATCAGCGCTTCGTAGCGGGCCGGGCCGTAGCACAGCTCGCCGTCCACGAAGGTCGCGCCCTGCAGGATCGTCTCGCTCACGTAGTCCGCCGTCGCGCCGCAGCTCGATATGGACTCCCACAGCTCGTGGGCGAACCACGGGTCGGTGTGGAACGGCACACGCGTCAGGCCGTGCTGGCTCCACAGATCGGCGCGGGGCGCCATGATGGCCACGGACACCACGGGCTGAGTAGCCTGGAACACGGCCGAGAGACGGGCGTTGTAGCGGCTCCACCGCGGGAAGTGCGGCCACCACGGATTCTGCTCGCTGAAGTAGGCGCCGTAGCGCACCCAGCCCGGGAAGCCCGCTTCGGGGGGGGAGTAGTTGAAGCCGTGCAGCACGGAGTGGTTGACGCCCATGATGAAGTTGAAGTCGTCCGCGACCTTGATCATCTCGAGCGTCGTCTCGAACACGCCCCGTGTGTTCGTCATGGCTTCGGAGCTGACGATCCTCTTGCCGGAGAGATGGGCGGCGGACGAGGCGTACTTGCTCCAGACGCGGAAGCCGTGCTTGCGGTAGTCGTGGGAGTAGAGCCAGTTGTTCGTCTCCGGGATGTCCGCCTCCATGAAGCCCTCGAGCATGCCGAGCAGCCAGGGCGAGCCGTAGGCCTGGAGACGGGAGAGGGCGCCGTTGGCGTGGCACCAACGGTGATAGGTGTGGATGAAGCGCTCATGGAAGAGCTCGACCAGGACCCGACTCATGTCGTAGCGCACGCGACCGACGGCCTCGCTCAGCGCGTCGTCCACGGGCGGAGGATCCCCGAAGTCCGCCACGAACGGAAGCCACGGACGAAGCGCGTAGCCGGCACGCTTCTCGAACTCGTCCTCGAAGTCGTTGGTCCAGTTGGCTTCCGAGAGCTCGATGCTGTCGCAGAAGACCGCTCGGACCGGACCGCCGAACCTACCGCCGAAGACCGGGTTCAGCGCATCGGACATCCTGCTCAGGAACGCGTCGACGGCCGACGTGTTGTAGTGATCCAGCACGGGGCCCCGTGCACCGGGGGCTCCGTGGACGACGGAGCTGAAGCCGCGTCGGATCGCGCCGATGTGGATGCGGTGCGCCCCGGCGGGAAGGACGAGCGCGAGCTTGCCGTCGGTGATCTCCCCGGTCACCTCGCGACACTGCGCAATGGACTGCGGCTTGTCGGGCGCGACCATGACGTAGGCCAGCTCGGGATCCGGAGCGCCCGGCCACTCACGACCGTGCCGGAACGGAACCCTCTCGATCAGCTCGGCCTCGGTGGCCTCGAAGGTCGTGGGGCCCTCGACGAGCACGGACGCGGCCTGCAGCTTCTGGGTCATCTGCGCCGGCTCGAGGAACTCGGCGCCGAAGGGCCAGCCGGAGCCCACGATGATGTCGGCGACCATGCCGCGCCCTCGTGCCTCCGCGGCGGTCCGCTCGACGAGGCGGGTCCACTCCGGACTCAGCCACTCCAGCTCGGGATCGTCCCGCCGCGTCGAGCCCGGAGGCTGGGCGATCGGGTTGATCTCGAAGCCTCCGATGCCGGCCTCGGTCATGACGTCCAACTCGCGCACGACCTCATCCTCACGAACGCGCAGCCCGTTCCACCACCAGCGCACGAACGGCTTCGCCTCCGCGGGTGGATTCCGGAATTGCTCGAAGAGCGCGTCATCGTCCTCGCGCTGAGGAGCGGCGTGGACGGCGGGGGGGAGGGCGACGATGGCCAGCAGGACCGCGAGAACACGACGTGCATTCCTCATTGGCGTTTCCCCTCGAACCGGAGTTCTGCGGATCGCGTGAGGAGGAGATGATAGGCTCGCGCCGTTCCTGATTCTCCGCGGCGCAGGGAATCTCTGCGTCGTCATCGGGCACGGTGACGATCCTCGCCTGCTCCCCGACTCAGGCCGCGACCAGCCCCTGCCAGACGAACCAGCCGCCCATGATCAGGAGGAAGACGATGCTGATGCGGTTGATGATCGCGCGGTGGCGCGCCAGCAGCTCGTCGACCATCGACAGGCCGACCATGGCGGGGAGGGTGCCGAGGCCGAAGAGCACGAGGCCGAGGCCTCCCTTCACCACGCCGCCCTGGGCGGCGGCGGCGATCACCGCGGAATAGACCAGGCCGCAGGGGAGGAAGCCCAGGAGGATGCCGGTGAAGAAGGCGTTGTTGGGGGAGCGCTTTCGGAAGAGACCCGCCACGCGCGCGAAGAGGCTTCCGCCGGTGCTGGCCAGGAACGGCAGCAGATCGATCAGGGACAGGAGGGCGTAGAGGATGAGCAGACCGCCGGCGAGCACCGAGGCCGCGCGCTGGAAGCCGAGCACGGAGCCCGCGAGATCCACCGCCTGTCCGAGCGCGCCGGCGGCGATCCCCATGGCGGCGTACGTGAACAGGCGGCCCAGGCCATAGAGGGTGTGGTGGCCGAGGATGGCGGCCCGGCTCGACTCCGGGGTGCCGAAGCGGCGCGAGACGTAGAGCACGAAGGGCCCGCACATTCCGATGCAGTGGCCGAAGCCGCCGAGCAGGCCCAGCATCAGGAAGCCGAAGAGGTCGAGGTTCTCCCGCACGGGGCCGACTCAGTCCGCGCGAGGCGGGTCCAGCTCCAGCCGCAGGTGCGCCACCCGCGGCCGATCGTCCGCCACGAAGGTGAGCTCTCCGAACCAGAGGCGGCTGCCGCTGCCGCACTGGGGCAGCACCACGCCGTCGGCCACCCAGCCGCCGGCCTCGTCGGGCACCAGCCGGTACTCGTGGGGACCCATGTCCATGACCATGTCGAAGTCGATGCGCGGCTCGACGACCTCGAGCGTCTCGCCGTCGCGAGCGAAGCGGAAGGTGAAACGCAGCGGATCGAAGACGCGCAGGGGGCGGGGCGCGGCCGTCACCTCCACCGAGATGTCGTCGACGAGCAGCGCGCCGTCGGCCGTCGTGACGTCGAGATCCACGGGCGGCTCGCCCCCGTCGCCGAGACCGCGCGTCAGCACGATGCCCAGGATCAGCACCGCGGCCAAGCCGCCCCCGAGCAGGAGCTCTCGGAGCTTCATGTCCCCTCCGCTACTGGTGGAAGGCCAGGCATTGTCGCACCCGAGGATCCTTGATGGGCACGGCCTTGTGCCGGCTCAGGGACCAGGCGAAGACCAGGAAGAAGAGGCCGAAGAACCCGGCGGTGACGATCAGCTCCGCCCACGGAACGTGGGCGTGCGCCTTCTCCGCGCCGTGCCCGATGGCCGGAGCGACCAGCAGGTAGAGCTCCCAGAACTGGGCCACCAGGATCAGGACGGCCATTGCCGCCACCCGCACCGGCTTGCGCTTGTTGTTGCGCGGCACCAGGTAGACGAAGGGCACGACGAACTTGAGCAGGGGCAGGATCAGGAGATAGCCGAGCCAGCCGTTCGCCTGGCGGGTGAGGAAGTACGAGGTTTCCTCCGGGATGTTGCTGTACCAGATCAGGAGGTACTGGCAAAAGTAGATGTACGCCCAGAAGCCGGTGAAGGCGAACATCATCTTCGCCAGGCTGTGCAGGTGGTTCTCGTTCACGAAGCCACCGAATCCGCCCCGCAGGATCAGGACGGCCGCTACCAGCGCCACGAAGGCGGTGCCGGTCTGGATCATGTCCGTGAAGGTCACGACCGCGTACATCGTGGAGAACCAGTGGGCCTCCAGGGACATCAGGAGGTAGTAGCTCACCACGGTGAAGCTGACGGCGTAGAGCACGATGAACATCGCGGACAGCACCACGTTGGCGCGGCTGAGGCTCGCCTTGCCGCTCTCGTCCTGGGCGCGGGAGTTGCGCGGGATGAGGTAGCCGAAGATCAGCCAGACCAGGAGGCTCGCGCCCACGAGGGCCAGGAACATCCCCGTGTTGAGGAAGGGCTCCTTGTGCAGCAGGAGCTCGTCGCCCTGCACCGCGGCCGAATCGGTCCAGTGATAGAGGTGGTGGCTGCCGAGGGCCACGCCGATCGCGAGCACGCCACCGGGCAGGAGCCAGCTCGCCATCGCCTCGGGGATGCGGCGCATGGTGACCGACCAGACTCCCTTGGAGAGGTAGTTGATCGCCAACCACACCACGCCGAACACCCCCAGGCTGAGGGTGTAGAAGGCGCCGATCAGGTAGGCGCTCCAGCCGAGGCCCTGGTGCCCGCTCAGCAGCGCCCAGGCGAAGACGCCGGCGCCGGCCAGGACGGCCACGAGCGCCGCGGCCTTGAGCTTGCTCGACACGAAGAGGCGATCCGGCGGCTGCGGGATGTCTTGGCTGTGGCTCATTCGTCGTCACCTCCATCCGTGGTGGGGGTGGAATCGGCGGCCGTGTCCTCCGGTGGCGCGACGGGCAACCGCGCCTGCACGGTGCGCAGGTAGTGGATCACGGACCAGATGTCGTTCTGGGAGACGACGCTGGCCTGGCTCGGCATCGAGCCCTGGCCGCGCATCGGCAGGTGGAAGATGCGTCCGTCGGTCCAGTCGCGCACCTTCTGGGTCATCAGGCTCGGGGGCTCGGGGAAGAGCCTGGCAACGTGCCCGTCGCCGGCCGCCTCCGGGCCGTGGCAGACGATGCAGACGTTCTCGAAGGTGAACTTCCCGTGCTCGATCACCTCCTCGCTCGCGGGCAGAGGATTCTGCAGCGCGGCTCCCGCCTGGTCGCCTTCGTCCTGGGCGAAGGGGTAGGGGCGGTCGTCCGCTGCGATCGCGCCCTCCGGGGGCACAAGCATGCCGATGGGATTCTCGCCCAGGAGGTCTCCGCGCTGGGGTTTGAGCTTCGGCTGGTTCCCCATGTCGAGGAGGTTGCCTTCCGTGTGAGGCTCGGCTCCGGCGGGCAGGCCCATCTCGCAGGCCGAGAGCATGCCGAGAATCGTCAAGAGAGCAGATACGCGCAGCAGGGCGCGAGAGCGTTGCCTAAGCATCGGCCTTCTCCTTCGCATCGACGAGCTGGACGCCCGAGGCCCCGAGGGATTCGACGAACTGAACCACTTCGTCGGCCTCGAACTTCGGATCGGTGGCCGAGATCCAGACCACGAACTTGTCCACCGTTGCACCGGTCTCGATCAGCATCGGCGGGGGCTGCGGGATGGTGTCGCGCTTGCCGGCCCAGATCGCCACCAGCGCCGTCCCGATGGCCCCGAACAGGACCATCACCTCGAAGGTGATCGGGATGAACGACGGCCAGGCGAAGAACGGCTTGCCGCCGAAGTTCATGGGCCAGTCGACGACCATGACGTAGTTCATCAGGGCCTGGGCCGCGAGGATGCCGAGGGCCACCAGGAGGACGGTGACCAGGGGCACCCAGCTCCGCCGCTGCCCCATGGCCTCGTCCATGCCGTGCACCGGGAACGGAGACAAGATGTCGAAGTGGCAGTACTGCGATTCACGAACCCGGCGCGCGGCCGTCAGAGCCTCGTCCGGGGTCGGGAAATGCCCGAGCACGCCTTTGTTGGATTCAGGAAATGCCATGGCTCAGCCCTCCCCGCGCGCCACTTTAGGATCCATCACTCCCTTGACCTCGGAGATGGCGATGGCGGGCAGCAGGCGCACGAACAGCAGGAACAGGGTGAAGAACAGGCCGAAGGAACCGAGCAGGATCGACCAATCCCAGAAGGTCAGGTCGAACATGCCCCAGCTCGAAGGCAGGAAATCGCGGTGCAGCGAGGTCACCACGATGACGAATCGCTCGAACCACATGCCGACGTTTACCAGAGCGGCCACGATGAACAGCATCCACGGGTTCCGGCGTATGGCCTTGAACCAGAAGAGCTGCGGCACGATGGCGTTGCAGGTGAACATGATGAAGTAGCTCCAGCCGTAGGGTCCGAACGCGCGGTTGCGGAAGATGAACCCTTCGTATTCGCTGCCGGAGTACCAGGCCATGAAGAACTCGGTGGCGTAGGCGAAGCCGACCAGCAAGCCGGTCAGCATCAGGATCTTGGCCATCGCCTCCATGTGATTGATGGTGATGTAGTTCTTGAGCTTGAAGACCCCCCGCATGATCGACATCAGCGTGATCACCATGGCGAAGCCGGAGAAGATGGCGCCGATCACGAAGTAGGGCGGGAAGATGGTGGTGTGCCAGCCGGGGACGATCGAGGTGGCGAAGTCGAAGGAGACGATGGTGTGCACCGAGAACACCAGGGGCGTCGCGAACGCGGCCAGGATCAGGTAGGCCGCCTCGTAGTGCCGCCAGGCGCGGTGGGAGCCCGTCCAGCCGAAGGAGAGCGCGTTGTAGAGCTTCCGGCGCCACTTGTGGGTGGCCCGATCCCGCACCGTGGCCAGGTCGGGGAGGAGCCCGACGTACCAGAAGGTCAGGGACACGAGGCCGTAGGTGGAGATGGCGAAGATGTCCCAGGCCAGCGCGGAGTTGAAGTTCACCCAGAGGGAGCCCCGATCGTTGGGATAGGGCACCAACCAGTAGGCGAACCAGAGCCGGCCGAGGTGGATCAGCGGGAAGATCCCCGCGCAGGCCACCGCGAAGAGGGTCATCGCCTCCGCGGCGCGGTTGATGCCGGTCCGCCACTTCTGCCGGAACAGGAACAGCACCGCCGAGATCAGCGTCCCGGCGTGGCCGATGCCGATCCAGAAGACGAAGTTGACGATGAACGTCCCCCAGCCGACCGGACTGTTGGTGCCGACGACACCGACACCGACGTAGAACAGGTTGATCAGCGAGAAGACCAGGAGACCCAGCAGGGAGAGCGCGATGGCGAAGGCGATCCACCAGCGCCGGGTAGGAAACTGCTCGGTGTGCAAGCAGATGTCCTGGTCGACCTGGGCGTACTTCTTGCCGCCGGTCACCAGCGGCTCTTCGATCTCCTCGTCGCCTCCGAAGGGACCGGCGCCGGGGACGACGACGGGATAGCCAGTGAGCTGGCTGTCGTCGGTGACAGTTGCGTAGGGACTAGGCAAGGTCATTGCGCACCTTGGTCAGGTAGGAGATGACGGGCTTCACTCCGGTGGATTCCAGCAGGCGCATGGCCCGCGGATCCCCCGCCAGCTTGGCGATCCGGGTGGTCGGGTCGTTCAGGTCGCCGAAGGTGATGGCCCCGGTGGGGCACGACTCCATGCAGGCCGGCACCACCGCGCCATCGGCGAGCTTGCCCGGACGCCCGTGACGAATGGCCTCGGCTCGCGCTTCCCGGATGCGCTGAATACAGAAGGAGCACTTCTCCATGACTCCCCGGCTGCGCACCGTGACCTCCGGGTTGTTCTTCATCTGCATGCGGCCGCGCGTGTTGAGGGCCGCGTGGCGCTTCAGCACCGGGTGGAACAGCGTGAAGAACGCGTTGGTCTGGGGCTTGGAGTACTCGAACCAGTTGTAGCGCCGCACCTTGAACGGGCAGTTGTTGGCGCAG
>CAYRXS010000234.1:0-10587 GCA_964428225.1 uncultured Planctomycetaceae bacterium
GGCGGGGGGGGGGCGCGGCGCGGGGGGGGCGGCGGGGGGGGGGGGGGGGGGCGCGGTCGTGCCTCGCTCGCTCGTCCGCGGTCGTCGACAGACCATCCACAGCCCCCACCCACCCAGGGGCTGACTTCTCCGCGCCCTCCGTGGTTTCCGGGAAACCCGCGGAAAGCTCGAGGCTCGCGCCGCTCCCGGCTCGCTCGTCCGTCGTGTCGTCGCTCGCCGCCCCGTCCCCCGTTCCGTCGAAGGGGGCCGCATTCGAGGCCGCGCCCGGGACGAGCCCCGGCAACCGGCGGGACCAGCGGTTCACCTCCGCGGGGGGGATCCCCTCCGCCAGGGCCGCCTCGCGGAAGGCGGCGCGCAGGCCGAAGCGGTTCAGGGTGGCGATCATCGCCGTGCGCTCGGCCCCGAAGAGCTCCCCCACGTGCTCGAGCACCTCGTCGCGCCGCCGCCAGCAGAAGTCGAGGTCGATGTCCGGCCGGTCGCGGCGCGCCGGGTTCAGGAACCGCTCGAAGGGCAGGTCGTAGCGCAGGGGATCCGCGTCGGTCAGGCGGAGACAGTACGCCACCAGGCTGTCCGCGGCCGAGCCCCGGCCCACGTGGGGGATGCCGCGCTCGCACGCGAAATCGGCGATGCGCCGCACGAGCAGGAAGTACGGCGCGTACCCCAGGTCGTCGATCGCCGTGAGCTCGTAGTCGAGCCGCCGCACCACCTCGGGCCGGAGCGGCTGGTACCGCTCGCACGCTCCGTCGAAGGCGAGGGCGACGAGCTTCGAGTAGGCGGTCTCGTGCTCGTCGAGCTCCACCTCGGGAAAGAGCACGCCCCCGAGCGGCGGCACGAACCGGCAACCCTCCGCCACCTCGAGCGTGCGCGCGAGGGCGCCGGGCATCCGCGCGCCTCCGCGGGAGAAGGGGCCCGGCGCGTCGGGCAGGTCGGCGAAGCGGCGGCGGAGCTCCTCCGGAGCGACCAGGTGCGCGGGTCGCTCGGCGATCCACTCCTCCGGCAGGTCGCACGCGAGCGCGTTGTGCTTGATCGCCGTGCGCATGCGGTGGTGCTCGAAGCCCCGGGGGTCGGCGCAGTACACGTCGGGCACCGCCACCGTGGCGAGCCCGAGGACGCGGGCCGAGGCGACGAGGTCCCCCGCCGGAGCGCCGCGGGACGGCGGAGGCACCTTCGGGTCGGCGAGCGGGGGGGCGAGCGTCTCCCGCGGGTCGCCTCGAGGCGATCCCCGCGCCCGCTTGCCGAGGGCCGCCGGCGAGATCGCGACGAGCAACCGCTCGGCGGGGATCCGGCCCGCGAGGTCGAAGGCGAGGCGGGGGTGGTCGACCAGCCACGTGAGCCCCTCCCCGAAGCGCCGGGCCGCCTCCACGAGGTCGAAGCCCTCCGGCCCGTCGAGCTTCGCGCCGACCTCGCCCGGATCGTCCCCCAGCCGCCGCGCCGAGACGAGCCGGCAGAGGTTCCGGTATCCCTCCTCGTCGCGCACCAGGGCCACGAGCCGCCCCGGCCCGCCCGCCGGGTCGCTGAGCTCCGCCCCGAGGATCGGGCGCAGCGCGCGCCCGCTCGCCGCGTGCAGGAAGTCCGTGGAGCCCGCCAGGGTGTCCACGTCGGTCAGGGCCAGGGCCGCCATCCCCAGCTCCTCCGCCCGCTCGAGCAGGCGAGCGGGCGAATCGACGCCGGTGAGCAGGGAATGCCAGCCGTGGACTCGCAGGGGGACGTACATCGCGCGCGGTCGGCCCCCCCCGGGCCTGGCAACCCTAACAAATACCGAAAATGATCGCCAGGGAACGGACCCCGTTCCCGGTCACCCGAACGCGTGCTCTCCCGAGAAGAGTCGGCTCAGCGCCCCTGCCCCTCGGCCTCGAGACGGTCCTTGATGCTCTTGAAGCGCAGGTTGAGCTCCCACGCGAGCTCCGTGCGCCCCGTGGTCCGGAGCAGAAACACCGCCAGATCGATGTACTCGAGGTTCTCGGACTCGATCTCCAGGGCCAGGAGGGCCGCTTCGGTCGCCTCGGTGAAGCGCTTGGTTTCCTTGAGACACTGCGCCTTGTAGAAGTGCGCGAAACCCAGCTCGGGCCGCAGCGTGATCAGCCGATCGAGGAAGTCGATCGCCTCGGCGTGCTTTCGCTGGTTGATCAGGCTGATGCTCAGGTAGTGCAGGGCGCAGGGGTTGTCTGGGGTGACCAGGAGCACCTGCCGCAGGATCTCCTCGGCCTGGGCCAGCTGTCCCGACCTGTACAGGGTGACGGCGTTGAGGGTCTTGCGGTGGATCTCCATCGCCGAGGAGGGACACGGCAGCTCGGAGGAATCGAGGGGCCGCGGGAACTCGGCGCTGACCCCGCCCAGGGCCACGTACCCCAGCTGCTCCAGCCGGGCCCGCATCTCCTTGTCCATCCCGCTGTAGGTGGTCGCCTCGAGCGCGCGCTTCGAGGCCAGCTCCCCGATCTTCTCCTTGAACTCCTGGACGACCTCCGCGTTCTCCTCGAGCACGTTCCTCGCCTCCTTGGGATCGGACGCGATGTCGTAGAACTGCGGTTGGGGAGAGTGGAGGTACTTGCCGCGCGAGTCGATCCAGCCCGTGACCGGGCTGTAGCCGAAGCCGAGATAGCCGGCGTAGGTCTCGAAGTAGACGCCGCGATCCTCGGGGACGACGTGTCGGTACAGGCTCAGGCCGTCGATGCCCTCGCTCGACGGCAGCCCGAGCGCCTCGGCGAGGGTCGGGAAGACGTCCACCACGCTCACGATCTCGTCCGTTCGGTCTCCGGCGCGGTATCCGTCGGGGTAGCGGAGGATCAGCGGCACGCGCAGGGTCTCCTCGTAGCAGAGCATCCCGTGCAGGCCCTCGTCGTGAGCCTGCAGCCCCTCGCCGTGATCCCCGATGACCAGCACGAAGGTCTCGTCGAACGTGCCGTCCTGGCGCATGTGCTCGAACAGACGACCGATCTCGCTGTCCATGAACTGCACTTCGCCCTGGTAGGGGTTGATGGCGCCGACGCCGGTGCGGAAGTCCGGCGGAGGCTCGTAGGGGGCGTGCGGATCGTACAGGTGCACCCACAGGAAGTACGGCCGCGAGCGATCCCTCGCATCGAGCCAGTAGATGGCGGTGTCGATCACCTGGTTCGCGGAGCGCTCGTAGTAGGAGTGCTGTCCGAGGTCGCCGGTGCTCTCCGGCTGATCGTAGAAGTCGAAGCCCTGGTTCAGAGCGAACTGCTCGTGGAGCACCAGGGCGGCGATCACCGCTCCCGTCTGGATCCCGCGGTCCCGCGCCAGCTCGGCGATCGTGTCCGCCTCGTCGGGAAGAGCCCACGCGTCGTTGTCGCGCACCGAGTGACGGATCGGGTACAGCCCGGTCAGCATCGACGCGTGCGCCGGGGTGGTCACCGGCACCGCGGTGTGAGCCATCTCGTAGAGAACCCCCTCGCTGGCGAGCTGGTCGAGGAAGGGGGTCGTTCCCGGCAGCGCGCCGTAGCAGCTCAGGACGTCCGCCCGGGTCGTGTCGAGGGTGATGAGCAGGGCCGACGGCCCCTCCGCCTCCTCCGTTCCCCCCCCGCAGGCGACCAGGCCGCAGAGGATCGGGATGGCGAGGAGAGGAAATGCCGTCGGGTGCCGGCGGATCGGGCGGTTTCGTTCGAGGTGAAGCGCGGGTTTCATGGCGGGGATTCTATCCGGAAGGGGTGGCCGACCAGCAAGGACGGAGTGGCCGGGCCGTGCTCCGCGGACGTCTTCCTCACTGGTTGAGCGACGGGGTGCGCAGGCGGTACCCGTTCGCGCGCAAGGCGTGCGTGGCCGAAAGAGGGATGCTGGCGCCGCGCAGGAGGCGGCCGAAGCCGAGCTTCTCGCGCAGCCGGTCGATCGCCTGGTCGAGGCGGCGGTGGCGGTCGGCGCGGCTTCGGGTGTGGAGGGCATCGAGCGCCCGGTCCGCGATCGGATCGTCGAAGAGCCTCCCCTGCCACCCCGCGCCGTGCGTGAGGCGCACGAGCGTGATCCCGACGAGCTTCACCAGGGCGCGGCGGCGGGGCAGGGCGCGCAGGATCGAGCGCGCGTGGCGCCAGATCTCGTCGGTGGAGTCGGTGGGGGAGGCGAAGGCCCGACGACGGGAGGCGCTCAACCCTCCGTCGGGGGCGGAGCGCCGCTCGACGCGCGGCCGCGTGTCCACGTAGCGGATGCGCACCTCGATCGAGCCCGCGACGAGCCTCCGGGCGCGCAACCGATCCGCGGCGCGCTCGACGAGGTAGGCGAGCATGGCCTCGACGAGCTCGCGCCGCCCTTCCTCCGGCTCGAAGGAGCTCTCCCGGTGGATCGAGCGCGGCGGCCGCACCGCGAGCCCGCCCTCGTCGTCCTCCACGTGCGTGGTCTCCACCTCGTCGGCGTCCCGTCCCCGGGCGGACTCGTACAGGCGCAGCCCGTCGCGGCCGAAGCTCGCGAAGAGGAGCTCGCGGGGCACGAGCCGCAGCTCGCCCACGGTGCGGATCGAGAAGCGCACGAGCTTCTTGCCGATCGAGTGCCCCACCCCGGGAAGCTGCAACACGGGAAGGGGAGCGAGAAAGGTCTCTTCCGCGCCCGGCAGGATCTCGGCCACCCCGCCCGGCTTGGCGAGCTTGCCCGCGAGCCGCGCCATCAGCTTGTTCGTCCCGATCCCGATCGACAGGGGCAGCCGCGTGCGCTCGGCTACCTCTTCGCGGATCCGCTCCGCCGCCTCGAAGGCCGAACCGAGCAGGCGGGTCGAGCCGGTGAGGTCGAGGAAGAAGTCGTCGATCGAGGACACCTCGACCCGCGGCGTGTAGCCGAGCAGGGTCCGCGTGACCTCCTCGCGCAGCCGGTTGGCGGCCTGGGAGTCCCCGTCGCGGAACGCCGCGCTCGGGCACCGCCGCGCCGCCTCGGACAGGAACATCCCGGGCCGGATCCCGAAGCGCCGCGCCCGGTAGCAGCAGGACATCACGAGGTTCCGCGAGCTCGGCGGCCCGCCCACCACGACCGGACGGTTCGCGAGCTCGGGATGCACCGCTTGCTCGACCGACGCCAGGAAGGCGTCCACGTCGAGGTGCAGGATCCTCCGCGTCCCCGTCACCAGGCGCGCGTCGCGTCCCGGCGGGGGAGCCGCTTCACGGGGAGAGGGCTCGAGGGCGTCCATGGGGCGCCTCTACCCTAACAAAAACCGAAAACACCGTAGGGAGTCAGGGCAGTTTCCACCGGCTTCGTCGAGTTGGTTGCTTCTCTGCGGACGTCTCGGGGCGAAGCCGGTGGTAACTGCCCTGACTCTCTACGCGGGAGCGACGTACCCTGAGGAAGCACCCGCGCGTCGCGGTTCCCCCGGTGGAGGAACGGGGCGCGCCCGGAGGAATCCCATGTCGCGCCGCTCGCCGCTCGCCCGCCTCGTCCTCGTCGGTCTCTTCCTCGCCTCCGCGGCGCCCCAGGACGAAGCACCGCCCGAGCCCTCCGCCGAGGAGCTCGCCTCTGCCCACTGGGTCGAGGGTCACGTCGTGATCCCCGCCGACACCCCTCCGGAGGCCCGGGTGACGGTCGTCGCCCGAGGTCGCCGGTTCAAGGGCCGGATCCTGCACTCCTGCGCAGTGGGGGAGGACGGCGCCTTCCGTGTCGCCTTCTCCGAACGGACTCGCAAGGGACGGCTCGAGCTGGAGAGCGACTGGCTACACCTTCCCGTGCAGGAACGCTTCGCGGTGAGCGAGGCTCCCACGGGTCACGTTCTCGAGCCCCGGCTCGCGGGCCGCATCGAGGGACGGCTCGCGGCCGCCCCCGGTTTCGAGCTCGATCCGGCCACGCTCGCGGGCACGGTCGTGGGGCTTTTCCAGTCGCCGTCTGTGGAGGAGGGGGGACTGCGGTTCCCCCTTCGGCGCACGGCCGTCCTCTCCGCGGAGGGGAGCTTCGTGTTTCCCTGCCTTCCCGTGGATGATCCCTTCGACCTCGCCTGCGCGCCCCCGGGGTGGGCCGGAGTGGGGATCTCGGACCTCGCGCTCGTGCCCGGACGCACGCGCACCATCGAATGGCGGCTGGTGCCGGAAGCGCGGATCCTCGGCTCGGTGCGCGACACGGATGGGACGGCCGTTGGAGGGGTAGAGGTCACGGCTCGTTGCGATGCTGCGGCGAGCTTCCTGAACTGGGTGTCGGCGGAGACGGCAGCCGACGGGACGTTCGTCCTCCGGGGGCTCGCTCCGGGGTCGGTGGAGCTCGTGGTGGAGGGATCGGGCATCCTGGAGCACGAGGAGATCCTCTCGCCGCTGGCACAGGGGGAGGAACGCACGGACGTCGTGCTCGAGGTCTCGCGCGGAGGCGAGGTCGCCGGGCGCGTGACCTGGGCCGACGGGACCTCGGCGTCGCACGCCCGGATCGTGATCGGGGCCGTCCCGGAGAACGATGCGGCGTGGCGCGAGCTCGGTCTGTACCGTCACCAGTCGGTGACGGCGGACGACGAAGGTTGCTTCAGGGCCACGGGACTCGGGCCGGGGCCCTACGTCCTGGAGGCCGTGGGGCGCCGTCCCGCGACCGCAGCAGAGCGGGAGGCAGGAAGTGCCCGCTACGTCGAGCGTCGCCTTCGTAGGGAGCCGGTTGCGGCCGGTACCCAGGATCTAGTGCTCATCCTCGGAGAGGGACTGGCCCTCTTGGGCCGGGTCGTGGATGAGGACGGCAACCCGCTTGTCAAGTTTACCGTGCGTGCGACGCGAGCCGACGCCGCCGACGGGGAGGAGATCGAGTGGCGCTTCGTCATCGGCGAGGAGCAGGTGGCGAGGACCTTCTCCGAGAAGGACGGGTCCTTCCGGCTGGAGGGGTTGACCCCGGGACGGTGGGCGGTGCGGACCGAAGCGTCCGGCTTCGCTCCCTCGGAAACCACCATCGTCACTCTGCCGGGCATGGAGGGCGAGCTGGTTCTCGTGGCCCGGCGCTTTGCGCAGCTGACGGGTCGGGTGGTGGATGCGGAGGGGGGGCCCGTGGTCGGGGCCGAGGTGCAGGTCATCGAGCCCGACCGGCCGGTGCTGCGCGCCGCTCCCTCCGGGACCACCAACCCGTCGGGGCGGTTCGTCCTGCGGGACCTCCTCCTCGGGGGGGCGATCGTGTCGGCCGATGCGCCCGGCCACGCTCCCGCCGCGCCGTTGACCGTCGTCCTCGAGCCTGGATCGCGCGCCGCGGAGCTCGTTCTGACTCTCCGTCGCGGGGCGACTCTGACGGGCACCGTCTTCGACCTCGAGGGCCGACCCGTGCCGCAGGCGGAGGTGGATGTCAGCTTGTTCGATGACCGGCCGGATCTCGAGTGGACTTGCTTCGTGGTGCACACCGACGATCAGGGGCGGTACCGCTTCACCGATCTCGCGCCCGGCCACTGGTACGTCTCCGCCGATCTGACCACGACCGAACTGGCTACCCTCTTCCCCGGCGACGACGCGAGTCGGGAGCGGGAAGGACTCGTTCGGGGGTGCTCCGTGGATCTCGAGGAAGGGGAGGAGCGACGGCTCGACCTGCGTCCGAAGAACGCGGATGCCGAGGCCGCCCCCAGCGGGTGGATCGCCCCCGGGCCGCCCGTGGGGCGGATCCAGGTGCATGGTCGGTTCCTGGTGGAGGGTGCGCCGGTCTCGGGGGCCGAGATCGGCATCGAAGGGCCGATGCTGCCGGAGGGACCTCGCGGCTGCCATGTCGATGAGGACGGCGTCTACCGGTTGGGCCTCGACGAACCGGGCGAGTACAGGATCCGCGTGTGCTACGCGGAGACCGAGCTGTGGCGGACCGTTACCGTGCCCGATCTCCCCGACGTGGAGCTCGACCTGCTCTTTGCCGCCGGCACCGTCCGGGGGATGCTCCTCGATGAGGTGGGCCGGCCGATCGCAGGGGCGTTCGTTCACCTCCGGCCCACCACCGGCTACCAGCCCGGCTGGGGCCACCCCTCGTTCCCGATCGTTCGGACGAGAGAGGACGGCACGTTCCTCGCGGAGCGAGTCCTGCCCGCGACGTACGACGTCCACGCCGTCGTCGGGCCGCCGGTGCCGTTGGGGAGCGGGATTGCCGAGGTGCGTCGTCGGGGCATCGAGGTGCCTCCGGGCGACGTGGGATCCGACGTGCTCCTCACCTTCGAGGACACGGCGGTACTGGAGGTCTCGGTGCGTGATGCACAGGGAGAGCCGGCCTTGGCGGCCAACGTGCTCCTGTGGGACGGCGAGGGTCGTCCCCTGCTGCTCTACGGCTCGGTTCCCGCCGGCCTGGGCCGGCCTCTCGTCGTGCGAGGGATCTCCGAAGAGCAGATCCACGTCGCCGCGTACCACGACGACGTGACGTCCCCGGTGGTGTCCGTAGGGCCGGGCCCCAGACGCCTGGCTCGAGTGGACCTCGAAATGAAGCCCGGTGCGTTCGTGGAGCTGACGGGGCGCGATGCGAGGGGAGAGCGCGTGCTCCAACCCGTGCACTTGGAGGACGAGCGTGGCTGCGATTTCAACCACTTCTTCACCCTCGCGAGAATGGAGGAGGACGCCGACGAATCGCCATTCCTACGCATGGTCATCCCCTGGCTCTCCTGGAGCCGAGAGGACCCCTACGCATCGGGCGAGATACGCATCGGTCCCCTGCCGCGCGGCACCTACCTCGTACGGCAGGGGTGGTGGGGATCGCTGGCGGAGGACGTGACGTTCGTCGTGGGCGAGGAGCGTGAGCTCGCCGTGGAGCTTTTGTTCCGCTGACGTACGTAACTTCGAGAAACGCGCGAGCTTCGCGCCGATCGAGTGCCCCACCCCGGGAAGCTGCAACACGGGAAGGGGAGCGAGAAAGGTCTCTTCCGCGCCCGGCAGGATCTCGGCCACCCCGCCCGGCTTGGCGAGCTTGCCCGCGAGCCGCGCCATCAGCTTGTTCGTCCCGATCCCGATCGACAGGGGCAGCCGCGTGCGCTCGGCTACCTCTTCGCGGATCCGCTCCGCCGCCTCGAAGGCCGAACCGAGCAGGCGGGTCGAGCCGGTGAGGTCGAGGAAGAAGTCGTCGATCGAGGACACCTCGACCCGCGGCGTGTAGCCGAGCAGGGTCCGCGTGACCTCCTCGCGCAGCCGGTTGGCGGCCTGGGAGTCCCCGTCGCGGAACGCCGCGCTCGGGCACCGCCGCGCCGCCTCGGACAGGAACATCCCGGGCCGGATCCCGAAGCGCCGCGCCCGGTAGCAGCAGGACATCACGAGGTTCCGCGAGCTCGGCGGCCCGCCCACCACGACCGGACGGTTCGCGAGCTCGGGATGCACCGCTTGCTCGACCGACGCCAGGAAGGCGTCCACGTCGAGGTGCAGGATCCTCCGCGTCCCCGTCACCAGGCGCGCGTCGCGTCCCGGCGGGGGAGCCGCTTCACGGGGAGAGGGCTCGAGGGCGTCCATGGGGCGCCTTTACCCTAACAAAAACCGAAAATCACGTCACGATCCGGCCTCGTCGCCGGCGGGCGGGGGGGTCTCCCCGGGCCGGAGCAGCGTCGGTCCGAGCAGGACCCCCACGAGATCGACGAGGAGGTGCAGGGCGATCGGGATCCACAGCGAGCCCGTCACGACCAGGATCGCGCCGAAGACCCCGGCCAGGAACGCGATCTTCACCACCGCGTGGAATCCCTGGTAGGCGTGGCAGACCGCGAAGACGAGCGAGGGGAGAGCGACGGCGAGGGCGAGGCCCGCCGGCGAGGTGCCGACGAAGCCCGTGACGTAGGGGACGAGGAACCCGCGGAAGGCGACCTCCTCGCAGACCGACGCGCTCGCGACGAGGACGAGGGAGTGGCGGAGCTCGCGCGGAGTCTCCGGCATGAACGGCGTGTCTCGCCGCCAGCGCGCGCGAGTTTCCGCCAGGCGCTCCGGAGTGGCGAGCTGGCGCCACGCGTCCAGCGACCAGGCGGCGACGAACACCAGCGCGAGCGGGACGCCGCAGATCAGCCTCCCGGGCGGAGCCGTCAGCCCGAGCTCCGCCAGGGTGCGATCCCCGTGTCGCCACGCCACCACGACCGCGACCGCGAGGATCCACAGCAGGACGCCGTTTCCCCAGTAGACGACGATCTTCTGCGTCGAGTCGAACGCCTCGAGGTCGGGATCGTCGGCTCGCCCCCGGTGTTGCAGCACTCCCACGACAGGCAGGACGATCCCGCACAACACCGCGAGGGCGTGGTCCCAAGGCGTGGCCGAGAACATCGCTGCTGGTGGAATCTCCTCCGGTCCGGGGAGCCTACTCGGCATGTCGCTTCCATGCCATACAGGCTCGTTCGTCCACATGCTCGGCCCACCCGACGAGGGCGTGAAACGGGGGAACATGACTCCCTCCGGGACGGAGGGTAGACTTCACGAGAGGCGATCTTCGAGGCGAACCGGCCACTCCCTCGCCGCGGCGGACGGTCACGGCCGTCGATTCCCAGGAGTACCCCGAGCGATGAACAAGGCAATCTGGGCAGTCTGGTGGATCGGGCTGATCATCATCATCCTCAGCTGGCTCGAGGTGCTGTCCTACTGGATGGGCTGGATCGGGTTTTTCGTCGCGATCACCGCCGCGGCCGCCTCGGTCATCATGAACCGGTTCCTGAAGCCGCCGGTGAGCTAGAGGAGACGCGAGGAGGCGGGGGATGGATCCGCAGGCCATGACGCCGCACGG
>CAYRXS010000235.1:0-10555 GCA_964428225.1 uncultured Planctomycetaceae bacterium
TCGATGTCGAGCACGAGCGCCGCCTCGAGCACGTCGCGGAAGCTCTGCCAGATGATCATCTGGTCCATGGACGTGCCCATGGAGAGGGAGAGGCGATGGCGATTGCCGTCCTCCTCGTGCCAGTACGTGTTCTCCGGTGAAGTCGTGGGCCCCGACACGAGCTTCCCCGTCGCAGGATCCTCCACGAGCCAGTCGAGCAGGAACGCCGCGTTCTCGGTCAGGACCGGCCACGCCTCCTCGCGCAGGAAGGTCTCGTCCTGCGTGAAGCGATAGTGCTCCATGAAGTGACTCGCGCACCACGCACCACCCATCGGCCACATTCCGTACACCGCGTAGCCGAACACCGCCGACCACCGCCACGCGTCGGTCGTGTGTCCAACGCAGAAGCCGCGGCAGCCGAGCTTGCGCGCCGCGTCGCGCCCGTCCGCGCGCAGACCGTCCACGAAGCGCAGGAAGGGCTCGTGGAGCTCCGAGAGGTTCGTGACCTCTGCGGGCCAGTAGTTCATCTGGGCGTTGATGTTCACGTGGTAGTCGGAATTCCACGGTGCCGCGACGTGCTCGTTCCACAGCCCCTGCAGGTTCGCGGGCATGCAACCGGGGCGCGACGAGCCGATCAGGAGGTAGCGGCCGAACTGGAAGTACGTCTCGACGAGGTCGGGATCGAAGATGCCCTCACGCACCGCGGCGAGGCGGTCGGGCGTCGTCCGCGCGGCGAGCAGGGGATCGGTCGCGCCGAGCTCGAGGCCCACGCGCTCGAACCAGCCGCGGTGCTCGGCGACCGCGCGCTCGCGCAGCTCGAACCAGCCGCGCTTCGCGGCACGGTCGATGGTCGAGGAGCAGAGGGCCGCGCGGTCGCGCTCCAGCCGGTGGCCCGGATCCGCGGCGTCGTAGTCCGTGGCCGCGGCGAGCAGGAGGGTGACCGCATCGGCGTCGCGCACGAGGAGCCGCGCCCCTTCCGTCGTGGTCGATCCCCCCTCCGCCAGGGCGCGCAGCTCCGCATGCCAGCGCACGCCCTCGGTACCCTCGCCGTGGCGGGCCAGCCCGGACATGACGAGCCGGTCCGATCCCGCGGTCCGGGTGGCGTGATCGCGGGGACGATCCAGCCCGACGTCGAGGTCCAGCGCCCCTTCGCGATCGGCTTCGATCCGCACCGCGATCACGTCGTCGGGAGCGCTGGCCAGGACCTGCTGGGTGAAGACGAGGGCATCCTCGACCTGCACGCGGCTGGTGGCCACCGCCTCGCGCAGATCCAGCGTGCGCGAGTAGCCCGCGAGCTTGCGATCGGGTGCGATGACGACGCTCTCCGCCATGTGCCCGGGACCGCCGACGTTCGTGGCCGCGATCGCGAGGACGTTGCGCCCGGCGCGCAGGCCCTCGAGGGAGAAGCGGTGGGGCCGGTTCCAGGCGGTGGTCCTCCCGACCTCGCGACCGTTGAGGAAGATCGCCGATGAGTCGTCGAGCGGGCTCAGGTCGAGACGGGCGCTGCCCAAGCCGCCGCCGAGCTGCTCCGCGGTGAGCGTGAAGGTGGCGCGGAAGACCACCGTGCTCCGTTCGGGGATGTTCGAGCCGTTCGCGCCCTCGACCCGGGTCCACGTCTCGTCGTCGAAACCCTCCGCGATCCAGTCAGCATCGAAGGTGTCTCCTTCACGCACGGGTCCGCGCCGCCAGCTCTCGAGGGACACGGGCGCCCCCGGAGCTTCCCCGGTCCGGTACGTGATGCGCAGGTCGCCGAGGGTCTGGTAGCTGCGCGGGCTGATGCGCGGCGCCATCGTGCCCTGGACGAGCGCCTGGCCCGCCGCGGGACGGCCCGCGAAGAACTCCTCGCGCGCCCTGGCGATGACCTCGCCCGCATCCTCGGGCAGCTCGGGCACGGGACCACCCGCCCAGATCGTGTCCTCGTTGAGCTGAATGCGCTCCTCGGGATAGCCCCCGAAGACCATCGCTCCGAGCCGTCCGTTGCCCACGGGCAACGCCTCGATCCACTGCTCGGCGGGCCGGTCGAAGCGGACGGTGAGGTCCTGCTTCCCGACGCGCTCGAGCGCCGTCGGCCCGACGTGGCTCGCGATCGCGCAGGAGAGCAGGGAGAGGGCCAGGACGATCGCGGCGACGCAGGGGATCTTCATGGGCGGATGATACACCCGCCCGCATGGCTAACGCCCCGAGAACAGCTCCTGTGCGACCAGCAGAACGGTGGACGGACGCTCCGCTTCGGAAGCACGGCGGGCCGAGAGATCGGGAATCTCGGAGCAGACGACGGCGCGCTCGACGCGGCCGGATTCGTCATAGAGGGCGAGAGTGATCCGGCACGTCCCGGCCTCGAGCCCGGCCGGCATGTCGACCGGGAAGGCGAGAGCGTGGCGGGGTGCGAGCGGGCGCAGTCTGCCCTCGAAGCCGCCGGCCACGGGAAGGGGACACCACTCGCCCGCCCCGTTGCGATAGTCGAGACGGTAGTCCGGAATCCGCCCTTCGGGAACGGGGCGGTCGCCGTAGTAGAACGGACTGTCCGTCTGGTTCTTGATCCGACAGACGGGCACCTGCCTCCCGGTCTCCCACTCGGCGTACCAGTCGACGGTCAACGCCGTTTCTTCTCGTTCCTCGACGGGCATCGTCCCGCAGCCGAGCAAGACGAAGCAGACGAGGAGGAGGATGCTCGTGCAGGAATGCATGGCGAGTCGCTCCGTGGGTCGTCTCGAGTGCAATACCTCCGACGACCGAGGCGGTCACGTATTCCGGGCCGCGAGTGGCTCGTACGTCGCGAACGAGCCCGATGTTCCCTCTCCCGGGAACGCCGTCGGGAATCAGCTCCCCACGAAGAGATCGAAGGCGCTGTACAGATTCACGCCACCCGCTCCGCCCAATCCCGCGCCCTGGGTGGACAGGCAGAAGCCGGCGAGAGAGGGGTCGGAGGGGATGAGAGCCGTGAAGTCGACGAGGCCGTAGCCGAAGGCGGGGGGAAGCTGGAGGAGCTCGCCCCCGGCAGAGGTGGGGTCGATCAGGAGGAAACCGTCCGCCGCGGGTAGGTACTGCTCGAGGGGATACGCGTAGCCCATGACCCCCGCCACGAAGCTGCCCGTGGTGGAGTTGTCGACGGTCGCCGTCCACACCTCCCCCATCACCGGGGGGAACGCGTAGTAGCGGAAGGGATTCGTCCCTCCCGCGTCGTTGCGCCATTGCACGTGCGCGCTCGCTCCCTCGACCGTGAAGACGTACGCCGCGCCGGCCCCGCTGCCCTGGTCGTCGTCCCAGGGCATCCCGACGAGCGCGGTCGTGCCGTCGAGGGCGACGAATCTCCCGAAGTCCTCGTAGGCCGCACCGTCCGCCGCCGTCAGCTTCGCGTGCTGGGTCCAGAGCCAGGCGGTCCGCTGGAACACGTAGGCCGCGCCCGCGAACGTACCCTGATCGGAGTCCAGGGGCGTGCCGATGAGCGCGGTGTCGCCCCGAAGGGCCACGGACTGGCCGAAGTGATCGCCGCCCCCCACCGTGATCCCCCGGATCCTCGCCTGCAGACTCCACGCGGAGCCCGACTGCACGAACGCGTAGACCGAGCCCGCGTCGTCCCCCATCACGTCCTCGCGGGGCGCCCCGACGAGCGCGGTGTCGCCGTGAACCGAGGTGGAGTATCCGAAGTTGTCGCCGGCCGCCCCCACGGGAGCGACGAGCTTCGCCTGCTGGCTCCAGGTCGTACCCGTTCGCACGAACACGTAGGCCGAGCCCGAGTCGGGGCCGTGGACGTCGTCCCCCCAGGCACCGACGAGGGCGGTGTCGCCGTCGAGCGAGACGGACTCGCCGAGCCATGCGTAGGCCACCGGATCGTTCGCCGTGAGCTTGGCCTGCAGGCTCCAGCTCGTTCCCGACCGCACGTACACGTAGGCCGCGCCGTAACCGTAGCCCTGGTCGCCGTGGTGCGGCGCGCCGACGAGGGCGGTGTCGCCGTCCACGGAGGCGGCGCTGCCGAACATGTCCAGGGTGATCCCGTCGGGGGCGGTGAGCTTCGCCTGCCGGCTCCAGGACGTTCCCGACCGCACGAACACGTAGGCCGCGCCCGCGTCGACGCCAATGTCGTCATCGCCCCAGGCGCCGGCGATCGCGGTTTCGCCATCGAGCGACACGGCGATGCCGAGACGGTCGTAGTACTCCCCTTCGGAGGCCGTGAGCTTCGCCTGCTGGATCCAGGTCGTGCCCGAGCGAACGTGCACGTAGGCCGCGCCCGCGTTCTCGGCCATCTCGTTGTCGCGGTACGCTCCGACGAGAGCCGTGTCTCCGTCGATCGCGACGACGTGGCCGAAGAAGTCGTAGGCCTCTCCGCCAGAGGGGAGGAGCTTCGCCTGCTGGACCCAGATCCAGGGATCGATCGTGATCGGATAGGCGGCGCCTTCGTCCTCGACGAGGATCGAGAGCCCGTGGAGGTCGGCGCGAAGGTGAGCGTCCAGCTCGCGGCCGATCGCGTCCCACGCGCGAAGGCCGGTGTAGAGGACCTGGGTACCGTCCGCCCTCGTGAACCGAGCGTCGCGCTCCCCCGCCAGGACCTCGCACGCGAAACCGCCTTCGACGGCGAGGTCGAGACGCAGCGGAGCCGTGACGCTTCCTCGCGACGGCGGCTCGTCCACCGTGAAGCCCTGCTCCACGCCGCGCTCGTCGTTCACGTACCACTCCACCACGGGACCGCGATCGATCTCGATCCGCCGGCCGTCGGACGCGACGCTCCCTCGCACCACGGGCCGGAGCACGTCACCTCTCCCCCACGCCGCCAGGTGCAGGTCGAGGCTCCAGCGAGACCGTTCCGCTTCGCCCATCCGGATCTCGACCCCGTCCGTGGAGACGAATGCCTCGAGGGGTGAATCCTGGGCTCCGACGGAGGTTCCGAGGACGACGACGGCGGCGAGGGTCGTGCCCACGCCCAGGAGACGGAAGGAAGGTCGGTGCGACATGTCGGCTCGCTCTTTCGAGGTCGAAGGAGGTCAATGGCCCACGAAGAGATCGTAGGCGTTGAAGAGGGTCAGACCGTTCGCGCCGCCGAGGCCCGCGCCCTGGGTCGACAGGACGAAGCCGGCGAGACTCGGGTCGGCGGGGATCGGAGAGGTGAAGACGTGGAGGCCGTAGCCGTAGGCGGGCGGAATCCCGAGCAGCTCGCCTCCGGGCGAGAGGGGATCGATCAGCAACCAGCCGGCCGCGACGGGGAGATGCTGCTCGAGGGGAAGCGCGAAACCCATGACCCCCGCCACGAAGTTGCCCGTGCCCGAGACGTCGATCGTCGCGGTCCACTCCTCCCCCATCACCGGGGGCACGGCGAAGTATCGGTAGGGATTCGTCTCGCCGGCGTCGTTGCGGTAGCGGGCGTGGGCCGCCGCGCCATCGACCTCGAAGACCCGAACTGAGCCCGCTCCATTGCCGAGGGCGCTGTCCCAGGACATGCCGACGAAGACGGTCGTGTCGTCGAGGGCCACGGACCTCCCGAAGTCCTGGTAGACCGCGCCGCCCGCGCCCATGAGCCTCGCGTGCTGATCCCAGACGAAGGCGGTCCGCTGGAACAGGTAGGCCGCTCCCATGTCGTACCCCCCCCCGGCGTCCCGGGGGGCCCCGACGAGCGCCGTGTCACCGCGGAGGTCCAGGGACATGCCGAACTGCGCGCCCTGCGCCGAGCCGACCGGGGTGATCCACGCCTGTTGACTCCACCCGGAGCCCGAGTCGACGAACACGTAGACCGAGCCCGCGCCGCCCATCGCGTCGTCGAAGGGGGCCGCGACGAGCGCCGTATCGCCCTCGAGGGCGACGGAATACCCGAATCGGTCGTCCGTGTCCCCCGGGGTGGCGAGGAGCTTCGCTCGCTGGCTCCAGCTCGATCCCGACCGCACGAAGACGTAGGCCGCCCCCGCGAGGAAGCCCTGGGAGCTCTCCCCCCGCGCCCCGATGAGCGCGGTGTCGCCATCGAGCGCGACGGAGATGCCGAAGTAAGCGCCGCCCTGACCGTCCTCGGCCAGGAGCTCCGCCTCCTGCGTCCAGGTCGATCCCGAGCGCACGAAGACGTAGGCCGAGCCCGAGGCGTATCCCAGGTCGTCCGTCGTCGGCGCTCCGACGAGGGCGGTATTCGCGTCGAGCGCGACCGAGGCTCCGAACCAGTCCCCCTCGGCTCCGTCGGAGGCGGTCAGCCCTGCCTGTCGAGTCCAGACCGTGCCGGTTCGCACGAACACGTGGGCCTCACCCGAATCGGGGGCCAGCACGTCGGCGGCATAGGCCCCGGCGAGCGCCGTGTCGCCGTCGATATCGAGGTCCTCGCCGAGCCGGTCCCAGACCACGCCGACGGCGGCCGTGAGCTTCGCCTGCTCGGTCCAGTGCGTGCCCGAGCCCACGTACACGTAGGCCGAGCCCGCCGCGGGAGCCACGTCGTTGTCCCCGGGAGCTCCGACGAGCAGGGTGTCCCCGCTGATCGAGACGGAACCGCCGAAGTCGTCGTAGGTCTCCCCGTCGGAGGACAGGAGCTTCAACCGTTCGACCCAGATCCACGGGTCGATCGTGATCGGGTAGGCGGCGCGTTCGTCCTCGACGAGGATCGAGAGCCCGCGGGGGTCGGCGCGAAGGTGAGCGTCCAGCTCGCGGCCGACCGCGTCCCACGCGCGAAGGCCGGTGTAGAGGACCTGGGTACCGTCCGCCCTCGTGAACCGAGCGTCGCGCTCCCCCGCCAGGACCTCGCACGCGAAACCGCCTTCGACGGCGAGGTCGAGACGCAGCGGAGCCGTGACGCTTCCTCGCGACGGCGGCTCGTCCACCGTGAAGCCCTGCTCCACGCCGCGCTCGTCGTTCACGTACCACTCGATGACGGGGCCGCGGTCGATCCGGATCCGCTCGTCGTCGGAGGCGACCTCCCCGCGTGCCGCGGGCCGCAGGAAATCGCCCCGTCCCCACGCCGCGAGGCGGAGACCGAGGTCCCATCGACCTCTTTCCGGATCGCCGCCGCGGATTTCGACGCCATCGGAGGCGACGTGCGCCTCGAGGGGCTCGTCCACGATTCCGGCCGAGGATCCGATGCCGACGAGCATGGCGAGCAGGGCGCTCACGCCGAGAGGTCGAGAGATCGGTCGTAGGGACATGGCGATTCGCAGACGAGAGACGGTCTGACGAGCGGAGAACGGTCCATTCTAGGCGGAAGGCCGAGAATGGGGGCGGGAGCCTTCGAACCCCTTCGCGACGGCTCGAGCCGAGTCGCGGAGCTTCCGTCCCCCTCCGATTCCGTTACGATCCGCATCATGAAGAGCCATCGACGTGAATTCCTGACGCGAACGGCCGCCCTCGTCGCCGGGGCCGGCCTCGCGGGGTGCCGGACGACCGACGCGAGCAGGAGGCACGACGTCTCCTCGGGCCGGCCGAACCGCGCCGGCAATCCGATCGCCGTCTCGACCTACTCCTACTGGCGCTACCGGGAAGGTGAGAAGCTCGCGATCGAGGAGTGCATCGACCTCGCGGCCGAGACCGGCTTCGACGCCGTGGAGATCCTCGAGATCCAGATCCCGGAAGGGCAACGGAACGACGACGCGTACCTCCAGCGATTGAAGCGCCGCGCGTTCCTGGCGGGGATGAGCCTCTGCGGCATGAGCACGCACCAGGACTTCGTCGATCCCGATCCCGGGGTGCGCCTGAGCAACGTCGAGCGCACGATCGCAAGCATCGAGCGTGCGTATCGCCTCGGGATCCCCACGATCCGCGTGAACACCGGCCGGTGGGGCACGACGAAGAGCTTCGACGACCTGATGGCGAACCGCGGCGTCGAGGATCCGCTACCGGGCTACACGGACGAGGACGCGTATCCATGGGTGATCGAGTCGCTCGAGCGCTGTCTTCCCGCCGCCGAGCGCTGCGGCGTCGTGCTCGGGCTCGAGAACCACTGGGGGCTCGGGCTCACTCCCGAGGGCGTGCTGCGCATCGTGAAGGCCGTCGACTCGCCGTGGCTGCGGGTGACGATGGACACGGGCAACTTCCTGGAAGATCCCTACACGCGGCTGGAGATGCTCGCCCCCGAGACGGTCTTCGTGCAGGCCAAGACCTACTGGGGCGGCGGCACGTGGTACACGCTCAACCTCGACTACGACCGCATCGCCGCGATCCTGCGTCGTCACGACTACCGCGGATACGTGTCGCTCGAATTCGAGGGCCAGGAGGACGCGCGCACCGCGATCCCCAGGAGCCTGGCCCTCCTGCGCGACGCGTTCCGCTTCCGCTCGTAGTCGGCGCCCAGCGCAGAACCAGGGTCACGTCGAGGTCCGTCTTCCCGTCCACCTCGATCTCCTGCTCGTGGTGCACGGTTCCCCACTCCAGTATCGAGACGTGGAATCGACCATGGGAGCTCCACCCATCCCATTCCCACGCCCGGCGATCGTGGTGCGAGAATCGGGGATTTCTTCCAGGACTCGGTCCGCGCCACCATCCCGTCGCGCAAACTCCTACTTCAAGGGGATCGCGAAGTCGCGAGTGATCCGGCTCTCGCCCGGGATTCCTGCCCATTCGAAGTGATAGCCCGTCCAGAGCGGATCGTAGACGCCGACCGTTGCTTCGTAGTGAGGGGCTCGCGCCGCGCGGCAGGAGAACCGGCCGTGCTCGTCCGTCTCGGCGTTCGTGATGCGCATGAGCTCGAGCCGGCCGCCCTCCTGGGGAAACACGGAGCGAGCACTGACCACGGCTTCGGCGACCGGCAGTCCCATCTCGGAGTCGGTAACGGTGCCCGTGATCTCGACCTCCTCGAGAGCGGAGTAGGTCCCGTTCCGGTAGGAGGGAAGACGCAGGAGGAACGGGGCCGGCGAGACGCTCGGAGGATTCTCGGGCACGAAGAAGGCCCGGGAGAGGTGGCTCGAACCGTGCTCGCGGTAGGGGGCGCTCGAGGAGTGGTTGAAAGCGAGCTGGTACTGCGTGTCCGACTCGAGCCCTTCGAGGCGGAAGCGTCCTTCGGAATCGCTGACCGTGCTCGTGCCGTGCTGGCTGCGACTCGCACCCTCGGGCTTGGCGAAGATCCGAACCCGGGCCAGCGGCTCGTCGGTCACGAAATCCCGCAGCTCGCCCTCGTAGGCAAGGCCGTCCCAACGGATCCGTATCTCATAGCCATCCTCGGCGTCATCGGGGATGGCGACCATCCACCGGCGACCGCCTCGCCCCGCGATCTCGAGGAGCTCCGTGCCCTGCAACACGTCGAGAGGGATCGTTCCGTCGGGCTCGACGGCGATCGATGTCGAATCATAGTCGGGCTGTCCCAGACGTCGAGCCCTCCATCCCTCGAGCTCGGTCGGCGGATTCTCGCCGAGGAGTACGATCCTCGGCCGGACCCGGAGAGGATCGCGCGGAAGCACGAGCTGGACGTGGGCTTCCTCGCCCGCGACGAGGTCGAAGTCCTTCGTCACTTCGCCGCGGAAGGATGCTCCGGTGGCGACACGCGGGGCGAAGGCTTGGTGCCAGCCGGGGACGAGGGGAGCGAGACGCAACCGACCTGTCTCGTCAGTGAGGCCGCCCAGCCGGTCTCCCTCGCGGCCGGCAACCGCCACGTTGTGATCCGCACGGGGCTTCCCCTGGGAATCGAGCACGGATATGACGACGCTGCAAATGTCGGCGAATTCGAACACGATCGGCAGCGGCGACGGCAGGACGACCAGTCTCTGCATGAGCTCCTGATCGTGGAAGGCTTCGACAAGAAGCTCTCCGGAGGGGGCGTGGAGTAGGTAGCTTCCATCGTCCGCGACCACAGCCTCATCGATGATCAGGTTCGCGTAGTGCTCCCAGCTGATCGCCAGGCATGGTCTCAGACGGACTCGAGCTCCGGGCAAGGGCTCCCCCCCACGCACGACGAAACCGGTCAGCGTCTCGGGTCTTCCCTTTCGGAGAGTGATCTCGTGGACCTCTCCGGAGAATAAGTCTCGAACGCGGAACGAGTGCGGATCGTGCTCTTCGGTCCAGATCGTCATCTCGAACGGCCCCTCGTTCCACCCGCGGCCCTCCTTCGTCGAGCACGCATCGTCGGAGTAGCTTCCACGCAGATCGAGCCATCCGCCGGGAGCGCGAAACCGTCCACAGTGTTTGGGGCTCTCGTACATGCCGAAGCTCAGGAGGAAGAAGCCCTCGACGGCGGAGCCGGTTTCGAGATCGGTCACGTGAAGGCGCGTGGTGGCCACGGGGGTCACGATGACGACTGCGGGCTCCTCCTGCCCGGGCGTGTGAGAGGAGCGGAAGATCCAGTTTTGCTCGGTCTCCGGATTCCACCCTCGGTTCGTAACCACCCATCCGTGGGTGAGGCTCTCGACGGTGACGCTCTTCGCGGACAGATCGATCAGGAACGACCCGTCGTCCTCCGTCCAGCAGTCCCAAGCATTCCCAGACCCCTTCGTCGACCAACCGAAGAAGCGGAGCTGCAACCTCTCCTCCAGGCGATCTCCTTCATCGGTCATCACGTAGCCGTGCAGGGTCCTCGTGGGCCAGAGGATGACCTCCCGCTCCTCCGCCGAGGCGTCGATCGGGACGAACCGCTCACCGTAGCCCTCGTGGCGCACAGCGAGAACGGCGCCTCCGGTCGGGCACGGCAGGT
>CAYRXS010000236.1:0-10551 GCA_964428225.1 uncultured Planctomycetaceae bacterium
CGCCCCCTGCTCCCGGTCGATTCCTCCCGCAGCCATGATGGCTCCGAGGAGCGACTGGCGATCGTTCCGCAGCTCGTGGATCCCCGGGTTGATGACCGCGCCCATGACCGCGACGCTGACCGACCGGTACTCGGTGACGGTCACCACCACGTTCGGCCTCTGGGTCAGGTGGGCGGGGTGGTAGCCCGAGGCGATCAGGTCCTCGATCTCACCCAGGGTGTGGCCCCGGGCGGCGATGGCGCCGATGAGGGGGAGGCGGATCTGCCCCTCCTTGTCGACCCGGCTGCTGTAGTTCTCCTGGACCTCGGTCCCCTCGTCGAGGGTCCGTCCCGTGACCTCCACGGGAAGCTGAACCTCCAGGAGGTCGCCGGTGACCACGCGGTATTCCCCGCCGGTCACGTGGTGGGCGACCAGCTTGTCGGTGTCGATCTCCGCGTCGACCGGACCCGCCGCCTCGAACTCGAGCAGCTCCGTATCGGTGGGCATGACCGGGTAGACCACTCGGGTGCCGATGCACCCGCTCAGGAGGACGACCAGGAGGAGCGGAAGGGCGCGGACGGGGACGACCGGAGGGTTCTGCATGGCGATTTCGGAAGAGGCTGGCCAGGCGTCAGGGTCGAGCCGGGGCCACGGGGAAGCGAGAGTCCGGGATCGAAGGCCTCCCTCCGGCCCGCGAGGGGCCGTGAGGGGGGATCGAGCGGTATCTCCCACCTTGCCGGTCGACAGTCCCGGGGCTCCACCTTGAACAGGGAATCCCGAACGATAGCAGAATGCCCGGACCCCCGTCATGGGCGCCGGGACTGTCGGGACGGCGGGTCCGCGATCCACTCGGCGAAAACGCCGCTTTCGCGGGCTTTTCGGGCTCTCGTCGACTCACCGGAGAGGTTCCAGGGCCCTAGGTGCGCACCACTTCGCGGAGCTTTCCGAGCAGGAGCTCGAGCCTCTCCTCGATCTCGTCCGCGGGGGCCTCGTCCCGGATCGCGTCCTCGCACGCGCCGGCGGCGTCGGTGATCGCGGGGAAGCCGTAGTTCGAGGCCGTGCCGCGGATCCGGTGGACGAGAGTGCGCACGTCGTCGAGCTCGCCTTGCTCGTAGGCCGCCCGGACCCGCTCGATCAGCCCCGGGAACGAGGCGAGGTACCGCTCGACCAGCGGGGCGAAGCGCGGATTGTCGATCAGGGAGGGCGCTCCGGGTACGGCTCCTCCGCTCCCGGGCTCCTCCGACGGGGGCTCGGGAAGATGCCGGGCGATGATCTGGAAGAACGTGCGGGGCACGACGGGCTTGGGGATGTAGTCGATGCAGCCGGCCTGCATGCAGCGGTTGGCGTCGTCCTCCATGGCCATCGCGGTCAGGGCGATGATCGGACACTCCAGGCCCGCCGCGAGGAGGCGGGCGGTGGCCTCGTAGCCGTCCATCACGGGCATGTTCACGTCCATGAGGATCGCGTCGAAGCCCTGGCCGGTCTTCGAGGCCTCCAGCGCGGCTCGCACGCCCAGGGCCCCGTTCTCGGCGATCACGCAGGTGCACCCGGCTTCCTGGAGGAGGAAGCGGAGCACGTCGCGGTTGTCCTCGCTGTCGTCGACGATGAGGATCCGCCGGCCCTCGAGCAGCTCGGAATCGGCGCCCTCCCGATCCGCCCCGTCCTCGCCCGCGCGGATCCCGGCCGGTTCGGCGTCCTCCTTCACGAGGGGCTGGAGGGCGAGCCGGAAGACGAAGTTGCTGCCGACGCCCACCTCGCTGTCCACCGCGATCTCCCCCCCGAGCAGGCGCGCGAGCTGACGGGAGATGTCGAGCCCGAGCCCCGTACCGCCGTAGCGACGGTCGCCCCCCTTGTGCACCTGGGAGAAGGGTTGGAACAGCTCCTCGAGCGCCTCCGGAGCGATGCCGATCCCCGTGTCGATCACGGAGATCCGCAGGTTGTCGGGCCCGTCCCCGTGGTCGGGAACCACGCTCAGGTGGATGGTGATGCCGCCCTTCTGCGTGAACTTGATCGCGTTGCCGACGAGGTTGATCAGGATCTGCTTGAAGCGGATGGGGTCCGTCCGGATGAGCGTGGGGAGCGGGCCGTCCTGCACGATCTCCATGGACAGCAGCTTCTCGTCCGCGATCCCCTTCATCAGATCGGTCACGTCGGAGATGAGCTGCTGGAGGTCGCACTGTCCGATCTCCAGGGTCATTTGACCCGCCTCGATCTTGGACAGGTCGAGCACGTCGTTGACCAGGCTGAGCAGGTGGTCGGTGCTCTTCAGCATGTTCTCGAGCCACGTCGCGTGCTTCCTCGGCTCCACGTTGGGACGTCCGAGGAGCTCCGCGTAGCCGACGATCGCGTTCATCGGCGTGCGCAGCTCGTGGCTCATGCTGGCGAGGAAGTCGCTCTTGTATCGACTCGCGCGCTTCTCCCGTTCCAGCGCGTGCTCCAGGTCGCGCTCGACGGCCATCCGTTCACGCTCGGCGATCCTCCGTTCGACCGCGCGCGCGAAGGAATCGACGATGATCTGCAGGATCGAGATCTCCTCGTCCTCCCAGGTGCGGGCCGATCGCGTGTCGATGAAGCCGAAGAAGCTCTCGAGCTTGCCCCGGATGACCACCGGGAGCACGATCATCGCCTTCACGTCCGGACGAAGGAGAGCGCTCTCCTCGGTGGATTGGTAGCCGGACTGGAGCACGTCGTTGATCCGGATGACCTCCCCCCGGAGCAGGACGCCGGTGAGCTTCTCGTAGGGCTCGGAGGACTGCGCATCCGGGGGAAGCTGGACGACCCGGTCGTCGTCGGCCTGCCACTGGTGCGAGCGGATCAGGACGCTGCGCTTCTCCCGGAACCGGCAGAGGAACGAGCGGGAGACGTCGATGATCTTCCCCACTCCCGAGAGAATGATGCCGATCGCCTCGCTGAGGTCGTCGTGGTCCAGCAGGGAGGTGGCGACGTTGCGGGAGATCTTGTTGAGCTCGAGCAGCCTCTCGCGGTGCAGCTCCACCGCCTTCCGGGAGGAGATGTCGTGGGCGACGAAGGCGATGCCGACGGGGAATCCGGCCGCGGCGTAGCCCACGGAGAAGGCGTTCGTCAGGCAGGGAGTCTCGGCCCCGGTCTCGCGGTTGCGGTAGCTCAGCTCACCCCGCCAGCCGCCCTCCCCCGCCTCCCGGAGGACTTGCTCGACGAGGATCTGCCGCTCCCGTTCGGGGTGGAAGTCGAGGACGGAAAGGTCGCCGATCTGATCCAGGCTCTCGAGACCGACCATCCGCAGGGCGGCGGGATTCAGATAGGAGCAGAACCCCTCCGGCGACGTGACGACGATGGCGTCCGAGCTGTGCTCGATCAGGCTGATGAGCTGATCCCGCGCCTCGATGAGATCCCGGAGGGCCCCCGCGTCGCGCATGGAACAGTGGATGCGCTCCTCGCCCCCCCGCACTTCGAGCCACAGGTGAGTCTCGACGAGGTACGCGCTGCCGTCCTTGCGCCGGCTGTATCCGTACAGACGCTGCGGCCCGTCGTTGCGCACCGCCCGAACCAGCCTCCGGAAGCCGTCGGGCGTCTGCCGGGGGCTGACGTCCTGGACGGAGAGCCGGAGCAGCTCCTCTCTCGAGTACCCGAGGGCAAGGCAGGCCTGGTCGTCGACGACGACGATCCGCCCCTCGGTATCGAAGACGAGCAGGGACTCCGCCCCTCGCGGGGGATCGGTTCCCACGGCCCGATTCCTGCCGTTCGGGTCCGCGGTCATTTCCCGCCGGGGAGGGCTCCCCCTCTTCTCCTGTCCGCTCCGATCATCGAAATGGCCCCCTTCGAGGCTTGCGAGATCTTAGCGTAACGTCTGGCGTGCGCCGCGATAACGATCGCGCCCGAGAGTGGGCTAGAATCGTGGCTGCCCCGTCCCGCCCCGTCGTCCCTCGCCGCCCATGAGCCGTTTCCGTACGATCGCGATCCTGGCCCTGGGAGGGGTATCGGCCATGGTCGCCTGCCGGGGGGAGGGCGATGACGGTCCCCGTCCGAACGTGGTCCTGATCTCGATCGACACTCTCCGCTCCGATCATCTGGGCTGCTACGGATACCCGCGCGAGACGAGCCCCGCGATCGACCGGTTGGCGGAGGAGGGCGTGCTGTTCGAAAACCACGTCTCCAGCTCCCCCTGGACCCTGCCCGGACACGCCGCGATCTTCACGTCCATGAGCGATTCGGTGCACGGTTGCGTGGACACCGACTTCGCGCTCGCTCCCGGCTTCACGACGCTCGCCGAGCGGTTTCGCGACGGAGGATACCGCACCGCCGGCTTCTTCGCGGGGCCGTACCTGCACCCGGTCTTCGGGCTCCATCAGGGCTTCGACCACTACGAGAACTGCACCTCGTACCGGGAGGTCCTGGACGGAGGCGACGTGAAGGACTGGGCCATGGACCCCGAGGTCATGCGCTCCTCCCACCAGGACGTCACGAATCCGACCGTCTACGGAGCGGGCCGGAAGTGGATGGAGGAGCACCGAGGAGCGCCGTTCTTCGTGTTCCTGCACCTCTGGGACGTGCACTTCGACTTCATCCCGCCCCCGCCCTACGACACGATGTTCGACCCGGACTACGACGGGGAGATCACGGGGCGCAATTTCTTCTTCGACGACCGCATCAACGCGCAGCTTCCCCAGCGGGACAAGGATCACCTCGTCGCCCTGTACGACGGGGAGATCGCCTGGACCGATTCGTTCATCGACCGGATCCTGGACGACCTGGCGACTTGGGGGATCGAGGAGGACACGATCGTCGTCATCACGTCCGACCACGGCGAGGAGTTCTTCGAGCACGGGGGAAAGGCCCATCGCACGACGCTGTTCGACGAGCAGATCCGCGTGCCCCTGATCCTGCGCCACCCGGGGCGGCTCGAGGCCGACGTGCGCGTGGGAGCCCAGACCCGAAGCATCGACATCGCCCCGACGCTGCTCGAGCTCGCCGGCCTGCCCCGCGACGAGGAGATGATGGGGAGCAGCTTGGTCGGCCTCGCCGACGGGGAGCCGCTGGGATTCGACAACGCCGCGGTCAGCGAGCTGTTCTCCGTGGGGCGCGAGTTCCGATCGGTGCGCCGGCTCGAGGACAAGGTGGTCGAGAACCTGAGGCAGAACCGCCGCGTCTGGTGCGACCTCGAGGCCGATCCCGGCGAGCGCAACCTCCGCGGGGACTTCGATGCTCCCGGGGGCCGGGAGGCCCTGAAGAGCTACCGCCGGGCGCTGGAGCTCCTCGACCGCTCGCGCGCGGCGCGTCCCGCGGAGCCGGTGCCCCCCGAGATCCCGCCGGAGGTCGCGGAGCAGCTCCGAAAGCTGGGGTACGTGGGCGACGAGCGCAAGGACTAGCGCCCCGCCTCCGCCAGGCGCTTCTCGTACTGCTTCGCCTTCTCGTGCTGCCCCGTGGCCTTCAGGAGCTTGACCAGGCGCTCCATGAATCCCGGCGGGCCCACGACCTCGCGAAGCGCCCGCTCGTAGGTATCGATGGCCATGTCCGTCTGACCGGAATCCTCGTAGGCCAGGGCGAGGAACAGCGGACCGGTGATCAGCTTCTCCCCGCGGTTCTCGATCGTGTCCAGCAGGGGCGCGATCGCGTCGGCCGGTCGACCGAGGGCGATGTACGCGGAGCCGAGCAGGAAGCTCGCGTTGTGGTTGAACGGGTTCTCGCCGTAGAGGCGCTGGAGCGTGGGCAGGGCTTGCGCGAATTGCCGGCGGTCGCAGAGCTTCTGGGCCTCCTCGAAGTCGGCCTGGGCCTTTACGCGCGTGTGCGGGCTGACCCGGTTCGGACGGGAGAGCGGATCGGGCATCCCCATGTCGACCACCCCCGCCCCGCCGTACCCGAGCTTCTCGATCTCGGCCGCGAGGCTCTCGTTCTCGCCCGCGGCGAATCCCTCCTGGGCCAACCGCTCGCGGTCCGCGATCCGGCGGATGCCCTCCCGGTAGCGCGCGATCACGTCGCCGCGCTGCTCGATGACGTTGTTCTCTTCGCCGGGATCCGCCACGAGGTCGAAGAACTCCGGAGTCGAGCTGTGGACGTATTTGCCCTCCGCGTCCGCCCAGCCGCACACCTGGCTCCAGCCGAAGGAGACGAATCCGAAGTACGACTCGAAGTACACGCCGCGCTTCGGATCGAGCTCGGGCGACAGGAGGTCGTACCCGTCCACGTTCCCCGTGGTTCCGAGGCCGAGGGCCCGGACGATGGTCGGGTGCACGTCCACGACGCTGACGATCTCCTTCACCCGCTCGCCCGCGCGCCGGCCGTCGGGGTGGCGCACGATGAGCGGCACGTCCAGCGTCGTGTCGAAGACGAAGCAGGCGTGCGTCCCTTCCCCGTGACGCGAGAGCCCCTCGCCGTGATCGCCGACGACGACGATCAGGGTCTCGTCCCACCTCCCGAGCCGCTTCAGGGCGTCGAGCACGCGGCCGACGTGCGCGTCCATGAACGTCACCTCGCCGCGGTAGGGATTGCCGTGCGGGCGCAGGTACTCCGCGGGCGGCTCGTAGGGCGCGTGGGGATCGAACATGTGAACCCAGCCGAAGAAGGGCTCGTCGGAGTCGAGGTCCTCCAGCCAGCGGATCGCGTGGTCGGCCACGTCCGACGCGAGGCGCGCGGGAGCGGCGTGGGGAATCATGCTCTTCGGAGCGTCCGGATCGTCGTAGACGTCGAATCCCTGGGCCAGGCCGAATGCCTCGTTCAGGACCACGGCGGCGATGAAGGCCCCGGTCTGGTAGCCGCGCTCCCGAGCCCGCTCGGCCAGGGTGTCGGCGGCCGAGGGGAGGATCATCGAGCCGTTCATCCGCACGGAGTGCCGCACCGGATACTGCCCCGTCAGCATCGACGCATGGGCGGGGAGCGTCAGCGGCGCAACGGTGCGCGCGTTCTCGAACAGGATCGACTCGGCGGCGAGCGCGTCCAGGTGAGGGCTCGCGTCGGGAGGGCCGCCGTAGCAGTGGAGGATCTCCGGAATCGTCGTGTCGAGCGTGATGAGGAGCGCGGAGAGGCGCTCGGGTTCCTCGCTTCCGCAGCCCGCGACGAACGTCGAGATCAGGAGCGAAGAGAGGAGCCCGGCGCACGCTTCGCGGAGGGATCTTCCGTGCCGGGATGCCATGCGGTTCGGGGGTTCGAGGGGAATCGCCGGAGATGATACATCGGGGAGAGCCCGAATTGTTCGTGCCCGAGGCGATGTGGCCTGTTCTATTCGGGCCATGAGCTTGCGACCGACGGACGAGGACATCGAGCGCGACCTGGCCTTCGCGATCGCGGCGGCCGGAGAGGCTGGGGAGCGGGCGCTCGCTCTCCGGCGATCGGGTCGCTGGGAGGGAGAGACGCTGGGGGACGTCGCGGACCAGGCCGCCGACGGGCTGATCCGGGGTCTGATTCGCGGCCGCTTCCCCGACGACGGGCTGCTCTCGGAGGAGACCGCGGATACGCCCGCGCGCCTGGACCGAAAGCGGGTCTGGATCGTGGACCCGGTGGACGGGACGCGGGAGTACCACGCGGGGCGCGACGACTGGGCGGTGCACGTGGCGCTGACGATCGAGCAGCGCTGTGCCGTGGCCGCGGTTGCCGTGCCGTGTCTCGGCGACGTGATCTGGGGCGTGGCCCTCGAGGGACGGGAGCGCGCGGGGAACACGGGCGATCACCCGCTCCTGCTCGGTGAGAGCGAGCCGGATGCGCCGCGGAGGATCATCGCGAGCCGCAGCACGGTGCCGCCCTGGCTCGAGGCCTTCGCGAAGGCGATGGGCGCCGAGCTCGTTCACGCCGGAAGCGTGGGCTACAAGGTCGCGATGCTGCTGCGCGGCGAGGCCGACGTCTACGTGCGCGAGGCGAGGCTCCACGAGTGGGACACCTGCGCCCCCGAGACGGTCGCGCGGGCCCTGGGCTGGCACGTCTGCAAGCTGAGCGGCGAGGAGCACCGCTACAATTCCCGGGACCCGCTGAACCACGACCTGCTCGTCTGCCGCCCGGCGGAGGCGGCGCGGATCCTGCGGCTGATCCGCGAGCTGGGCGTGCTCTCCAGCTAGCGCTTCTCGGCGATCACCAGCCCCACCCCCAGCGTCACCTTGCACGGAATGTCGCTGAGCACGTGGACGGGGTGCAGGCCGAACGCGGGGAGATCCTCGATGCGCGCGGAGAAGATGTCCCGCGAGCGCACGTAGTCGTGGCGGATTCCCTCGGTGTTGAAGTCCCGGAAGGGCTCCACCATCACGGCGTACCGGCGTGCCACCCGCGCGACGCTCGCGAGCGCGACGTCGCGGATCTCCTCCATCTGCTCGAGGGCGAGCGAGGTGTAGGCCACGTCGAAGGCCCCGTCGTCGAAGGGGAGGTCCGCGGCGCTCGCCTGGTGGAACTCGATCCGCTGGAAGGCGCGCGGGTCGGCGACGGGACCCGAGGCGAACTCCTCGATCTCCTTCGGCAACGACGGGAGCGCCTGGATCTTCTCGGCCTCCGCGATCCCGGCCCGGGTGAGCTCCGCTCCGTGGAAGGCGACGTCCGGGAACAGGCTCGCGAGCAGGAACGAGTGCATCCCGTTCCCGGAGCCCACGTCGAGGACCGTCTTCGGGCGTAGCGCCTCGAGGGCGCGGGCCAGCAGCAGGTGATGCACGGCCGGGGTCGCCGGAGCCCGGGTGACGGCCCCCTCCTCGCGCCACTCGCACAGGTCCAGGTTCTCGGCCGAGACCTGATCGATCGCGGACGTCCCGTCCCAGGAATCCTCGTACGAGCTCTTGACCTTCTCCTGGGAGCGCGTGAAGCGCGACGTGATCGAGCCCAGGACCGCCTGCTTGAGACGCCGCTTGCCCTGCTTCTTGCGCTGGCTCTCCACGAGCTCGGTCCACTCCGGATCGCCGACGCCGAACCGGCGCGCCGTGTGACGATGGAACACCTCGCGGAGCTCGTCGTCGGTGAGGCGCAGGGTCAGGCTTCCGCCGGCTTCTCGGGGGTCTTGCGTCGTATCAGGCTCTGCAGGCATCGTTCGAATTCCTCGACCTGTCGTTTCAGCGAGAGCTTCTCGGAGATGAAGCTCTGCCCACGCTCCCCCATCCTCGTCCGGAGGTCGCGGTCACCCAGCAGCGTCAGCACGCGCTCCGCGAGCGCCGCGGGATCCTCCTTGGGAACCAGGAAGCTCGTCTCGCCGTCCAGCACCATCTCCGGCACGCCGCCCACGGCGCTCGCGACCATCGGCGTCCCCGCGGCCTGGGCTTCCAGGCCCGCGAGCGGGAACGCGTCCGCGCGCGAGGGCATGGCCCAGACGTCGCAGGCCTGCATGATCGCGGCGATGTTCTCCTGGAAGCCGAGCCAGTGGACGCGCGAGGCGATCCCGCCGCTCTCCGCCTCGGCGACCACGCCCTTGCGAAAGCTCTCGGAGCGGAACCGTCCGGCCACCAGGAAGTGGGTGTCCGGCCGCTCGGCGGCGATCCGGACGGAGGCCTGGACGAAGACGTCGGTTCCCTTGCGGGGGTCGGCGCCAGCCATCCCGACCAGCTCGACGTCGCGCGGGATCGAGAACGCGGCGCGGGCGTCCATCTCCGCCCCGGCGGCCCGGAAGGCCTCGACGTCGATGCCGTTGAGGACGAGCTCCACCTTCTGCGCGCTCGAGCGCTTGCCCTCGGTGGCACGGACGTAGGCGTCAACGGTGCGCTGGCTGACGGCGATCACGGTGTCCGCCCGGTCGACGCCGTAGCGCACGTACTTGTCGGCCCGGTCCGAGTAGCTGTGCAGGTAGGACACGACGGGCACCCCCAGGCGCCGCCCGAGCCCGAGGGCCAGCGGGGTGCTGCTCAACCGGAAGCCCACCGTGCAATCCGCGTCCGCGAACCGACGGGCCAGGGCGGGGGTGCCCAGCGCACGGGTCGCTCGGCGCCAGACCTTCCGCCCGTGCCCCGCGTAGCGCCGGACGATCGTCTCGATCCCGAGCTCGCGAAGCGTATCGGTGAACCGCCCCTCCTCCTGCACGACGAACGGAACGACGTAGTTCCGTCCAACCAGGTGGCGCGCGAGCACGAGCTCCGGAAGCGTCGGTCCGAAGGTGTCGCCACCACAGCTCGTCACGGCGACGATCTTCCCTCGAGCGGTGGTGCTCATCCGAAGAGCGTACGGTACCGCGATAAAAAGCAACAGATTCCCGCAGGGCAGCGCGGCGGGAATCTGTTGCTTTTTGTCGCGGTACCGTACGCTGACGCGATCGGACTCACCCCCAACACCATCCGCATCCTCGCGCGGCTCTTGCGCGATCGGCCTCGCGCCGGGGGCGCGATCACCTACGGCGTGCAGCGCATCGGCGGCAGCTACGACGAGCTGCGCGAGCTGCTGGCCGCGGAGGACCTCGAGACGCGCCCGCTCGAGGCGGACGAGATCGTCGTGGATCCCTTCGCGGAGCGTGGTGAGCGTGTACACCAGGACACGTTCTTTCGCATGCTCGGCTACTCCGCGGTGCACAGCATCGACTTCGTGGAGGACGAGCATCCGACGTACCGGCTCGACCTGAACGAGCCGATCCCCGACGAGCTCCGCGCGAGCTACGATCTGGTGTGCGATGGCGGCACGACCGAGCACTGCTTCAACGTACCCCAGGTC
>CAYRXS010000237.1:0-10496 GCA_964428225.1 uncultured Planctomycetaceae bacterium
CGACAACTACACGCCCAAGAACGTCGCCAGCCTCCGCTCCTACTACGACCTGTGGGAGGACTGGGAGGTCGACGCCGGGTTCTACATGGTCGACGCCATGGGGTCGGACTACGAGAGCGCCGAGTACCTGCGCAGCGACGTGCGTCTCGGCTGGCACCCCGGCGAGCACATGGAGTTCGGCATCGGGGTGCAGGGGCTGTGCGATCCGTACCGCAACGAATACCCCAACGGGTGGGAGGAGATCCGCCGCTCGGTGTTCGCGACGTTCACGTACCGCCGCTGAGTGGCGGTTCCCGGGAGCCCCGCCGGGGGCTCCCGAAGCGCGAAACCCGACGGAGGCCGGTCGATCGGCGATGCCGATCGTTCGCGAGGTGGCGGCCCCGTCCGTGAGTCACCTGGAGTCCTGCGCTTCCCGGAAGCCTTCCGTTGCACTCTCCCGCGAGCCGTGCAAGACTTGAACGGCGGCCGGACGGCGCCGTCTTGTCCGAGCGCCGCGGCTCCGATTCGTCAGGGAGAGGAAACCGGTTGGAATCAGGATTGGCCTACGCATTCTGGAGAGCCCCTCGATGGTAGGGCGCGGGGATTCCACGCCGGGGAACCATCGGTACACGATTGGCCCCTACGAGCCCGGTGACGAGGAGGAGATCCTCCGGCTGTTCAGCAAGGTGTTTCGCATCGAGCGGTCCCGGGAACACTGGGCCTGGAAGTTCCTCGACAACCCCGAGGGGACTCACATCTACCTGGGGAAGCGCCCTTCCGGGGAGGTGGTGAGCCAGTACGCGGCGGTCCCGATCCGGATGCACTGCTCGGGACGGACGTGCGTCTTCGGGCTGGTCCTGGATTCCATGGCGGACCAGGAGTGCCGCCGGGGCCTGCGAAAGCCCGGCGTGTTCGTCGACATGTGCAACCGCTTCGTCGACCACTACGGGCGCTCGGACCGGGAGATCGTCATGTACGGCCTCCCCAGCCCCGAGGCGTTCCGGGTGGGCCGCCGCCTGCTCGGCTACACCCACCTGCACGACCTCCACATCCTCTCCAAGGACCTTCGGCCTTCGGGCGCGCCCGCGAAGACGCCCGGCATCCGGGTCGAGGTGAAGGAGCGTTTCAGCGACGATCTGGACGACCTGTGGGACCGGTGCAAGGACGACTTCACCCTGGCGGCGGTTCGAGACTCCCGGTACATGAGCTGGCGCTACACGCGCCGGCCGGACGTTTCCTACTACGTGATCGAGGCGCGGAGCGACGCAGACCAGGAGCTCCTCGGCGTCGGCGTCCTGGGGCCCAACTTCGTCAGCCCGGACATGGCGGTGATCGCGGATCTCCTCCTCTCCCGCGAACACCCCGAGGCGGGGCGCGCGATCGTGGGGCGATGCGAGACCCTCACCGGGGACGCAGGTCTGAAGCGGCTGCAGTTCCTCGTTCCCGGGTATCGCTGGGAGCACGAGCTCTTCACGGAGATGGCCTACTCCTCCGAGGAGACCCCGTTCTTCCTCGTCGCGAGGACCTACGCCACCGAGCTCGCCCTGGAGTGGGCCGCGGAGAACTGGTACTACACCCTGGGCGACTTCGACTTCGCCTGACGCGACGTCGCCCCCGACCGCCATGATCCTCCTCTTGACCGGAGACGTTCACTCCGGGAAGACCACGTGCCTCGGCGCCGCGCTCCGCGAGCTGGAGGAGCGGTCGCTCGAAGTGCGCGGGTTTCTGAGCGAGAGCGTTCACGACGGCGACGAGATCCTCGGCTACGACCTGGTCGAGCAGGGGGGAGAGCGTCGGTTGCCTCTCCTTCGCACGACGGGAGCCGAGGGCGCGGCGAGGACGGGCCGATACTTCCTCCTGCCCGACGGGCTCGCCGTGGCGGAGGAGGTCCTGCGCGCGGGAGGGAACGCCGAGCTCGTCGTCGTGGACGAGGTCGGTCCCCTGGAGCTGGGCGGCGAGGGGCTGTGGCCCGCTCTGCGGCCGCTCCTCTTTCCTCCGGCCGCGCCGACCCTGCTCGTCGTCCGCGCCCGGCTGCTGGCGGACCTCCGGCGGGAGCTCGCGCCGAACGAGACGAGCGTCCACGACCTGAGGGACGACCGCTCCCCCGCGCGCCTGGCGGCGGCGATTCGGGCCCTCACGAGCCGGCGGGACGGCGGCTGAGCCGCTCGATCAGGCCTCCTCGATCAGCTCCAGCTTCAGACGCTCGCTCAGCTCGACCACGTGCGGCTTCAGGTCGCCGTAGAAGGTCACCCGGTGCCAACCCATGCGCCAGTTCTCGGTCAGCTTCTCGATATCGCCCTTCACCACGGCCCGCAGCTTCGTGCGGCAGGCCATGTCGGAGTCGCAGTTGCCGGTCGTCTTGGCCCGGTGCATCAGCATCTGCTTCGAGACGGGGTTGATCTCGAGCGTGGTGGTCATGTAGCCCGCGGGCAGGAGCGACTGGATCGAAGCGCCCTTCCGATCCTCGGAGTGACTGCGGATGCGGTAGGGGTTCGCCTTCCCGCCCCGCCCGAAGGGTCTCGTCATGGCCACGCAGTGCGCGTAGACGATCTCGTTTTTCGAGGTGTCGATCACCGGATCGGAGATGAAGCCCGGGCGACCGACGAGCCCGCCCATGACGACCATCGTCAACGCGGACATCTGGTCGGCCTCGCAGCCTCCGACGAAGCCATCGTCGTTGAGCTGGGCGAAGCCGAGGCAGGGATAGGCCTCGATGTGGCCCCCGTAGAATCCGCCGAGGCAGTTGATGCTGATGCCGACGGCACCGTCGTGCTGCCACATCAGATTCTGCATGGCTTTGAGGAGGGCACCGGACTTCACGATCTCGGCCCGATCCGGCTCGACGACCTCTGCCGCGGTCTTCATCCAGCGGTTCGCATACCCCTCGGCGTAGTCGCGGGGCGCGTTCTTGTACGCCGCGGTCAGCTCCTCGAACTCGATGGGCACGAATTCGATGCCGGTGACGTCGTACGCGGCCTTGCGGAACTCGTCGCCGCCCCATCCGCCGCCGACGACGAGGAGCCTTCGCGGGGGCCCGACGCTCTCCAGGGCGCCGAAGTCCGGCTCGGGAACCTTGTCCTCCTTGCACGTCCAGTCGAGCTCCGTGGGCGTGTTCGCGCGTCGCGCCGTCCGGAAGGCGGCGGCCACCTGCGTGGCGCTCTTGCCTTCACCGAGCAGCGCGAAGCCCCGCGCCGAGCTCACGATGTCCTGGTCGTCGGACGAGCTGACCCAGTCCACGGGATGGCCCGCGCTCATGATCCCGGCCTGTCGGGTCAGGAACATCCCCGATCCGCCGTACAGGTTGTCCACGAGCAGCGTCGGCTTGCCCGTCGCGCACAGCTTGGTGATGTCGTTGCCCCACCCGAGGCCCTGGACGCACACGAGATAGCCGTCCACCTCCGCGTCACCCTGGAGAACGTCGTCCGCCTCCTTCGGATCGTCCATCAACCGGGTTGTCAGGAACTCCACCTCCGGGCAGCCCTCGGTCAGGATCCGAATCAGCCGATCACGTCGCGCGTCGAAGTCGTAGCCGACGTTGGGCCAGATCGGCTTGTCGTTGGCCGTCTCGCAGAAGACGAGACGGATCCTGGGCTTGGCGGTGCGCCGGACGTCGGCTCGAAGCCCGCGAGCTCCGAGCGCCATCCCGCCCGCGCAGAACGCGCATTGCGAGAGAAACCTCCGACGAGAACAGCTCGGCACGTGCGGCGGACGATCCATGATCCTCTCCTCGGCGAGTGGTCGATCGGTACGTCGTCAAACGATACCGAGCACGTCGCTTCCCGACCACTCTCCGTCGGGACACCCCGTCGGGCGCTACTTCCGGGCGCGGCTCTGCCGCCATTTGCCGAGCCGGAGGTACTTGCCGATGTTGGCGTTGTCGTCCAGACGCGGCTCCAGGGCGCCGTCCTTGCTGGTCAGCAGGCTCGCAACTCCCGGGCCGTGTCCGCTCACGTCGCTGCGGCTGTGGACGATCACGCCCACCGATATCGCGCCTCCGAGATAGCGTCTCCCGAACGTGTGGTCGGCGTCCGTCACCGCCACCAGGTCGCCGAAACGCAGCGACGCGAGGTCGTACTCGTCCACGATGGCCTCGTCGAACATCTGGATGTCGTAGTCGCCCCGGTAGGAGGTAGGGGAGCCCAGACCGCTGCCCATGATCTTCGCGGGCACGACGTGGGTGACGGGCACGCGGAGCTTCCCCTTGGCGCCCACCGTGATGCCCCACTTGCCGAGCAACCGGGGATCGCAGTTCATCACCTGGACGTCGGGATGGTCGACGAGCTCGAGACCGGCGCCGAAGGCGGCGACCTGGACCTTGTCACCGATACGCAGCTTCCGGAGCGTCGCCGCCGCGAAATCCACGATGACGTGCTCGACGCCGCCGTGGGTGCCACAGACCGTGCCCTTGGCTCCCTCGGCCTTGCCGCTGACGACCACCGCCTCGTTGCCCATGCAGGACAGGACGTTGAGCGACGCGTTGTAGTCCTTGTTGGAGTGCTTGATCGTCACTCCCGCCTCAACGTGGTCGCCCTGGATGTGACAGGCGCTGTCTCCCACCTGGTGGCTGTAGCAGATGCCGCCCGTGCCGGGAAGCAACCGGGAGACGCCGTCCCCTCCCAGGCGGTACATCCTCGCGCTGGGCCAGACCGCGGGGATGACCTCGCCCGAGACCGAGAGCTTCACGAGCTCCTTCTGGTTCGTCTTCAGCGGACGCCGTCGCTGTCTCGATCCTGTCGCCATTCGGATCCCCTTTCGTGATTCTCGCGCGTACGCCCCGCGCACGCATACCCCATAGTGTGAGGAAGGACAGCCGACACCGTACGCACGATCCCGCCATGAAGGAAGCCCGAAGGATCCGCTGGAAGACGTTTCTCGTCGTCGCCGCCCTGATCGTGGCGGCGCTGCTCTGCATCCGGCTCGTTCCCCGTCTGAACGACTCGCAGTACCGCTCGGGGCTGGTGATGCTGGAGTGCGCGCTGCTCGTGCTCTGGATTCCGGTGTGGGGGCTCCTGTTCTCGGGGATGCGCTGGAGGTTCCGGTTGCTCGTCGTCGCCGCGGCGGTCGGCGCGGGGATCGTCCTGGTCTCGGTGATCCGCATCGACGGCTACCACGGCGACATCCTCCCGCAGCTCGGCTGGGTCTGGGAGCCGCGCCCGGGCGAGGTCTACGACGAGCTGGAGCTGAACGTCGCCGCCTGGCTCGAGGATGTGCCCGGCGCGCTGGACTCGCCGGAGTTCCTCGGCCCGGGGCGGACGAACCGCGTGGCGCCGGACGCCCTGTCCGCGACCTGGTTCGAGGTCGAGCCGGTCGAGCGATGGCGCCGCAAGATCGGCCTCGGCTGGTCCTCCTTCGCCGTCGCGCGCGGTCTGGCGATCACCCAGGAGCAGCGCGGCGAAGAGGAGTGCGTCGTGGCCTACGCCCTGGACGACGGCGCGGCGATCTGGACGCACGGCCACGAGGCGCGGTTCTCGGAGGCTCTGGGGGGCGACGGGCCGCGCGCGACGCCGACGATCGCCGGCGAGCGCGTGCTCACCTTCGGCGCCACCGGCATCCTGGACTGCCTCGACTTGCGCACCGGAGAGCCGCGCTGGACCCGCCGGACGCTGGCGGAGAGCGAGCACCTGAACCTGGAGTGGGGGATGAGCTCGAGCCCGCTGGTCGTGGGCGATCTGGTGATCGTCACCCTCGGCAAGGGACCGGGCGGTTCGCTCGCGGCCTACGACCTCGAGTCCGGCGAGCCGCGCTGGCGCACCGGGGAGTTCGAGGGCAGCTACAGCTCGCCCGTCCTGCGCTCGCTCCACGGCGAGGAGCAACTCGTGATCGTCTACGCCACGCACCTGGCCGGGCACCGCGTCGAGACGGGAGAGTTGCTCTGGTCGACCCCGATCCCGGAAGCCGCGGCGAACGTCGCCAATCCGGTGGTGCTGCCGCCGGATCGCGTGCTGGTCTCCATCGGCTACGGCAAGGGCGCGCGCCTCTTCGAAGTCACGAGGAAGGAGGACGGCGCGTGGGACGCGAGCGAGGCGTGGCGCAGCATGGCGATGAAGGCGAAGTTCACCAACCTGGTCGTTCAGGGAGAGCACGTCCTCGGCCTCGACGAGGGCCGGCTGGCGTGCATCGATCCGGACACGGGCCGCCGCGTCTGGAAGGGGAGCCGCTGGGGGCACGGTCAGGTGCTCGGCGTTGGCTCCCACCTCCTGATCCAGGCGGAGAGCGGCGAGGTGGCGATCGTCGAGGCCTCCGCCGAGGGCGAGCGCGTGCTTCAGCGCTTCGACGTGCTGGGCTCCAAGACCTGGAACCAGCCGGTCCTCGCCGGGCGGTATCTCCTCGTCCGCAACGATCGCGAGGCGGCCTGCTACGTCTACCCCGGGCCCTGAACGGGCAGCTGGCGCCGCCGGTCAGAACGCCTTGGTGATGCCCGGGCGGGGGAGCGGGTAGCGGCCCGTCTCGTCCGGCACGGCGGGCGCCGCGGAATCCAGGGTGAATTCCTCCAGGCCCGGCGCCAGCTCCAGCTCGGAGCTCATCGCCTGATCCCAGGTGACGAGCTTGCCGGAGTGCGCGGCCATTCGGCCGAGGATCCCGACCATCGCGGCGCGGGCGCAGCGCTCCGTCTCGTTGTGGGGGAGGTCCTCGCGGATCGCCCGGAACAGGCGGTCGTGCTCGACCTGGTAGCCGTTGCGGGGATCGTCGTCCGCCTCCCACAGCAGGCGTGCGCCGTCCCGGTGAAAGCCGTCGTAGATCCGGGGCTTGCCGATCCCCTCGCCGAGCTCCGCGCAACCCTTCGTGCCGTGGATGACGTCGCCCCAGAAGTTGAAGCAGCCCTCCAGGTGTCGTCCCTGCGCCATCATCCGTGTGCCGTCGGGGAAGGTGTACTCGACGGCGCAGTGATCGATGAGCTGGTCGTTCTCCCGGCGCACCTGGCGGCCGCCCTGGCCCTGCGCCGAGATCGGCCACGCGCCCTTCGCCCAGCACGCCACGTCGAGGTTGTGGATCATCCAGTCGAGGATGATGCTGCCGCTCAGCCAGTAGAAGTTGTTGAAGTTGCGGATCTGGTGCGCCAGCTCGCTGTCCCCGTCGCGCCGCGGCCGGATCCCGAACGAGCCGTGCTCGCGGTACACCCAGCAGGTAATGACGTCGCCGATAGCGCCCTCGCGGATGCGGCGCACCGTCTCCTGCATCGACGGGTAGTGGCGGCTCATCAACCCGCCCGCGATCTTGAGGTTCTTCCGCGCGGCCTCCTTCCCCGCCGCGAGCACCCGGCGGACGCCCGGCGCGTCGACGCCGAACGACTTCTCCATGAACACGTGGCAGCCCTTGGCCACCGCGTACTCGAGGTGGAGGGGGCGGAAGACGGGGGGAGTGGTGAGGAGGACCACTCCGCCGGGGGCGATCGCGTCGATCGCCTTCCGGTAGCCGTCGAAGCCGACGAACTGCCGCTCCTCGGGGACGTCCAGCTGCGCGGCGAAGTTCGTCGAGAGCCCGGTCAGGCTCCGCTCGAGGTGGTCCGGGAAGACGTCGGCCATCGCCACGAGGCGGGTCGGGCCCGCGGTCGACATGGCCTGGGCCGCGGCTCCCGTGCCCCGGCCCCCGCAGCCGACCAGGGCGATCCGGAGCGTCTCGTCGCCGTCATTCCCCTGGCGAGCGCCGAGGGCACCGGCCAGGGAGGCTCCGGCCAGGGCGCCGGAGCTCATCTCGAGGAATTCGCGGCGGGAGGGTCGTCCGTTCCGAGGGTCACCTTGCGCGTTCATTTCCAGCTCCTTGCCAAGCGGTTCGGCCGTCGACGGCGTGCGCATCCCGCGCGAGGCGAGCGCGCCCGACGCGCACTCTACCCGATGTCGCCGGGCGGCGCAGCTCGTCCCCGCTTCGGCTCAGTCGCCCCGGACGAGCTCGAGGGCGAGCTCCAGCTCGACGTCCCTTCCGGCCAGGACGTCCTCGATCGAGGGCCTCTTCGGGCGGTGCGGTATCGCGCCGCGCCCGGGATGGGAGTGCCCGACGTTCGCGGTGGTGTACATCCAGCAGGGCACGTTCACGGTGATCCCCGAGCTCGGGAGGACGATCCGCTCGGACGCGCCGCTCGTGTTGCCGTCGTAGCCGCCGCCGGTCTCCTCGCCGATCAGGACCGCGAGCTCTTTGTAGTGGGCGACGGTGGCCACGTCCGCGGCCGTCGAGAAGGTCCAGCCGTCGACCAGCAGGTAGACGTCGCCGGGGAAGGTGTGCTCCGCGGGCGACTGGATCTGCAGGCCGGGGTGGTCGGTCACCAGGCGCCTCCCGTCCTCGCTCACGACGCCGCCCGGGCCCTCGTAGCCCTCCGTGACCTCGATGCGGTCGAAGTAGCCGAAGGGCTCGTCGGTCATGTACGACACGAGCAACGCGCCGTAGGTGTCGCTGCCCCCGCCGTTTCCCCGCAGGTCGAGGACCAGGTGACCGACCCCCTTCTCCTCGAGCGTCAGGAAGGAGTCCGCGAGCAGCTCGGGGAAGCTCTTGTCGCCCCCGGGGTCGGCGAACTGCCTGACGTGCAGGATGCCGACGTCCTCGTCGTCTCGCACCTCGAGGTCGATGAGGGGGCGCGCGGGGGGATAGACGCGAGCGCCGGCGAAGGCGGCCTGGGTGATGCCCTCGACCTCGACCTCCGTGTCGGATCCCGCGATCCCCACGCGGTAGCTCTCGATCCCCGCGGCCGGGTCGGCGACCAGCAGCACGTACCTCGTCGCGAATTCACGCTCGAGCTGCCGCTCCTTGCCCGTCTCGATCGCTCCGTCGCCGGAGAGGCGCGAGAAGGCCCGACGTCGGATCTCCGCGGTCGTGAGGCCGTCGATGGAGGTGATCTCGTTGCCCGGCTCCAGGGGTCCGGAATCCACGAGCCGGCGGGTGATCCACGCGCGCTCTCCGCGCAGGGCGACCTCGAATGGGAGCAGTCCCCGGAGCCCGAGGACCTCGCGCTGGTCGGTCCCGCGGATCCGGGCCCGCGTGTGCCCGCACCTCACCTTCGCCAGGAGCTCCGAGACGATGCGAAAGAACTCCACGGCCGTCCGCTCCTCCGACACCGCGTACAGGACCTCCTCGAAGGCTTCGTCGATCTCGTCCCGGGTCGCATAGCGCGTGAGCCCACCGTGCTCGCGCTCGAGGGTCTCCGCGAGCAGGAAGAAGTCCTCCTCCATCTGCTCGGCGGTCAACGTGCGCAGGCCTTCCTGCGCCACGGTCGGCACGGCGACGGCCGTCGCGACCAGAGTCACGCCGAGGATCTTCGCGAGTATCGTCATGGCTCCATGCTCCGGAGCGTGGGGGAGGTCGTCAACGCAGCGAGGGTAAGGGGCGTGTCACGGTTCGTGCACGTGCTCGTCGCGACGAGCGATGACATGGAGCCTCGGTCCCGTATCCTCTCGGATCCGCCACGAATCCTCGCCCGGAACGAACGATGGAAGAACGAGAACTGCCCGAGGTCTTCTTCGAGATCTACAGCCCCGCGCTCCCCCGCCTGGGGCCCGGGAGCGCCGCCGCGACTCGGCGCGCGTACTCCATGCTCCCGGACCTGGGGCTCGCGCCCCGCATCCTGGACCTGGGCTGCGGTAGCGGAGCCCAGACCCTGGACCTCGCGCGGTGCAGCGAGGGGACGATCGTCGCAGTGGACAACCACCCCGCGTTCGTGGATGAGCTCGGCCGCCGGGCGGAGCGGGCGGGCCTGGGCGATCGCATCGAGGCGCGGGTGGGGGACATGGGCGCACTCGAGCTTCCCGAGGAGAGCTTCGATCTGATCTGGTCGGAGGGGGCGATCTACAACGTCGGCTTCGAGGGGGGGCTGCGGTCCTGGAAGCCGCTCCTGCGCCCGGGAGGATGCCTGGCCGTCTCCGAGCTCACCTGGCTGCAATCGGACCCGCCGGAGTCCTGCCAGAGCTACTGGGGCGGCGCGTATCCCCCCCTGACCGACGTCGAACACAACCGCGCGACGATCGCGGAGTGCGGCTACGAGGAGCTCGGACACTTCCCGCTCCCGGAGACCTGCTGGCTCGACGAGTACTACGCGCCGCTGGAGCGCATGCTCCCCGAGCTCGAGCGGAAGCACCGCGCCGATCCGGTGGCGCTCGAGGTGATCGCCGAGAGCCGGAAGGAGATCGCCACGTACCGGGAGACCTCCGCTTGGTGCGGCTACGTCTTCTTCGTCACCCGGAAGCCGGGCTGAGCCTCACCGCGCCACGTAGTACCACCAGTCGTCGAATAGAGGTTCCTCGTGCGTCACCTCCGGCTCCATCAGGTCGCCGAGCAGCCGCCGGTCGCCGTTGCGCCACACGAAGCCCGCGTTGAACGTCACCCACGAGCCTTCGAGGACGAAGTACACGTTCTCGAACGTGTCCTTGGTGACGGCGACCACGCGCTTCCCGATCCGGGTATCGCCCAGGGCGTCGCGGGAGTAGGTGACGAGACCGGGCTCCTGGGCGACGTCGCCCTGGACGACGTCGTTCGCATAGGCAGAGAGCGCGGATTCCTCCTCGCGGATCTCCTCGGTCAGCGCGGAGGAATCC
>CAYRXS010000238.1:0-4960 GCA_964428225.1 uncultured Planctomycetaceae bacterium
GCACTCCGAGATCGACGTAAGTCCAGAAACGGAATTCTGAACCCTTCAGGTTGGGGTAGTGGACGAACTCGAACAGGGCGTCGAGATGGCGCCGGAAGAAGGTCTCGGCGGCCTCCCGGTCTCCCGCCAGGATGCTCGAGCGGATCGCAAGATCCTCGGAGATGTCGTGGTTGGCTCGCACGGATCGCCCTGGTGCTTAGGGCGCTCTCGGGGGGGATATCCTTCTCGGAAACCCCGAAAAGAAACTTACGAGACGGCCTCGGGATCGGCCGCGTTCCTCTCCCAGGGCCGGATTCCCCCCTGGCGGTCGAGGAGGTAGTCGAGGAGCCTCCGCTCGGCGAGAGACGCTCCCCGGGCCTCGGCGGCGCGGGAGCGGGCGGGCAGGAAGAGGCGGCGGAGGAAGCCTCGGTAGCGCTCGGAGCCGGGGGGAAGGGGCCCGAGGCGGGCCCGGGCCGGCTTCGAGCCGGCCGGACCCTCGTCCCGGGACGGTGCGACGAAGACCGGGAGGGTCGCTGTTTCGGCAGCCCCCACGCCATCCGCCGGCTCGGCCGTCCAGGGGTCCACGGGCGCGCGCCCGGATCCCGGAACCACCGCCCGCACGACCAGGAACAGGCCGGCGAGCCAGATCAGGAGAAGAGTCGATCCGATGGTGGCCCTCATGGGATTCCGGGGCTCCGCACCCCCCCTACGCTACGACCCCTACCCCTCCGCATTGGCGGATAGGACGCTCCCGGCCGGATTTCCTAGCCTCCGGCGGACTCCCCGAGCTTCGTGGCCCGACCCACTCTGCCCCGGTGGACTTGCGACATCTTGGGAGGGCGCGGGTCGGGCTCAACTCCTCCCTCGGCCGTGACGGCGCGAGCCTCGCCGAAGCTGTCCGTCCGTCTGGTGCCCCGCTGGGGTAGTCTCGTGATCCCGATCGGGTGCACCTGGTCCACGATCTCAAGCTCGGGCCACGAGATTCGCACCTTCGCACGCCACATGCTCCCGATCGGGAGCATTTCTGTGTCAAGGCGATTGATTCTCCTGCCGAGCAGCCTAGACTCGAGGCTGGCTCAGGTTCTTGCACCCGATCGGGAGCATCCGAATGGACTTCACACAGGAACTCGCACGGACCGTCCGCGAGAGACGCCGGACGCGCGGAATGACCCAGACCGACCTGTCCGTGCTCGCGGGGGTCGGGCGGAGATTCGTGTCGGAGCTCGAGAGCGGCAAACCCTCGCTGCGCCTGGAGCAGATCCTCCTCGTCCTGCAGGTGTTCGGACTGGGGTTGCACGTCTCGCCCCTCACGGAGGGCGACCGACCGAGATGAGGAAGGGAAGGGTGTTCCACGACCGAAGGCTCGCCGGCTCGATCGAGGAGACCGAGAGCGGCATGCGGTTCCGGTACGCGAAAGCGTGGCTCTCGGATCCGGATGCCCCAGCCGTGAGCCGGACCCTGCCGAAGCGGGAGGAATCCTATGAATGGCGGGGCCCCAGCCCTTTCTTCATGGGGTTGCTTCCCGAGGGTTGGCTGCACGATCTGGCGATCGCCAAGCTCCGTCTTCAGGTCGACGACTGGTTTGGCCAGATCCTGGCTCTGTGCGGCGATTGCACCGGCGCCATCCACATCGAGTCGCTCGAGGAGAAAGCGGATGCAGAGGATTGACCGCTGTCTCGCCTGCCTGAAGCCGCTCGACGTCGAGAGTGCAAGCGAGTACCACGCTCGGTGCGCCAGGCGGCTCTTCGGGACCAGGAAGATCCCCGGTCTCGAAGGTGAGCCGGGGACTCTCCATCTGCTGGGTCTCGAGATGGCCGGCAGGGTGAGCCTCTCGGGCGTGCAGAAGAAGATCGCACTGGGGAAGGAGCGTGGCAGCCTGCGCGTGCTCCACGACGGAGGGCAGTACATTCTCAAACCTCCCACGGAAACCTATCCGGACCTGCCCCAAAACGAGCACGTCTGTACCCGCATTGCCTCGTCCCTTGGGCTGCGTACTCACACTACGGGTCTCGTCCGTCTTTCGGACGGCAGCCTGGCTCTGCTGGCGCGTCGCTTCGACCGCGGTGAGAACGGCGAACGACATCCTGTGGAGGACTTCTGTCAACTGGCTGAGCAATTGCCTCGGGACAAGTACCGGGGCAGTGCGGAGTTGTGTGCCAGACTCCTGGAGCGTTATTCCGACGAACCGCTGGCCGATGGCCTCGAGCTCTGGAAGCTCTTCTATGTCTCCTGGTGGCTGGGGAACTGGGATCTGCACCTCAAGAACATCTCCTTGCTCGGATCCGATGGCATCCATCGCCTTTCCCCGGCCTATGACCTGATGTGCACTCGTGTTCTGCTGCACGAGGAGACCATGGCGATGCCAATCGGGGGGAAGGGGCGAAAGCTCACACCTCGAGTGTGGCTCGACGTCGCGGATCGATGCGGTCTGCGACCCGAGGTGGTGGGGCGGACGACTCGAGTGATGCGCGATGGATTGAAGGACGCCCTCGGCATTCTCCGAGATGCGCCTCTGCGGGGAGACCTGCTGGCCGAGCTCACTGGGCTGTTCGTTGGCGGAATCGCTCCCCTGCTGGAATTGGAGAGCCTCGCGTTTTCCCGCTCCGCGCGTAGGAGCCGGAAGCAGCGCGAGAGGCTCGAATCCACGGGCGAACGGGCTTTCGCGATCGCCCACGAGGCGCGGGCGCTGTTCGAGGAGACCGGAGGCTCGCTCTCCCCCGGAACCGGATTGCATGGAACGATTCGCGAGGTGGAGTGGTTGGGAGGGAAGAAAGGCTCTCACCTCGGACCCGAGGGCCCCTTCTACTCCGACCGCGAGCGTTTCAAGCCCGCCTTTGTCTCGATGCTCCGCTTGGACGGCGTCGTGCGCTGCCTGAGAGTGCTGGGGAGAGCACCGGGCCGCAGGGCGCGGATTCGGCATCTTCGGGAGCTGAGATTCGACGGCCGCGGGAGCGCGGAAGGCCAGCCCGGGGACCACCTCTTCGAAGTCGAAGTCGCGGGAGCCCTCCAGGCCTGCGGTCACCACACGATCGAGTTGGGCGAGACGGACGTGCTCATGGTCCAGGAAGATGGTCCCGACTGGGGTATCGAGTGCAAACGCCCCGCGAAGACGGAGACGATCATCCGCAATGTGAAGGACGCCTCGACCCAACTTCGATCCAAGGGAAGGCCGGGCTTCGTGGCCGTCTCCCTGGAGAAGGTCCTCGGCGTCCGCTGGTTGGAAGACGAAGGCGGTATCCCCGCGTATCGACACGGTCGGTCGGAGCTGAGCAAAGCTCTGGAGACGGTCGGAGCCGGAATCGCGAGTGCGCTGCCGAGGCCGGAATCGGACTCGGGGACGGAGGTCGCCGAGGGATCCGTGCTGGGGGTCATCTTCTTCGCCCCGTCCGTGCTCCTCCAGGAGGATGAGAGGATGGGGGGGATCCTCGTTCGGCCCCTCCCGCTCACGCGGGCCTTCACGAATCCGGCGTTCGCCCCCTTTGCTCCCTTGGTTGAGTTCTTCTCGAATTCGCTGCTTGTCGGCACCAATGAACTCTGGCGGCTATGAGGCAAGGCCACGGCAAAGGCACGCAATGGCTCGGCCGGCGAAAACCATCGTCCCGTCATCACCAGACGGGCCTGACCACCCTGGGTCGGAGAAGTGGTAGAAACTGGGCGGTCTTGATGCTCGCTTCCGTTCGGACACCAGCGTGCGCTACGCGCTTGGGCACACGTCCGCCATATAGCACGCACCACAATCGCGCCTCCTTGGCCGACACCAGGTGCGCCCCACCTCCCACAACGGATAGTCGATGATCCCCGGGAACCGGGGGTGGAGCGCGCGGGCGGCGTAGACGACCTCCTCGACCTTCGCCTTCTCACGCACGAGACCGAGTCTCGCCAGGACCCGACGCACGTGGACGTCCGCGGATACGTCGATCGAATAGTAGTCCGCGAAGGGAACCTTGAAGTCCCGGGCCAGGAGATTGGCCGCCATGGTGGCGAGCTTCGGTCCGAATCCATCGAACTCGAGGAAGCGACGGACCACCTCGGCGCTCGAGGGCGTATCGAACCAGATGGCGGACGCGTCTCCCCCGTACTGACGCGAGATCCGCTGGATGGCCAAGTGCAGAACGTGCGACATCGTATCTGTGAACCGATGAAGAGGCTCCGGGTTCGTCATCAGATGGCGGATGCGACGCTCGCTCAGGCGACGCAGGCGTGAGAAGGCGAACGATCCAAGTCGTTCTCGCAGACGATGGGGGACCAGCCACGCCAGCTCAGCACGCACTTGGCGATCCATCAGACAGGCGACCACGAAGGCGTGCGGGTGGTGTTCGAGGTCGTTGAGCAATCGATCGGATTCCTCGACCTTGCTGAAAGCCACGAAGGAAGCCGGCTGCCGGAAGATCTTGCTGCCTCTTCTTACCAGGCGGTTTCTGATCGGCTCGATGCTCATCGTCATGGAGATGCCTCGAAGTGCCGGTCCGTGCTTGGAGCGACTTCCTCAGCGGACCGTCAGGAGCTCGCCGGGGCGGTCGAGCCACTCCACGGAGCGCTCCAGCCCTCCGGGGCGGGAGCGGGCGGGCCACAGGGCGCGGTGGTCGTCGACGAGGGCGGCGAGCGCGTCGGCCAGGGCCTCGCGCTCTTCGGTGGGCAGGGCCTTCAGGGGCGTCTCCGGGCCGGCGCGGAAGCGGGCGAGGCCGAGGCGGGCGGCGAGGGCGAGGGTCCGGGCGGCCCAGGCGAGCTCGTCGTGGAGGAGCTCCGCGTCGGGACGAGCGGTGGGGCAGGCCTCGAGGAGGGGCCGGAGCGACTCCACGTGCTCCAGGGCCGCCTCCAGGCCCTCCGCGCCCAGGTTCTCGACCCGCTCGGGGGGGAAGATCCCGGGCTCCCCGGTCAGGATCTCGAAGAGGGGGGAGGCGTTGGGGGACTCGGCCCCCGCGCGCTACCCGGTGCGGCCCCGGGCGCCCAGTCGCACTCCCCCGACGCCCCTGGGCTCCAC
>CAYRXS010000238.1:4970-10394 GCA_964428225.1 uncultured Planctomycetaceae bacterium
CCCCCCCCGCCCCCCCCCCCCCCCCCCCCCCCGCGGGGCCCCCCGCCGCGGGACTCGGCACCGACGAGCTCGCCGGTGCGGCCCAGGGCGAGCAGACGCTCTCCCGCGACGCCCGTGGGATCCTCGAGGGCGTGGCGGCTCACCAGGTCGGCCAGGTCGCTCTCGTCGGGGGGATCGCCCTCGGCGTTCCAGGCGAGCGCGGCGCCCAGGACCCAGCCCGGCAAGCTCACCGCCTGCGGCTGCAGGTGGCCGCGGTCGCCCCAGTCCGTGACGAGGATCCCCGCCGCTCCCGCCTCGCGGCCGTGGCGCGCCGCGGAGGCGACGTTCGCGCGCATGTTCGTGGTGCGCCCCCCGATGCTCCGCCAGCTACTCGTGCCCGGGCAGACGTGGAAGGCGAGCCCGCTCTCCGCGAGCACCGCGCACTCCTCCTCGAAGGGATGGTCCGCGTCGTAGCCCCAGAGCATCGGCACCGCGTCCCGCGGCAGCTCTCCCACCAGGTCGGTGTGGGACAGGACGAAGTCCGCCCAGAACTGCATCCGTCGTCCCCGATCCCGCACCAGCCGTCCGATCTCGCGCAGGAACTCCAGGTAGACGTGGCCCACGCCCAGCTCCTCGCAGAGCGCGGCGCTGCGGCCTTCGCCGAGCTCGTAGGTCTCGTCGCAGCCGACGTTCACCCACCGGCTGCGGAAGCAGGGCAGGAGCTCGTCGTAGAGCCCTCCGAGGAAGTCGAGGCAGGCGGGATCGGTGGGGCACAGGCAGAAGGGCTCGACCTCGGAGCTGAAGGGGTGCTCGATGCCTTCGGGGCACTCCGCGAGGTCGCGGTAGTCCTCGTGGACGAGCCAGTGGTGCAGGTGGCTGAAGCTCTGCTGGTTGGGGACCAGCTCGATGAAGCGCTCCGCGCAGTAGTCGTCGAGGTGACGGATCTCCCCGGGGGTCAGAGGGTCGGCGTCCCGCCAGACCACCTCGTGGGCGGGGTAGGCGAACGTGTGCTCGGTGTAGAGCTGCAGGCGGTTGATCTTCCAGCCCGCGAACCGATCCACGAGCTCGAGGAGGGTCTCCATCGTGGGAACCCGATCGCGGCTCACGTCGAGCATGATCCCGCGCTCGGGGAACGACGGGCGATCCTCGATGACGAGGCCGGGCAGCACGAGGGGTTCGCTTCCGGCCGGACGCACGCCGTCCACGAGCTGGACGAGGGTGTGGAGGCCGTGGGCGAGCCCCGCCGGGCCCCCCGCGGTCACCTCGACTCCCCCGCGGCCGACCACGAGCCGGTAGGCCTCCGCCCCGTCCACGGACCTCCGATCGACCGCCAGACGGAGCTCGGACTCCTCCGCAACCTCCCGCAGCTCGACCCCCGCGGCGGCGAGGGCCGTCTCCAGCCGGTCGAGGGCCGGGATCGGCGCGTGTTCCGAAGAGCCGAGGGCGAATCCCAGCGTCCTCGAGGGGCGGAAGGGCTCTCCCTCCGCGCGGATCGAGCGTGGGATGGGGAGGAAGGTCGAGGCTGAGATGTCCATGAAGCACCGATCCGCGAGTCCGCTCGGCCGGCGGGTCGACCGCCGATCAGCGGCGAGCGCCAGCTCGTCCGTTGCATCGGCGGTGCGTTGAGCCGCTGCGGCGGCTCAACGCAGATTGTATGGTGTGCCGGCCACCGCACCCCTCTCTCTCCTCATTCCACCCCCCGTGACCGACCGCAAGCGATTCAGCGTCCTGCGCGACCCCGTGCACGGGGACGTGTACCTGACCCACGAGGAGATCGCGCTCCTCGACACGCCGCAGATACAGCGGCTGCGGGGCGTCAAGCAGCTCGGGACCGCGTTCCTCGCCTATCCGGGGGCGGTGCACACGCGCTTCGACCACTCGATCGGAACGCTCCACATGACGGCGGCCCTGATCGAGGCGATCAATCTGAGCTTCGACCTGGACCCCCGCATCTGCCTGGGCATTCCGGCCCGCGAGGCGCGGGTGATTCGCCTGGCGGCCCTGATCCACGACGTCACGCACATCCCCTTCGGGCACAACGTCGAGGACCAGACCGGGCTGTTCCACCGTCACGACTCCGCGTACCGCTTCCGGCTGATGCTGGATCCCGCGACCGAGCTGGGAGCCCTCCTGCGGTCCTTCGGCGCGCTCGACGACGTGCGGAACACGCTGCTTCCCCCGGACGCGGAGGGGCGCGGGGAGGTCCCGCCCTACTGGTCCCAGGTGATGTCCGACACGATCTCTTCGGACATCCTCGACTACCTCCAGCGCGACGCGTACTTCACCGGCCTGCGCCTGGGCGTCGATCCGCGGATCGCGAACTACTTCCGGATCGACCGACGCTCGGGAAACCTCTACGTCGACCTCACGAAGCGGAATCTCCTGCGCGAGGACATCCTGAGCGAGATGGTGCGGATGCTGGAGGCGCGCTACTACTTCTCCGAGCGCGTCTACTACCACCACGCCAAGGTGGCGGCCGGAGCCCTGGTCGCGCGGGCGGTCGAGCTGGCGGTGCGCGCCGATCTGGTGGTCGAGAAGGACTTCTACGACCTCACCGACGCCTCGCTGCTCGACCTGCTCGAGCGCCGCGCGGAGCAGGCGGAGGGGGACGTGGGACGGCGCATCCGCTCGCTCGTCGACCGCTTCCGCCGTCGCCGTCTCCTGAAGCGGGCCTGCGTGTTCCCTCGCTACGAGAACGCCTCGGTCCAGGAGGAGCTCGTCGAGCGCTTCTTCTCCCCGGGGCGTCACGAGGAGCGGGCCCGGGTGGAGGATAGCGTCGCCGAGCTCGTGCGCTCCGACACGGGGGCCCGCGTCGAGGTCATCTTCTACTGTCCCGAGGCCCGGATGCAGCTCAAGGAGGCCCAGACCCACGTTCGGTGGCCGGGGGTATCGGACATCCGGCCCCTGTCCGAGTACGCGGACCGGGTTCCGCGGCTGGGGGATCTGGAGCGTTCGTACCGGGATCTCTGGAAGTTCTACGTGTTTGCAGATACGAGGGACCCGGTGCTCCTGCGCAAGGTCCAGGAGGCCGCCTGTCGCCAGCTCTCCGGCGCCACGAACGTCTACACCATCGAGGGCGCGGGCTGATCCCGGGGAGTCCCGGAACCAGGAAGTGCAACCGGCGGTAGCGCCGCGGCTATTTCTGTCACCTCGCCCGCTTGGGAAAGGACCGGACAAGTCCTAGATTGAACGGGCTTGCCGGACCTCCACGGTGGGGGTCGCGATCACGAGAGACTCGAGCAGGGCGGACTCGAATGAGCGAGATGGGGGAGCGGGTGGAAACCAGGATCCGGAAGAAGGCCGGGAAGGAGTCCGGGCTCTGCCCGGAATGCGGGTCGTGGATCGTGTCGCGCGAGCGGCTCCTCGTCGGGGAGGTCGTCTCCTGCGACCAGTGCGAAGCGGAGCTCGAGGTCGCCGGGCTCTATCCGCTGATCTTCGTGCCCTTCGCCAAGATCGAAGAGGACGAGGAGGACTTCGTCGTCTGAGGCCGCGGCGTGCGACGGTGGTCGGGCGCGGGGCGGTGCCGTAGCATCCGCTCCGTGCATCTCGCCGTCCTCGTCGCCCTGTTCCTCGCCTCCGCGCCGGCGGCGCACGAGGAGTCGTTCAGCCACTCGCGCGTGGAGGTGCGCGGCGATCGGGCCACCCTGGACCTGCGCTGCCAGACCCTGAGCCTCTTCGAGGGGATCGAGGGGCTGGACTCGGATCTCGACGGCGAGCTCTCCGTGGCGGAGCTCGAACGCGCCCGCGATCCCATCGAGGAGTACCTGCTCGCCAACTGGCGGCTGAGTCACCCCGGACCGGACGGAGCGGGGATCGCGCTCGAAGGTCGCCTCGTCTCGATCGGTTTCGCGGAGGGGATCGAGGCCGAGGCGCGGCGCTTCCGCTGGGTGGACGCCCGGATCGAGTTCACGTCGCGGACCGCGATCTCCGAGCTCGACGTCTACTCCCACCTGTTCACCGAGCGCGATCCGTACCACCGGGACATCCTGCACCTGAGGTGGAACGACGACGAGCCCGCGGATCACCTCTTCCGTCACGGCCAGCACCTCTGGCGATTCCGCCCCGAGCACGTGCGCCGTCCGGGAGTGCTCGCGACCTTTCTGCGGCTGGGCATCGAGCACATCCTCGGCGGCTACGATCATCTCTGCTTTCTCGTGGTCCTGATCGTGGCCTCCCGCACGTGGCGCTCGCTCCTCGGCGTGGTGACCGCTTTCACGGTGGCCCACTCGATCACCCTCGCCCTCGCGGCCCTGGACGTGGTGAACCTGGATCCGGGCTTCGTGGAGCTCGCCATCGCCCTGTCGATCGCCTACGTGGCGGGCGAGAACCTGCTGCGCCGGGGGCCGCGAACCCCGTGGATCGAGGCCTTCGTGTTCGGCCTCCTCCACGGCCTCGGTTTCGCCGGCTTCCTCTCCGATGCACTGGTCGGCGAACGCCTCGTGGTCACCGCCCTCTTCGGCTTCAACCTCGGCGTCGAGGCGGGGCAGATCCTGTTCGTCGTGGCCTTTGCGGGGCTGGTGTGGTTGCCGCGACGTCTGCTCTCCGCGCGCGGCTCCGAGAGCGATCCGGAGCGGCCCGTCGGCATCGTCCCTGCCTGGCTCCGCCTGGGCTCCTCCGCGGCGGTCGCCGTCGTGGCCCTCTTCTGGTTCGTCCAGCGCGCGGGCTGGATCGACTAGCGTCGCTAGTTACCGAGGAACAGATCCAGGGCGTTCGACAGGGCGTAGGGCTGAACGCCGCCGACTTGCAGGGCCTGCGTACAGGCCTCCGCGCCGAGGAGGCCGAGGTCGTAGGGGATCGGCATGTCGAAGGTCGCCACGGGGCCGGTCATGACCGGCTGGCCCAGCAGCTCTCCGTCGGGATCCGCGATGTTCACCAGCAGCGTCTGGCCTCCGCTGAGCGGCAGCGTGAGAGGCGTGCTGAAGCCCACGAGCAGGGCGAGGCTGTGCCCGGTCGTGCCGAGGAGATCGACGGTGGCGGTGAACGTCGTTCCGATCACCGGCATGGTGACGGCGTCGTAGCTCGCGGGGTTGGTCCCGGCGTTGCGGAACTGGGCCGAGCCGATCGGGCCCATGTTCTCGTACCACGCTATCTTGGCGTCATCGAAGGACGCTGCGAGCACGTCCTGGTCGCCGTCGTCGTCCACGTCCACCACGAAGACCGCGCTCGCTCCGTAGGCTTCGGTCGTGAGATCCTCCTTCACGCCGAACGTTCCGTTGCCGTCCACGTTCTCGCACCACGTCACCGTGTCATCGGAGATCGACGCCGAGACGACGTCGATGTCCCCGTCTCCCTTCAGGTTCGCGGCGAAGACCGAGGTGGCTCCATCGGCCTGGTTCGTGACGACCTGTAGAGGACCGAAGGTTCCCTGGCCGTCGGTGTTCTCGTACCACGCGATCTTGTCGTCCACCTGCGAAGCCGAGAGCACGTCGTTGTCGAGATCACCGT
>CAYRXS010000239.1:0-10346 GCA_964428225.1 uncultured Planctomycetaceae bacterium
CCGCTTCAGGACCACAGTTCAGGAAAAACAGAGCGAGGGTCGTGAACGGTTACTGGCATAGGAAGACGCGTCGAGCTTGACGAACAGGACGCTGTCGGGCTTGTTCTTGAAGATCTTGATCGGGGCCCGGTTCGTGATCCGGATACCGAAGCCGGCACTCGATTGGTCCACCGGTTCCGGTATGGGTACGGATTTGCACGCAGACTGGGCGGCAAGTGCGAGAACGACACCGAGGAGCAGTAGAGTCCTCATCTCGATCCTCCCTTTGGCAAGAGCTCCTCTCCATCCCTTTGGGCGATTGGATGTTACCGCCGGAGACGGAGAACGACCAGATGCGGCGAGCCAGCCCCGCTCTAGGCCTCTCCCGAGCTCTTGCGCTCGTCTTGCAGGTGCGAGTAGGGGGGGCGGGTCAGGATCCGGAGGTCCTCGACGGAGTGGCCCATCGTGAAGTGGTAGAGGCTCTGCAGGCGTGGGCCGCGGAGGCCGAGCAGCTCGTGGACCGCGTCGTCGAAGTAGCAGCCGATTCCGGTCGAGCGCATGCCGACCGCTTCCGACTCGACGTACAGGCGTTGTCCGACGGCGCCCGCCTCCCAGAAGAGGCGCGGGTAGAACCACGCGCCGTGCTCCGCGATCGCGTCCTCGAGCTCGACGATCATCCCCAGGCTGAACGCGCCGTCGCTCGCGATCGGCTGCTGGCACGAGACGTCCGCGGCGATCCCGCGCAGGTCACCGGGACGCAGCAGGAAGAGGGGCAGGTCGTCGGGGGCGCCGTCCGGCCTCTCCCAGAGGAAGCCATCGTCCAGCTCGCCCCGGATGGCGTCGAGCCGCTCGGGATTTCGCTGGAGCCAGTAGAGCCCGGGCTCGTAGCCCTCCACGCGGTGGACGAAGAGCGCGAGGTGCGTACGCGGGCGCCAGGGGAAGGCGTCGAAGGGAACACGGCCCTCGCGGGGCACGACGCTCTCCAGGACGCGGTGGAAGCTCTCGCGGTCCATCGCGGTTCGGCCGTCGTAGCTCTGACCGCTGCGCCGCTGGTGGACGATCGTCCGGAGCGGGGTCGGGTCGGCGAGGGAGCTCGCGCGGCCCGGCCTCGTCCAGAGCTCACGGGCCGCATCGGTGCGGGGCTTCGTCGCCGCGCGGGCCGCGACGTCGATGGCGCTCCAGTCGACGTGGTCCGGTGAGAGGCGGTTGGGCTCGCCCGTCCAGTCGAGCTCGCGGAACGCGCGCGCGACGTCCTCGGGGATCGCGGGCCGCGCCTCGGTCGAATTCGCCAAGCGCACGAGGAGCAGGCAGTCGGCGTGCTCCGCCTCCGGGCCGCTCGGCGCCCACGCGCCCAGGAATCCGCCGACCTCTTCGGTGGCGAGCTCGTCGACGAGCTCGACGCGCCATCCCCGCCCCGCCGCCGCGACCGACAGGGCGGCGATCGCATGTCCGACGTCGTGCTGGCAGTAGCGGAACGCGCGCTCCCCGTACTTCCACGCCTCGCGCCAGTGGATCGACGTGAACCCGGCGAAGAACGCGTCCGCCCCGAGCCCGTCGGTCAGGCGCGCCCAGAGCTCGGGCGGGATCTCCGCGCGACGCTCGAGCCCGTGCTCGAGGGGGGCGTAGTGGAAGACGCCCGCGCTCTCGCTCAGGTCGCGGATCGGGGGCAGAAGGAGATGACCTTCGGTGGGGTGCAGGTTGCCGCTCGACGGGTTGACGCGCAGCGCCCATCGCGAGCCTCCCGCCTCCTTCCACGCGGACAGCGCCAGGCTGTCGAGCAGGAGCCGCGAGAGCGAGGCCCGATCGACCGCGGCCGGACTCACGCCCTCGCGAACCAGGGCCGCGCCGTAGGCCGGATCCTCGCCGGGCGGCGCGAGGTCGAGGCGGAGCAGCTCCGCCCCGATCCAGCGGCGGAAGGGATGGGGCTGCGTGGCCCAGTCGAGCCCGCGAGGCCCGGGCGCGAACCGCCCGAACGCGTGCTTCGAGCGCTCGTGGTAGGCGAGGATCGTCCGGCGGGGATCGGCGGAAGCGTCGTTCGTCATCCGTCGGTCGCGACCCCGTAGGCCTGCGCCGGTCGCAGCGTTTCCGGGAAGCGCTCCCGGAGCGTCCGTCGCATCGAGTAGCACAGATGACACGCGTCGAGGTACGCGTCCTCGTGGTCGAGCTCGAGCTCCTCGACCAGGGCCTTCGGGCCTCCGCGCAGGAGCGGACCGAGGATCGGATCGGACTGCGGTCGATACTCGGCGACGATGGTCTTCAGGGGCTCCTCGAACAGGTTGCCCATCACGACGCCCTGGCAGACGTGCAGGTTGCCCAGGTGGTCGACGTGGACCCGCGAGGGATCGTCGAGCGTCTCGTCGGGGCACTCCCCGAAGGACCGCCAGGGGAGCCGCTCGAGGTCGGCGTCGGGAGCGAGCTTCTCGACCGCCCGGCCCTTGAAGCGAATCGCTCCGCTCTCGACCGGCTCGCCGCGATCCTGCGTCGCGGGAGCGTCCGCGCTCCGGGGCATCTCGCAGACGATCGTGCCGCGCGGGATGCCGAGGCGCTCCGCGGCCTCCAGCACGTTGCGCGCCTGCTCGCTCACGAGCTCGTCGGCATGGAAGAGGTCGGTCGAGACGGAGAAGTACTCCACGAGGCCCGCCAGCGGGCGGAGCCAGGCCTCCGCGTCCTCGACGGACGTGGCCCAGTAGCCGTTCGAGACCACTCCGACCTTGAAGCCCGCCTCGACCGCCTCGCGGGCCGCGTGCTCCATGATGGGGAAGTAGAGGAAGGGCTCGCCGCCCTCGAGGAAGATCCACTCGATCGTTCCCAGCTCGTGGGCCTGGCGGTAGACGTCGCGGATCTGGGCGAGGGTCATCACCCCCCGCTGGGAGGGGCTGCCGAACACGAAGCAGTGGTCGCACTCGTAGAGGCAGCGATAGGTGAGCAGGAGGTGCAGGCCGGTCAGGGTCATGGTCAGCGCTCGTCCAGGGGCTCGAGGACGACGCAATCGAACCCGAAGTAGTAGTGCGGGAAGCGGGATTCCGGATTCGTGCCTGCGATGCGTACGCGCAGGACGAAGCTCTCGTCGAGCTTGTGCTCACCGAGGTCGAGGACCGGCGCCTTGGCGATGCTCCCGTGGAAGGTGTCGATCGGCCCTCCCACGACCTGGTCCCCGATCAGGAACTCCAGGATGCCGTAGTCCCAGCTCTTCGTCAGGTGCACCTTCACGCGGTTGCGGCCGGGCTTCTCGACGGGGATCGTCACGTCGAAGAACTGCCCCTCGGCGGTGGCCTTCACCCACAGGTGGCGGTTCCCGCTCGAGCCGGAGACGTCCTGCGGCTCCCACTCCATCCCCGGGCTCGAATTCGCGATCTCCGCGGTCTCGACCTCGACCGCGCCGGCGATCGGCTCGGGCGCGAGGCGGTGGGTCTTCACCCACATGTAATCGAAGGCCGCGTCGCCCGCCTCCACGCACTCGAGGCGCAGCTCGTGCTTGCCCGCGGTCAGGAGGCGTGCGGGGAAGCCGAGGCTGAGGATGCGCGTCACGTGGCGCGAGCGCAACGGGATCTCCAGGTCGCCCGGCGCGCACGTCTCGCTCCCTCCCGCGTAGTCGACGGGCAGGACCTCGCCGTCGAGGAGCACGCGCACGACGGCACCGTCCGGTCGGTGGCGGGCGACGAGGTTGACGCCGTACTCGCCGCGCTGCTCCACCGAGAACTCGAACGTCAGGCTCTTGCCGGGCTCGGCGTTCCAGGACAGGAGTCGCTTGCGAGAGGCCAGGGGCTCGGGCACGATCTCCGCGACGCCCCCGATCGCGGGAATGCGATCCTCCAGGTGCAGGAAGAACGAGTTCGAGGAGCCGAGGATCGGCACGGGATCCCACATCGGCAGGCGCGGGACCTTCAGCAGCTCGGGAGTCAGCCTCTCGAAGTCGTCGCCCCCTCCCGGAAGCGCGTACCAGTACGCCATGCGCGCGTAGGCGATGGGGAACACCACGCGGTGGTGCCAGAGCTCCATGTCGAACAGCAGGCTCTCGCGGTAGGGCACGTCGTCCAGCACGTGCCAGCGGTAGTTCACCACGTGCCCCGAGTTCCCCGGCCCGGAGTCCAGAGGCTGCCCGCACCAGGGATGCTCGAACAGGTCGGGGCGGCTCCAGGAGTAGTTGTAGTAGTCCTCCGAGCCCGTGCCGAGGAACGAGGGGTAGCGCTCCCCGTCGACGAAGATCTTTTCGTCGCCCTCACCCCACCAGTTGCCCCAGGGGGTCGGCGTGGGGGAGGGGTTGAGCAGGATCGAGGCGACGCCCACGAGCCTCCCCACCCCGTCCGCGCGCAGGAAGGTGAGGTCGATGGGATCCTTGCCCACGAGGTCGATGGACGGATCGTTCCGCCATCCGGCGTGGAAGTGCATGGCGGTCTCGTCCCACGCGTACTCCGACACCCGGATCGTGCCCACTGCGCGGACCGAACCCGGCAGCGTGTTGTGGAAGGCGAGGGCGAAGCGATTCCGGTAGGGCATCACCCACCGGCAGTACATCGTGCCGTCCGGATCCACGCTGAACGGGTGGCTGTCGTAGGGGTTGATCCCCACTCCGCTCGCGAAGAAGTCGCCGACCGGAGCCAGGATCTGGGGCCGACGCTCGCCGTCGAAGGCGAGCTGCAGAACCACGCCGCGCAACGCGGCCTCCATGTCCTCGGCCTCGAGTCGGACGGTGAGCTCGGTGATCGCGCCCGAATTCCCCTGGTAGACGAGGGGGACGGGCTGGAGCAGGTTCGGATTCAGGAGCATGTCGAAGTCCCTCGCGCGGGAGTCGGCGGGGGGACGAGGGCTCGTGAGCGCCTCGACCACGCGCTCGAGGAGGGGCTTCAGCTTCGCGAGCTCGCTCGGATCGAAGGTGCGGACGGCAACGCCCGGTTCGTAGAGGCGCACCTCGAGGTGGTAGAAGTGCAGCGCCTGGATGTTTCCCTCCCACGTGACGCGCAGTCGCTTGGCGAAGGGCATCGGGAGATAGTCGGCGTCCTGCTGGACGAACGCGTCCAGGGCGTCGAGCTCCACGCCGGCCTCGCGCAGGTACGAGACGCTGCGACGGGCGAGGAACTCGTAGGCCTCTCCCTCGAACACGGGCTCGTCGGCGCCGTCGAGCGTGACCGTCCACGTTCCTCCCATGCCCGCGGACCATCCGCGCAGGATTGCGCCCGGCCCTTCGACGTCGCAGACGAGGTACAGACCGACTCCATCGTCGCCTGGCTCGCGCAGCACTTCCTCGAAACCGGGGATCGGCTCGCGCCCGAAGCCGTCCGAGTTGGAGAACCACCCGGGCTCGCCCGGCGCGATGGAGCGGCGGTCGGTGCTGGAGAACTGCTTCACGCGATAGTGGGGCGAGGCGATTCGCGTGAGGCGCTGGAGGTCCGCCATCTCCTCGAGGAGGCTCGCGGTGGTGACCTCCTCGTTCGCCTGGACCTGGGAAGCGGAGAGGCACGTGAACAGTAGCAAGGCGAGAGAGCTCTTCATGATTCGCGCAGTCTACCGCGACCGCCCGCCATCCTCATCCCGTGGCGCGGGATCCCGCCCCGCGACCCCGCGGAGGCGTTCAAATCCGAACCCGTTCCGTCGTATCGCCCGGCCCCCTACAATCGAGCGGACCGCCACGCAGCCGGCGGCGTATCGTTCGGTTTCCGTACACGTTGGAGGAGTCATGACTGACAGTGTCTACAAGATCATCGAGCTGGTCGGCACCAGCCCCACGTCCTGGGAGGAAGCGGCGGCCAACGCCGTCGGGAAGGCCGGCAAGAGCCTCCGCGACCTGCGCGTCGCGGAAGTCGTCGAGTTCGACATGCAGATCGAGGACGGCAAGGTGCAGCTGTTCCGCGCCCGCGTGAAGGTCTCCTTCAAGTTCGAAGGCGACTAGGCGGCTGCTTCGCCCGGCGCTCCCGTATCTCGGAGCGCCGGCTCGACATGCTCGGCTAGGAAGTCGCCCGCTCTCTCGACGATCTCGCGAGCTCCGCGCCGGCGGCGACTGCCTTCAGGTTCTTCTCCGCGATAGCGGGCCGCTGAGCGCGTCGAATCGCGGCCTCGAAGGCGTCGACGGGGTAGATGCCCGTGTCCTCGAGCATCGCGCCCAGGGCGGCGGTGGCCACCGAGTAGCGACCGATCGACTTGCCGAGCTTGTCGAAGGGCATGCGACGAACCTTCGCCTTCGTCTCGGGCAGGTCCAGGGTCTCCTCGGCGTAGACCGTGCACGTCTCCGGCAGCTTCGCGATCCGCGCCTTCGTGCGCAGGACGCCGTCGTAGGAGATCGCCACGAAGTACTTCGGCGAGATGATCCCCGCGTATTCGATCGGATCGGGGCTGAAGATGATCTCCGCCACCGAGTGGCCCGTTTGCACGGTGATCGGGTAGTCGTCCTTCTGCGTGGCGTTCAAGCCCGCGAAGATCCCGCCCTCCGCGAACACGGTGGCCGTCGACTTGATCTTCTGGCCCGCGCTGCCCGCGACGAAGACTCCCGTCTGGGCGCTCACCGAGCTCGTGAACTCGCGTTCGATGGGGGGAATCTCACGCCGCTCCTTCCCGCCCGTCTCGAACGACGCGCGGTAGCTGGCGCTGTACTCCGGCCGGGGCTTGTCGGTGAGGAGCCCGGTGTCGAAGTTCTGTGCTCCGAGCATCGCCATGAGGTCCTTCTTCGTGAGGTCGTTCCGCGGCACGTAGTACGCCGTGCAGAGCTCCCACATGTCGATCATCGCGAAGCCGGGCTGGCGGATCGCCTCCGCGATCACCGCCGGGAGGTCCTTGTCGAACGTCGTCGCCCGGTAGACCCAGGCCGCGCCGGCCGCGCCCACGGTGGCGCACAGGTCCATCGGACCCTCGACGTTGCCGAACGGAGTGGTCGTGGTGCACCCCGCGGTGGGCGTCGTCACCGAGTGCTGGCCGCCGGTCATCCCGTAGTTGAAGTTGTTGGCGACGAGCAACGTGATCCCGATGTTGCGACGCGCGACGTTCAGCAGGTGCGTGCCCCCGATGCCGCAGCCTCCGTCGCCCATGATGGTGATCACGGTGAGCTCCGGTTTCGCCAGCTTCAGGCCGCAGGCGTAGGTGATCGCCCGGCCGTGCAGACCGTGGAAGGCGCTCGTCGTGAAGTAGCGGTCGGACAGGCCGATGCAGCCGATGTCCGTGACGATCACCGTCTTCGTCGGATCGACGTCGAGCTCGACCAGGGCCTCGTTCAGGGCGTCGACCAGCTTCGTGTGCCCGCATCCCTTGCAGAAGGGGAGGGGACCGATCTCGTCGGTCAGGAATGTCTTGTCGTTGCTCACAGCAGGCCTCCTTCCTCCAGGATCCGCTCGGGCGAGATCAACGTCGTGTCCATCCGGCAGACGCTCGCCACCTCGACGTCGCGCGGCGCGAGGCGCTCGATCTCGAGGACGTACTGGCCGAGGTTGAGCTCGGGGACGACGACCTTCTTCACCCCCGCCATCGCCTCGCGGATCGCCCGCTCGGGCAGCGGGTACAGGGACTGCACGACGAGCGAGGAGACCTTCCGCCCCTGCGCGCGGGCCTCGCGGATGGCGACCGTCGCCGACCGCGAGATGACCCCGTAGCTGATCACGAGGATCTCGGCTCCCTTCTGGAAGTCGCGCTTGACCAGGGTGATGTCGTCGACCGCGTGGTCGATCTTCGCCACGTAGTGATCCAGCATCTCCTGGGTGACCCCCGGATCGCCGGTCAGGTATGCGGCCTTGTCGTGGGTCGAGGTCGTGTAGCGGGCGATGTACTCACCCCCGAAGTCCGCCAGGGGAGGAACCTGCTCCGGCGAGTCGAAGGCGTGCGGGTGGTACTCGCCCTGCCCCGAGGGCACGCGCGCGCGCTCGACGAGGGGGGGCAGCTCGACCGCGTCGAGGTCGGTCGCCTCGCGCGTGACCCCGATGTCCTTCGAGGTGAGCAGGAAGACCGGCGTGCGGTACTTCTCGGCGAGGTTGAACGCGCGGTAGGTGAGCTCGTAGGACTCGCCCACGGTGGCGGGGCTCAGCGCGATGACGGGCAGGCCTCCCGACGTGACCCAGCGCGTGAAGAGGATGTCGCCTTCCGCGCCCTTCGTCGCCGAGCCGGTGGCGGGGCCCTGGCGCTGGACGTTGACGATCACCATGGGGGTCTCGCCGATGATTGCGAGGCCGATGTTCTCGCTGTACAGGCTGATCCCGGGCCCGCTCGTGGAGGTCATGACCTTCTTCCCGGCCATGGCCGCCCCGATGCAGAAGCCCATGGACGCGATCTCGTCCTCGGCCTGGATCGCGGTGCCCCCGGCTTCCGGAACCCACTGGAGCATGTAGTGCAGGATCGACGAGGCCGGCGTGATCGGGTAGCTGGCGAAGAAGTCGCACCCCGCCTTCATCGCCCCGCGCGCGACGGCTTCGTTGCCCTCGATGAACAATCGTCCCATTTTGGAGTCTCCGCATATGACGAACGAGCGGGGGATTCTACTCGGGACCGTCCGCGGGGGGGCGGAGGAGAGGCCGCGATTTTGGCGTTTCCTAGCGGTCCGTTCCGCCCACGCGCCTCATCCAGGCGAGCTTCTCGTCGTCCATCGGGCCGCGCTCGAGGGCCTCGATGGCGGCCCCCAGCTCCGCTTCGTTCCGGGGGCCGGCCACGCACAGATCCACGTGGGGATTCGAGAGGGCGAAGCGGTAGCAGTCCGCCGCGCTCGGGGTGCGTTCCCCGGGCGGGGTTCTCCTCGGGGCGAGCAGCCGGCCCCAGCAGGTGGCGGTGTAGGCGACCACCCCCGTCCGCCGTCCGCCCGGCGGCACACCGTCGGGTCCGGCCGTGAGGTGGGGGAAGACCTCGGTCTCCGCGCCGCGGCGGGCGGCGTTGTAGCGCACCATGATCGCGTCGCAGGCGGGGTCCGCGATGTGGCGAGCGAAGGTCCCCAGCCGGTGGCCGGAGACGAGCAGCGCCCGCGCCTTGCCCTTCTCGACGATCCGCCGTGCCGCGTCGTGGATGCGGGGGGGTGGCGGGCGGTTCCACCACCCCAGCAGCAGGACGTCGGCGTGCTCGACGCCGAGCCGGCGCAGGCCGGAGTCGAGGCTGCGCTCCAGGAGCGAGGCGAGCCGGGCGTACGTCTGGACGACGAGCACGACCCCGTCGCGATCCCGACGCGCGAGGCGGCTCAGCCCGCGCCCGAACGACTTCCGTCGGAGGCTCCCCCAGTAGAAGGTGTCGATCCCCCGCTCGAAGGCCGTCTCGACTCCCCGTTCGCCAATCCCGTACCCCGCGGCGAGGACGATCCGCCCGCACCGCAGCCCGGTCTCTCCCAGCTCCACGCGCTCCGCGCCGAACGCTTCCGCCTCCGCCATGCGCCCAGGGTAGCGGATCGTGGTCCGGAACGGATGAGCTCCGCCGCGGGCGGGCTCCGGGACGGCCGTGGCCCCGCCCGGGCCGGGGAAGTAGACTCCCGCTCCGTGCCCGAGGTTCATTCATGATTGGCGAGCGGCGGCGGAATCGCGCGTGGCTCGTGCTCTCGCTCGCCGCGCTCGCGGCCTGCGGGGCGAAGGAGACGCCGCCGGCCGCCTGGTCGGCGCCCGACCTCCTGATCGTCGACTACGGCGCGGGGCTGTTCCGCTACGACGCGGCCTCCGCCGGGGTGCGGGAGGTGGCGGGCGAGGAGCAGGGCCTGCTCCGCCCGCGCCGGGCCCTCCGGCTGGAGGACGGGCGGATCATGGTCGTCGACGACGGTCTCGCGGACGGGGAGGGCCGAGCGCTCTTCCGGTTCGAGCCGGAGACCGAGGTCCTCGAGAAGCTGGTCGACCTCTCCCACCTCGATCCCCCGACGGACGTCCTGCAGGTGGGGCCCGACACGCTCCTGATGTCCACGCGGTTCATCCTCGTGGAGGATCGGACGCAGAACTCGAGCGCCCTGCACGAGATCGACCTCGGGAACCGGACCGTGGAGACGGTGCTCCACCCGCCGGAGTTCAGCGCGGTCCTCGGCCTGATGCTGGAGGAGGGCGGGCGGACCGTCCTCGTCCTCGAAGGGGACGCCGATCCGCTCGGGCAGGAGTACTGCGAGGGCGTCCTCTTCCGATACCACCTGGCGTCGCGCGCGCTGGACACGGTGCACGTCTTCGACAACACCGTCAGCCCACTCCAGCTGCACCGCCTCGAGGGCACCGCGCTACGCGAGGAGGCCGAGTACCTGCTCGTCGACGCGAACGCCCTCCATCCCCCCGACTTCCCCTGGTTCGGCAAGCTCTTCCTCGTGAACGTGGATCCGATCGAGGTGCGCGAGCTCCTCCACGACGAGCACCACCTGATCGATCCCGTGTGCGGCTTCCTGCACGAGGGGCGGCTGGTGCTGGCGGAGATGAGCTCCAATCCCGGCGGCTACGACACGGTGGACA
>CAYRXS010000240.1:0-10169 GCA_964428225.1 uncultured Planctomycetaceae bacterium
CGACTGGACACGCGCCGGGAGGAGATCGCGGGCGAGCTCGCTCACTCCGCGCTCGAGCTGGGCGTCGCGATCGCCCGACAGCTCGTGCGGGCGGAGGTGAACCGGGGCGGCCACGACATCGAAAGCATCGTGCGCGAGGCCCTGGCCGCGGCATCGACTGGCCGGAGCCAGTGCGTCATTCACGTCCATCCCGACGATTTCGAAGCCCTCCGCGACGCCCGGTTCCGCTCGGGAACCTCCGTCCAGGCGGACATCGGTGTGGCGCGCGGCGACGTGCACGTGGAAGCGTCGATGGGGCTGATGGTGCGCGAGATCGACGAGGCCATCGACTCCATCTCCGCGCGGCTCCGCGAGGAGCTCCAATGAGCGACGGCGCCCCCATCCTGGATCTCGCTCAGTGCATGACGCACGTCCGGGAGGGAGCCCGCCCCGGCTGGCGCGGTCGGGTGGACATCGTCTCCGGAGTGATTGTGGAGGCCGTCGGCGTTCCCGCCGCGATGGGCGAGCTGTGCCGCATCGATCGGGGCGAGCGGGGAGCGATCGAGGCCGAGGTCGTGGGCTTCCGGGGCTCGACGACCCTCCTCATGCCTCACGGCGATCTGGAGGGAATCGGGCCGCGCCAGGTGGTGAATGCGCTCGGCCGGTCGTTCGGCATCCCGGTGGGAAACGAGCTGCTCGGTCGCGTTCTCGACGGCTTCGGCCGCCCGATGGACGGAGAGGCGCCGCTGCCCCGGGCCATGGCGACCCGCGCCGTGCGGAACCACGCTCCGGCCCCCCTGATGCGCGCCCCGATCACCGAACCGCTGCAGACGGGAGTGCGGGCCATCGACGGCACCGTGACCCTCGGCCGGGGACAGCGCCTCGGCATCTTCTCGGGGTCCGGCGTCGGCAAGTCCACGTTGCTCGGTCAGATCACGCGGGGCACGGACGCCGAGGTGCTCATCGCTTGCCTCGTCGGCGAGCGCGGTCGCGAGGTCCGCGTGTTCCTGGAGGAGGTCCTCGGAGCCGAGGGGCGCGAGAAGGCCGTAACCGTCGTGGCCACCTCGGATCGCCCGCCGATCGAGCGCTTCCTCGCGCCGTTCGTGGCGGTCACCGTCGCGGAGTACTTCCGCGATCAGGGGCTCGACGTGCTGTTGCTCATGGACTCGATCACGCGGTTCGCGGCCGCGTCGCGAGAGATCGGCCTCGCCGCGGGAGAGCCCCCCACCGTGCGCGGCTTCCCCCCGAGCTTCTTCGCGACGGTACCCAAGCTCGTGGAGCGCCTCGGTCGCTCGGACCGAGGCAGCATCACCGGACTGCTCACCGTTCTGCTCGACGCCGACGACCCGAACGAGCCGGTGGCGGACACGCTGCGCGGCCTGCTCGACGGACACGTGCTCCTGTCGCGCGACCTCGCCCACCGCGGTCAGTATCCGGCGGTGGACGTTCTCGGCAGCCTGTCCCGGCTCATGCCCGCCGTCGTGTCGGACGAGCACATGAGAATGTCGCTCGCGATCCGCGAAGCGCTCGCCCACTGGCGGGACGGGCGCGACCTCGTCGAGATCGGAGCCTACAAGCCCGGCACCAACCCCCGCCTCGACGCCGCTCTGGAGCTCCTGCCGCGGATCGAAGCCTTCATGTGCCAGGGGATCGACGAAACCACGAGCCTGAGCGACACGGCGGCCCTGATGAGGGCCGTCCTCGAGAGGGAGACGGAGTGATGAAGCGACGCTTCGAGTTCCGGTTGGATCGTCTGCGGCGTATTCGCGAGATCGACGAGCAGGTCGCGCGGGCGGTGTGGACCGCGGCCGAGGCGGAGTCGCGCGAGGCGACGATGCTGCTGGAGGAAGCTCGCGGCGCGGTGAAGGACGCCCGAGAAGGACTTTCCGTCTCCCTGGGCCCGGACCGCGAGCCGTCGCTCGACCCCCGGGAGGTCCTGCTCTCCCTCGATTCGATCCAGAGCATGCTCGAGAACGTCCGCGAGCGCCGGGAGAGCGCCCTGACGTTGCGGGCCCAGGCCGATCGGCTCGCGGAGGACTGGCAGGAGCGCGAGGTGGAGCGGAGGGCCCTCGTGGAGCTCGAGGCCCGGGCCCGAGCCCAGCATCGGGCCGAGCTGGAGCGCCAGGAGAGCGCCGAGATGGACGAGCAGGCGCTCATGCGCGAGGTGCGCCGGCGACGCAGGAGAGAATCGGATTCCAGCGGGACGGACCAAGGTGCCGATAACCCCGGCGTCTCCGTTGACCGCCTTCCCACCAAGTGATGAACAAGACCATCGAGATCCTCGCGATGATCCTGGGAAGCGTCTCCCTGCTCACGGTGTGCTTCCTGGGGTTCGCGGTGATGTCCGGCACTCCCCTCCACGAGGTCGCCGGCATCGGAAGATTCTTCTCGCCCCCCACCGCGGAGGAGTCCGATTCCCCGGAGCAGCCGTCTCCGGATCCCACGCGAGCCCCCGAGCGCCCCGACGACGACACGGTGTTCCGGAGGGAAGCGGGATTGCTCCCCCACTGGAACCTTCCGTCGCCTTACGACGCGCAGGAGCTGAAGAGCCTGGTCGACGGGCTGAAGCTCCGCGACCAGGAGCTCGACCTGCGCGAGGTCGGCCTCGATCGGCGCGAGAGCGAGCTCGGGGCGCGGGAGGAGTCGATCACCAACCGCCTCGAGGGCCTCGTGGCCCTGCAGACGCGACTCGAGGAGCTCCAGGCCGACCTGACCCTCGACCGGGCGGAGCTCGAGAGAGCGCAGGAGGAGGAGAAGCAGCGGGTGAAGCAGGAGTGGGCCGACATCGCCAAGATCGTCGAGGCGATGGAGGACGAGACCCAGCAGAACGCTTTTCTGGTCGGCTTCGAGCCCGAGGAGATCGCGCAAATCCTTCGCTCCCTCACGCTCGATATACGGGCGACGGCCCTGTCCGGACTGCAGGACGAGATTGATCCCGCCCGCTTCACGGAAATCCTCGACGCCTACAAGAGGCTGGGCGGAGCCGCGACGGGATCCCAGTAGCCCGGGCGGTCCTCCCGCCGGCTCCGGCCGCGATCGCTCCGGCTCCGTGACGGCGTTTTCGGGCCGATTCCAGCCCGATCACGGGGAGGCGAAGCATCAAGCAATGCCCCCCCTCGGCCGATAAGGAGGGCGACGTTACCTCGCTGAAGAGCGTCCGCATCTCCCCGGCGACATCACGGCCCCGTCGCGCGGTCCCCGCATGGATATCACCACCGTTATAGGCACTGTACTCGGCTTCAGCCTGGTTCTCTTCGCCATGGCGTCGGGCGAGGGTGGGCTCTCGATCTTCATCCACGTGGGATCGTTGATGATCGTGGGTGGCGGAACGATCGCCGTGACTCTGATGAACTTCCCGCTCGACGTGGTGAAGGGAATCATCAAGGTCATCCTGCGAACGATCCTCTTCAAGCTCCATTCGCCCGGAGACGAGATCGAGCGGATCATCGAGTACGCGAACCTCGCCCGGAAGGAGGGCCTGCTCGCTCTCGAGAGCAAGCTGAAGGACGTGGACGATCCGTTCTTCGCCAAGGGCGTTCAGCTCGTGATCGACGGATTCCCCGCGGAGACGGTCCGCGACATCATGGAGCTCGAGGCCGAGTGGCAGCGGCAGCGCCACGTCACGGGAAAGAAGATGCTGGACGCGCTGGGTTCCTTCGCCCCGGCGTTCGGAATGATCGGAACCCTCGTGGGTCTGGTGCAGATGCTCCAGAACCTCTCCAATCCCGCGAGCATCGGCGGCGGCATGGCCACGGCGCTGCTGACCACGCTCTACGGAGCGATGGCCGCGAACATGGTGTTCCTTCCCCTCGCGGGCAAGCTGGAGATGCGCGCCAACGAGGAAGGACTCCTGCGCGACCTCATGATCGAGGGCATCGTTGCGATTCAGGCCGGTGAAGGGCCGCAGCTCATCAAGGAAAAGCTCAAGAGCTTCGTCGCCCCCGCCGACCGTGAGGCGATGGCCGGCTGATCGAGAGAGCGGCCATGAGCACGAAGAAGAAGCCCGAGGACAGTGGCCCGCCCGGCGCTCCGGAATGGGTCGTCACGTTCACGGACATGATCTCCCTGCTCGTGACCTTCTTCGTGCTCCTCATGACCTTCTCGAGTCTGGAACAACACGACCTGCTCAAGGTGGAGTCCTGGCTCTCGGGCGACACCGGGATTCTGGAGAACCGGGGAATGGTCCAGCCGCCCGTTCCTCAGGACGACTACCTCGCGGCCACGGACATCCGCCGAGGGGCGCTCAGGCCTCACACACGTCCGTCGGACAAGCTGGCCGAAAACCTCGCGGAGATGGGGCAGAAGAAGACGGAGGAGGACATCGAGATGTCCTTCGAGAACGTGGCGGACGGCGTCGTCATCCAGTTCGGTGACGAAGACTGCTTCGAGCCCGACTCCGTTCGTATTCCCCCCGCTCTGCGCAAGGGCCTCGGTGACCTCGGTCGAATCCTCGAGAATTACCCGCACCTCGTTGTCGTCGAGGGATTCACGGATTCCCACCACTCGCCCACCTCGAGGTATCCGACCGCGGAATCGATCTCGTTCGCCCGGGCGAGCGCCGCCGCCGACGTCATGCTTCGGGGCAGCAAGCTGCCCGCAGAGCAGTTGCAGATCGTCGGTCGCGGGACAGATGATCCGCGTGGAGACAACGAGACCGTGGAGGGGCGACGATCCAATCGGCGCGTGCAGATCCGCGTGGTGTCCCTCTCGATGCTGCGCGCTACCTATCTCGAAGCGAGGGGGCGGTGATGGCGGTCCCTCAGATAGCGAAGAAGAAAGGAGCGCCGGGCTGGATGGTCTCCTTCGGCGACATGATGACGCTGATCCTGACCTTCTTCATCCTGCTCGTCTCCCTGTCCAAGGAGCAGCAGGTGGGGCTCGTTGCGAAGGGGGTGGGCTCATTCGTCATCGCCCTGCGGTCTTTCGGATTGCCGGGCATCCTGGACGCATCGGAGGAAGCCTCGATCCACGAGGGAATCCGCATGCGGTTCAACGTTCCGCCGGAGGACGATCCGGAGCAGCGACCCGAGCTCATCATCGATGCGGAAAACATGGAGATCGTGCGCGCGACGATGGCCAACGCTCTAGCGCCACACCGCGAGCAGAACCAGCCGGCGATAGCCACCTTCGCCAGCGGATCGGCCGTACTCTCCGAGACGGCAAGACGCTACCTGGACATGCTGGCCCTGACGTTGCAGCCGGCTCCGGGCGAAACTCTCCAGCTCGAAGGGCACGCCCTCGATGCGAAGCTGGAGCACTACGGTGATCACCGCTGGCTCGCGTTCGAGCGCGCGCGAACGGTGGCAGAGTATCTGATCCAAGAACACGAGTTCCCCCGAGACCGCGTCGAGGTGCGAGCGTGGGCCGGGGAGATCGGCGAATCTGGACCGGGGACGCAGAGCGTGGATGCACGGCTCGTGATCCCCGATCGAGGCGACTGAAAGACACGACTATTCCCATGGCTGACCAGGAAGAGACCGAACAGGAATCTACCGGCGAAGAGGAGAAGAGCGCCGGAATGGGCAAGAAGAAGGGCCTCGCGCTCGGGGGCGGCATCGTGGGGCTGGTGGCCACGGCCTATCTGCTGTTCATGGTGGCCGTGCCCCGCGCCCCCGGCAATCTCCCGTTCCAGGGCCCGTTCTTCATCGCCTTGACCGATGAGGACGGACTACAGACGAATCTGGCCGGCGCGGGAAAGAACTACCTCTCGACGAAGCTCTCGGCGAGGTACGAAGCCTACGACGAGACCTACGCCACCGCCCGGGCCGCCGACGAGCTGTACAAGATGGACGAGACACATGCGCTGGTCGTCCTCGCTCGCCACAAGACGAAGGCCGAGCTCGATGCTCCCCTCGGGGAGGACAACTTCTCGTACGAGATCCGCGACGCCCTGAATCCGCTGCTCTTCCCGATCCACGTCGGGAACGAGGAGAGCACCTACGAGCCGGACGACGACAGCGGGCTGCGACCCGGAACCTCGACCAGCGAGGCCACGATGCGCGCCGGCTTCTACTCCCATGTGTTGAAGGTCGACGGCCCCCGGGGATCGATCGCCCTCGACGACGGTCCGGCGGTGCAGTTCGACGGATCCGAGACAGACCTCATGCTCGAGAGCGAGCTCGGCAAGACCGTCTACGTCGACGTCACGGACCACAATCCCGAATTCGTCGGGGATGTCCACGTCGGTTCGTTCGGTCGGATCATGACGATCAGGTTCGCCGACTTCAAAGTCCAGTAACTCCGCTCCCCGCCCCCCCCACTCGCACACATATCCGCGTGAGCTCCAACGTCGACCCCGAAGAAGTCCAGGCCATCATGAACATGATGGATGGGGACGGCCGTGTCCCGGCCAACGTGGCGCAGCGGGATTTCCGCAAGCCGATGCGGCTGAGTCAGCCGCAGATCGACGAGATTCAGACGCGCCTGCTCGGCGCGATCACTCCGCTGAGCGACTTCCTCTCCGAGAACCTGGGGCATCCCTGCCGCGTCGATCTATCCGCGGTCGGCGAGGCCAGCGCCGAAAGTCTGTTCGACGACCTCGGCGAGCATTTCGCGCTGTTGCGCTTCCGCTCCCGGGGGCAAATCGCCTGGGTCCGTTGGGACATCCGGGCCGCGATTGCCGCTCTCGAGCGGATCTTCGGCGTGGCGAACGCAGATCCCGAAGCGCGGCACCTCACGCGCATGGAGACCCAGATCCTGGGGAACCTCCTCGCCGGCTTCGCGGCCATGACCACCGAGGTTCTCGAGGTCGACGCCGTGGAGTTCGCCGTCGTCGAGAACTCCGGCCAGATCGGGGATTGGCGGGACGCCGAGGGCGAGGCCGACGCGCACCGTCTCCACCTGGAGCTCGCCGTGAGCGGGGAGGACGAGGCGAGCGCGATTCACCTCTATCTCCCCGGATTCCAGAAGGAGGGAGAGTCGGCGTCCGGCCTGGAGGAGGGCGGCCTCGATCTGCCGCAGCACCTCGATCTCGTCGAGGTCGAGGTGACCATCCGTCTCGCGGAGTGCGAGATCTCCCTCAGCCAGCTCCTGTCTCTCGAAGAGGGAGACGTCATCCCGACCTCGGCCCACGTCGACCAGCCCGCGACCATCCTGGTCGAGGGCAAGGAGCTCGCGGTCGGCCGGCTGGGAACCTACCGCGGCAACTACGCCGTACACACCGAACAACTGCTCGACCTCACGGAGGAGTCCCGATGAGCGATCCCGAACAAAAGAAGGGCGCGGAGGAAGAATCCGAGCTCGAACAGGTGCTGGACGATGCGACCGAAGCGGTCGCGGTGCAGACCTCGGAGCTGGAGGAGCTGAGCGGGGGAGCCACGGACGGCGAGAACGTCGGGCTCGAAAACCTGCTCGACGTGCCGGTGCAGGTCACGGTGCACGTCGGACGAGCCCGGGTCACCCTCGGCGAGCTCGTGAAGCTCACTCCGGGCTCCCTCCTCGAGCTCGATCGCGAAGCGCACGAGCCCGCGGACATCCTCGTGAACGGCAAGGTCGTCGCGCGAGGCGAGGTCGTCACCATCGGCGACTCCTACGGAGTGCGAGTGACGGGCCTCGAGTCCTAGCTCGGCGTCAGCTCTTCGCGATTCCCCGCAGGAACTCCGCCCACCGGGCCGCCTGCGCCTCGTAGGTGAAGCGGCTCAGAACCGTCTTTCTACCCTCGTCTCCCAGCTCGTCTGCACGTGACCCGTCTCCCAGGAGGAGGGCGAGCGCTTCCTCCCATTCCGCTTCGGTGGCGGCGAGGAGACCGTTCTCCCCGTGGGTAACGACATCCGGGTTCATCCCCACCGGTGACGCGACGGTCGGCACGCCCGCCGCCATGTACTGGAGCGCCTTGTACGCGCACTTGCCGCGACTCCAGGGAGAGTCGCGCAGGGGCATCAGGCCCACGTCGAGCCGGGCGATCTCGTGTTCCTGCGTCTCCACGGACCAGGCGACGTGCTCCACGCGACACCCCTCCATCGCCACCTCGCCGTCGGAGATCACCACGAGATCGAAGGGCGCCTTCGCGCTCGCGCGACGCAGGGGCTCCTGGATGTCGAGCAGGGAATCGAGGTTCCCCTTCCCCCCGATCCACCCCACGCGCGGAGGGTCGTTCTTCCCGCGCTCCGATCGCGTGGGCACCTCGTGGGGCACGGGCGAGGGCGCCACGAGCACCGGACCGTCGATCCGCCCGCAGAGAGACGCGAGGTAGTCGTTCCCCGCGATCACCCCGCTCGCGAGCCCGAGCACGCGGCGGAACCGTCGCGCCCGGGTCCGGGAATCCCAGCTCCCTCGCCTCGGCCGCTGGCGGAGGGGAACGGCGTCGTCGAAGTCGTAGACGATGGGCGCGGGCAATCGTCCCCATCGCAGCGCATCCACGAGACTGGGGAGCTTCTTCTGGAGCACGATCGCGTCGCAGGATCGGGCGCGCTCGCGCACCGCGCCCCATCCCGCGCGGTCTCGCGGATACGGAAGGCATTCCGTGGCGATTCCTTGCTCCTCGAGCCGGGGCGCCATCCGCAGGATCCTCACGCGGGAGGAAGCCAACTGCTCGTCCTGGAAGACGAGGAGCACGCGTGTTCCCGGGTTCTCGCCATGGAGCGGTGCGTGCTCGTTCATGCCCTCGGATCCCTGCGTCCTCGCGCGGGCTCAGAGCATACTCCCGCCGCGGGGTGCCGTGCAGGGAGTGAAGACGAGAAGATGCCTCGGCCCCTTCATCGGCTCGGCAAGGGAAAGGGCGAGGTCGCCAGCCGTGCCGCCGTTGCGACCGGATGACGACCTCGCCTCGCCTCTCACAGGTTGTAGCCCAGATTCAGGTCCACTGCATTCGTGAGGTCGAAGTCGCCTCCTGTGCGGATGGCCTGGGTGTAGACCTTGAAGCCGGCGAACTCCGGAACATCCGGGATGTAGAGATAGAAGAGGGCGGGACTGCCGAAGCCGCTGGGCGTGCCCAGCAATTCGCCTTGAGAATCGGTGAAATCCACGAGGATGTTGCCCCATGGCGAGGCCATCGTCAGGGGCGCCGAGTAGGCCATGAGATACGCCATGTAGTAGGGATACGTGTCCACCTCCAGGAGGAGCGTTTCCCCCAGGATGGGGAGACCGTGGGCGTAGTAGACGAAGGAGTTGGTGAAGCCCCCGACTGTCGGATTGCGGTAGTTCGCCGAGGCCGAGAGCGACCCTGCCCCCAGGAACACGTAGGCCGCCCCTGAGTCGGTCCCGAAGTCGTTGGCGAGAGGCGCTCCGACCAAGGCCAGGTCGCCATCGATCGAGACCGCGCTTCCGAACATGTCGCTGTCCGTCATCCAGCAGTTCGGGAGCTTCGCCTGCTGACTCCAGCTCGTGCCCGAACGCCGGAACGTGTACGCAGAGCCCGTGAACGTTCCGTGGTTGTCGGCATTGGGTGCGCCGACGAGAGCCGTGTCGCCCACGAGCGAAACCGAGGCTCCGAACCTGTCGCCTGTCGCACCGTCGGCGGCGTTGAGCTTGGCCTGCTGGCTCCAATCCGATCCCAGCCGCACGAACACGTAGGCCGCGCCCGAATCCTCTCCCAGGCTGTCTGCACGGTCGGCTCCGATGAGGGCGGTGCTTCCGTTGAGCGATACAGTGCTGCCGAATTCGTCCTCGGCCGCGCCGTCACTCGCCAGAAGCTTGGCCTCCTCGGTCCAGACCACTCCCGACCGCACGAACGCGTAGGCCGAGCCCGATTCGTGTCCCAGGTCGTCGTCGCCGTCCGATCCGATGAGCGCAATGTCTCCGTGGAGCGAGACGGAATGGCCGAAGAAGGCCGTGACTCCCGGATCGTGGGCCTTGAGCTTCGCTTGTTGAACCCAGACCGTCCCGTCCCGCACGAAGACGTAGGCCGCTCCCGACATGCTCGCCAGATCGTCGTTGGACCACGCGCCGATGAGGGCCGTGTCGCCATCGACCGCAACCGCGTCACCGAAATAGTCATTTGGCACACCGTCGATCGGGAGGAGCTTCGCTTGCTGGCTCCAGGTCGTTCCGGAACGGACGAAGACGTAAGCCGACCCCGAGTAGGATCCGTGATCGCCATCGAGGGACGCTCCGACGAGGGCCGTATCGCCGTCGAGGGAGACGCTCACCCCGAAGATGTCGCCAGCCTCTCCGTCCTGGGCAGTGAGCTTCGCTTGCTGGCTCCAGGTCGTTCCGGAACGGACGAAGACGTAGGCCGCGCCCGAGTTGCCCCC
>CAYRXS010000241.1:0-10020 GCA_964428225.1 uncultured Planctomycetaceae bacterium
GGTGCGCTCGCTGACGAGCCAGGTGGAGCCCAGCCCCTTGTTCATGGCCAGATAGGAGCAATCCAGAGCGTCCTCCGGATCGCTGGGGAGGTAGAGCTCGGCCAAGGCCACCATGATGTGAGGACCGCCCCGGCAACTCTCCCGGGCAATCTTGAGATGGGCCTCCGCTTCGTCACGTTGACCGAGTATGGAGTACATTCTTCCCAACCCGGTCAGGTTGTTGTGGGGCCCGCAGTGGGCGTCGCCCGCCAGGTCCCGGCTCCTGGTGAACTCGGCGAGGGCTCTGTCCATGTCCCCTTGCAGGAGCGCGACCTGACCCAGGGTGGTGTGAGTCAGGTAGTAGGGGGGATCCTCCGATTCCACCGCATCCTCCAGGACCGCCCGGGCCTTGTCGAGCAGGTGCAGGAACCCGAAGGAGCGAGCGTAGAAGAAGTAGATCCGACCCAGGTACGTGCGCGAGATCGTGCAACGGCGTTGTCCTCCGCACGCCTTCTGGAGGTGGCCAATGGCGTCCTCGAAGTCGTCGCGGCTGCCCCCCTTGTACAGCTGGTCGAAGAGACCCAGTCCGCGGTAGAGGTGCGTCAGGCGATGGTCGCGATTCACGCGTAGCTCACGGCGTATCGAAAAGTCGTCCGCAAGGACACCCGCCGGTTCGGCTTCGCGCCAGACCAGCACCCGTTCGGCGGTCGGATCGAACTCTCCCGCCAGTCGGTAGTCCGCCCTCGCCTGGCGAAGGAGCCCCTCCTTTTCCTGATCGGAGGACGCGGTTCGTGAGAGCTCGGTCCTGACGAAGCCCGAGAGGTAGTGAGCGTCGCGCGCCAGGTGGCTGATGCCTCGTTCTCCGCACTTCTCGATGCAGCTCTCGAGCGACGCGAGCGCCAGCTCGAGGGCCGCGGGATCCCGACCGCAGAGGGATCCCAGCGCGGAGAGCATGTACGCGGCCGGAGCCCCCGGATCGGCAGCCCCGGCCCACTCGCCGGGCGCGTTGTGCGCACGCCAATTGAGCCACCCCAGTGCCTGGCGGATCGGCACGAAGCGCTCCTCCGCGAGCCGCCGATCTTCCCTCCTCTGCCCGATGACCTCGATCTCGAGGATGGTCATCGTCATCGCGGCCAGGACGATCACGGCCCCGGCGGCCGAGGCGAGGCGGTGACGGTTCACCCACCGCGCTCCTCGCCGCAGCCAGCCGATGGGCCGCGCCACGACGGCCTCTCCCCGCTCGAAGCGCCGCAGATCCGCGGCGAGCTCGTCCATCGTCTGGTAGCGCCGCCGGGGATCCTTCTCCATCGCCTTCGCGCAGACCGCGGCGAGGTCCTTGGGAATGCGAGGTTCCAGCTTCCGCGGATCAGGAGGGTCGTGGAGGAGAATGCGCCGGAGGACGTCGGCCGAGGAATCTCCGTCGAACGGCAGCTCCAGAGTGATCAGCTCGTAGAGGGTGGCCCCGAGGGAGTAGATGTCGGTCCGGTGATCGAGGGGACCGCGCTTGCTGGCCGCTTGCTCCGGAGACATGTAGCACGGGGTGCCCACGACCTCGCCGCTGCGAGACTTGGCCAGAGCGTCCTCCACCTGCGCCAGACCGAAGTCACCCACCTTCGGTCGGCCGTCCGGAGTGAGCAGGATGTTGGACGGCTTGACGTCCTGGTGGATCACGTCTCCGGCGTGCGCGTGGGCGAGGGCGTCTGCGACGGCGGCTATGCAGTTGGCGGCATTCCGGAAGTGCCCGAAGGGGAGCCGCCCCACCTTGCGGTGCGCACGGATGCGATCCGCGAGCGTGCGGCCGCCCTCGACGAGCTCCTGGGCGATGTAGTACGTTCCCTCGTGCTCGCCTACCGCGTAGATGGAGACCACGCCGGGGTGAGCCTGACGACCGCCGGCCCGCGCCTCGCGGAGAAACCTCGACACGGATCGCTTCGAGATGCTGAGGTGGGGCGGCATCAGCTTGAGCGCCACTCTCCGCTCCAGGGAGATCTGCTCGGCCTCGTACACAACGGCCATGCCTCCCTCGCCGATCTCGCCGAGGATGCGGAAGTCACCGACGATCGCGGGGCGCGTGGCCGAGCTGCTCTCGCTCTCCGCCCAGTCGAGGGCCTGGAACATCGCGTCGAGCTCGTTGCTCGGCTCGGGGGGCGTCGCCTCCGTCTCCCCCTCGGGGACGGAGTCCGGTGAGGGGGTCTCGTCGCGGGGTTCGCGTCTTGCTTCGTCTCGGGTCACGGTGCAATCCCGGGGGGTATCCCGGCCCGGGGTTTCTACTTCATGTTCCGGATCGCGGCCATCGCGGAGTCGTGTCGGGTCTTCAGGGCATTGGAAACGGAGTTGTACTGCCTCGACTCCATCTGGATGGCGTTCTTGAGCGCCAGGAACGGCTCGTAGGCGGTGATCGGAGGCAGGACCATCGCGCGGGGATCCGTGTTCGATTCCTGCTCGTAGTCCGCGTACACCTGCGTCACGCGGTCGCGCAAGCTGACCAGCCACTTCGTGTGCTCCTTCCACTGCTCCCGCTCCGTGGGGGTGCGGTCGGGGCAGGCGCCGGAGATGAGCACGTTCAGCTTCCCGGTGGTCGGCGCGGCGAGAATACCGGAGTCCGAGACCTCGAGCCGTTCGGAGCTCCCGGAGGATCTAGCCGATTCCTTCGTCGAGCTTCCGTCCGAGTCCGTCTGGCAGGCGGCGACGAGGGCGAGGAGGAGGAGGGCGGGTGCCAGGGTCTTCATGACGGGGATTCCTCGGTCGTGGGCCGACAGGCGTGGAGCAGACGTCCCACGGTGGTGGTGGCGAGGCCGACGCAGGTGTCCGCCGCGCCGTAGTAGATGCTCAATCGACTCTCGGGAAGGGCGAAGCCGTCTTCGTCGGTGTGCTCGACGATCATCCCTCCGGGGAAGACGACGTTGGGGACCTGGCCCACGAGCTCGTAGAGCTCGCGGGGCTCGAGCACGTTGTTCCAGGTACGGGCGAGGACGCGCGAGGGATCGTCGAGATCGAGCACGACCGCGCCCGCCTGGTAGACGTTCACTCCCGCGAAGTGCGTGGCGATTCCGTGATAGACGTGCAGCCAGCCCTCCCGGGTCTTGATCGGCGGCGGGCCGGAGCCGATGCGCTCGTCCCAGTAGTGGGGGCGGCCCCGCATCACGGCCCCGAGCGGGGACCAGCGCACGAGGTCCTCGGAGGCGTGGAGCTCGATCTCGTCCCCGGAGGTGGGCCCGTCCTCGAGCTGAACGCGGTTCGGCCGCACCAGGCGCAGGTAGCGGCCGTCGCGCTTCTCGGGGAACAGCACCGCGTTGCGCATGTCGGCGGACGAGTCGAGGGCGACGAGCTCGAAGCTCTCCAGGTCTCGCGTGCGGGCGACGCCGACGTGGCACGCGCCGTCGACGTCCGCGGCGAAGGTCATGAGGAGCTCGTCGCCGATGCAGGTCAGGCGCGGGTCGTAGACGTGGTAGATGAAGCGGCCCGCGCTCTCGATCCCCTCGATCTCCACGGGTCGGGGCGCGACGTCGAAGCGCACGCCGTCCGTGCTGCGGGCGAGGATGAGGAAGGTCTCCCGCGAGCGCGCCTGGACGCGCAGCAGCAGGTGGATCGTGCCGTCGATCGCGATCGCCCCCGGGTTGAACACGGAGGAGGGATCCGAGAGCACGTGCGGCGTCGGAGGGATGTCCGCGCGGGTGAGGATCGGGTTGCGGGGGTGACGCTCGAAGACCACGGTCAGTCCTCCGTGCGCCAGATCTTGCCGTCCTGACGGATGTGCAGGCGGTACCCGTCGCGGTGGGTGAGGCTCGCCTCGAGATGCGAGGGCGTACTCACGATCTCCGGGGGCCAGCTCCAGCCCTCGCGCGTTACCTCGTCGTTCTCCGCGAGCTCGTACTCCGCCCGGAACGAACCGTCCTCGGCATGCCCGGCGTGCCAGGCGAAGTAGAAGTCCCGCAGCAGACGACGGGCTTCGAGATCGTCGAGGCGGACGGTTTCCTCACCTCCGGCGCCCGGCGCAGTGCCCGAGAACCGCACGAGACCCCACGTCTCCGGGCAGTGCATGTTGATCACGCCCTGCGGCGACCAGACCCAGTTCTCCTCGGGGAGCGACTTCCCGGTCTCGGGATCGAGGTCCTTGACGTAGCGGCCGTCCTCGACGTGGGTGTGCCACTCGACGCGCGAGAAGTTGACGCGCCATACGTCGCCAGGCTCCGGGGGCGAGGGGCGGTGCGCCGCCTCCTCGAGGGCGGCCCAGGGCATCGCGATCTCCACGCTCCAGCCGCGGTCGACGTCCGAGGGGTCGTTGATCGTCCCGTCGACCGAGACCTCGGTCTTCAGGCCCGTGATGTCCCAGCCGTGGATCGCCGGCCCTCCGTCGCGATACGGCTTGACGAGGAAGAGGTCCCAGTCGGTGCCGAAGGCGTTCATCTCGTGCTCGTAGTACTCGTGCGTGTCGCCGTCGGGATCGATGAACACCTCGAAGTCGTTGTCGTAGAAGATGATCGAGTCGCGCTTCGTGAGCGTGGCCCAGACGTGCGGCTCCTCGAGCTCGGCGCCGACGTAGAAGTACTCGTCGTCCCAGAGCATCTTCGCCCGCGTGCGGAACCACGGAGGAGTTGGGTGGTCCTCACCCCGGATGTCCGCGAAGTCGTCGGTCCACGCCGCCGCGCGCCACGCGGCCTCGTCGAGGCGACCGTCGATCGCCAGCGGCTTCTTCGTCCGGTGAGCGACGTAGCCCCTCGGATCGCCGCCGGAGAGGGGACGGGGAGCAGCTCCGGGATCCTCCTGCTCGCTCGTCGTCGAACAGGCGGCGAGGGCGAGGACGAGCAGGCCGACGGGCAGGAACGTGTTCTTCATTCTCGACTTTCCATTCGGGGACCGGCGACGACGTCGGGGAGAATACCATCCCGTTCGACGAGTCCACTGCGGGAGGTCGAGATGCTGCGAGAGAGTTACCCCTACTGGCTGGCCGGCGAGCCCGTCGCCGCGAACACGGACCTGGAGGTGACGGACAAGTTCACCGGGAAGGTGGCGACGCGCGTCGCCCTCGCCGACGAGGCGGCGATCGACCGCGCGATCGCGGCCTGCGCCGAGGCTCGCGAGGCGATGGCCGAGCTGCCGCCCTACTCGCGCCAGGAGGTCCTGAACCACTGCGTGAACCGCTTCCAGGAGCGCGCGGAGGAGCTCGCCCAGGCCCTCTGCATCGAGGCCGGCAAGCCGATCCGCGACTCCCGCGGCGAGGTCACCCGCCTCGTGGACACCTTCCGCATCGCCGCCGAGGAGGCGGTGCGCATCCACGGCGAGCTGATTCCCCTCGAGATCAGCCCGCGCGCGAAGGGCTACCGCGGGATCTGGCAGCGCGTGCCCATCGGCCCGTGCTCGCTCATCTCGCCGTTCAACTTCCCCCTGAACCTCGCCGCCCACAAGGTGGCGCCGGCGATCGCCGCGGGGTGTCCCTTCGTACTCAAGCCCGCGAGCTGGACGCCGATCGGCGCCCTGGTGATCGGCGAGGTGCTGGCGGAGACCGACCTGCCGAAGGGCGCGTTCTCGATCCTCCCCTGTCCCCGCGAGCGCGCCGCGCAGTTCACCACCGACGAGCGCCTGAAGCTGCTGAGCTTCACCGGCTCGCCCGAGGCGGGCTGGGGCATCAAGGCGAAGGCGGGCAAGAAGAAGGTCGTGCTCGAGCTCGGCGGCAACGCGGCGGTGGTTGTGGACGAGGACGCCGACCTCGACGACGCCGTCTCGCGCATCGTCTTCGGCGCCTTCTACCAGTCGGGGCAGAGCTGCATCAGCGTTCAGCGCATCATCGTGCACGAGGCGATCTACGACGACTTCCGCGCGCGGCTCGTGGCCGCCACGAAGACGCTCGTCGTCGGCGACCCGCGCGAGGAGGAGACCTTCGTCGGCCCCGTCATCTCCGAGGGCGACGCGGAGCGCCTCGAGGAGTGGATCGCCTCCGCGGTGAAGGCCGGCGGCCGCCTGCTCTGCGGCGGTGGTCGCGACGGGGTGATGGTGGAGGCGACCTTGCTCGAGGACGTCCCCCGCGACGAGCCCCTCGTGTGCCGCGAGGCCTTCGGCCCGGTGGCGGTGCTCTCCCGCTTCTCGAAGTTCGACGACGCCCTCGCCGAGGTGAACGACAGCGTGTACGGCCTCCAGGCGGGCGTGTTCACCCGCGACGTCTACAAGATCCAGAAGGCGTGGGACGTGCTCGAGGTGGGCGGCGTGGTGGCCGGCGACGTTCCCTCGTGGCGCGTCGACCACATGCCCTACGGCGGCGTCAAGAACAGCGGCCTCGGCCGCGAGGGGATCCGCTGGGCGATCGAGGACATGACGGAGACCCGCCTCCTCGTGATCCGGACGCCTCCCGGAGCCTAGGGCGAGCGGGAGGACGAGGCGCGGCGAATCCCTCAGGTGGTCTCCGGGTCTCGCCGTTGCGGGACCAACAGGGAGACCACGAGCCCCAGGGCGCCGATGGCGGCCAGCGTACCGGTGACGGCCAGGATGGAGAGGTGATAGAAAGCGACGTCCGCGGTGCCGATGAAATCGATCCCCGGCCCGGACTCGTTCAGCACGAGCCAGAAGCTCAGCCCCCCACAGGGGATCGCTCCGCAGACCAGGCGCAGGCCGGCCAGGGTCTGGCTGCCGGAAGGAGCCCGCCCGGCAATACGGGCTGCGAGCGGAACCGCCAGGATCACGACCTGGGCGATCATCGCCAGCAGTGACAAGCCAGGGCTCTCCCACGAATCCGCGTTCCAGAACCCGATGTAGAGGAACAGAGCGATGACCGGGATGAGCACGTCGAGCCAGCACGCCATGACCGAGCCCAGAGCCCGTGCGTCCACCCGATCCCGGACGCGGGGCGCCGCCGGAGCCCTTGCCGCCTCCGGTGCACTCGAATCCTCGCGGATCTCCTCCAGACGCGACTTCACCTCGCCCGCCCGCTGGTAACGCTTCTCGGGCTCCTCCTGGAGCGCCTTGACCACCACCTCGTCCAGCCGCACGTCCACCCGGACCTTCTCCGAGGGCGGCCGGAGGATCCCCTGCGGCACGCTCCCCGTGAGCATCTCGTAGAGCACGACCCCCAGCGAGAAGATGTCCGCGCGGTGATCCACCTTCGTGGGGCTGCTCACCTGCTCCGGCGCCATGTAGCGCAGGGTGCCCATCGCCTGGTCGCTGGCGGTCAACCGCGCCGCGGTCTCGGTGTCCATCAGCTTGGCGAGACCGAAGTCCGCGATCTTCACGTGCCCGGCCTCGTCGATCAGGATGTTCTCCGGCTTGATGTCGCGGTGCACCACGCCCTGGTCGTGGGCGTACTGGAGAGCGGCGCAGACCCGGGGCACGATGGCCAGGGCCTCGGCCGGCTCGAGCTCGCCCTCGGAGAGGAGCTGTCGCAGGCTGGCGCCGTCCACGTACTCCATCACGATCCAGGCCAGGTCCCCGTCCTGATCGAAGTCGTGCACGGCCACGATGCCCGGGTGGGCCAGGCGGGCGAGCGCCTTGGCCTCGCGCATGAAGCGCTCCTCCCAGCCCGGGATCGGCTTCGGAGGAGGAAGGAGGACCTTGATCGCCACTCGCCGATCCAGACGCGCCTGCCTCGCGGCGAACACGGCTCCCATGCCTCCTCGTCCCAGGCACTCCTGAAGCTCGAAACCCGGTAGCCGGGCCTGCAGTTGCTCCCGCAGCGCGTCGAGGTCGTCGATGGCGTTCGCCGCCTCGCGCAGGTGCTCGGCGTCCACGTCGTCGGGGGTCGGTTCCTCGGTCATCGTGTCTGGTCTCCGGAATCCGATGGTCGTGGCCCGCGCGGGATGCGGGAGCCCGCCCTCGTTCGGAGCGAGCTCCGGGCCGTCTCACTCCATCCACGGGATTCCCCCGAGGATGTTACCGGCCGGGGAGGGGATTCTCGTCTTTCCTCGTCGGCGCGGCATCAGGCCGGGGGCCCGCCTCCGGCTCCCACCGCCCGCAGCAGGCAATCGAGCTCGCCTCCCGGGGCCACGTCCTTCCCCAGGGTGGAGCGGACCTCCTCCAGCACGGCGGCCCGGTACCGGTGGCGCAGGCGGTGGATGGCCACGCGCAGGGCTACGGAGCTCAGGCCGAGCCTCTCCGCCAGGTCCCGGCGATCGGTCGGCCCCTCGCCCGTTCGCAGAGTTTCTTCGAGCGCGTCGAACAGCGCCCTTCGCCCGCCACGGCCGTACTCGTCCTTCAGGTTGCGCAGGGCGTTCTCGAGGACCTGCCGAGCCCAGGCTCGCTCGAAGAGGGCGTCGGGCCGCTCCGACGTGGGGGCCTCGACCTCGTAGCGCCGCTCGCCCGCCTCGACGTCGATCGAGATCGGCGCCCGTCCTCCTCCGCGCTTGCGGGCCGCCTCCCCCTCGAGCACGTCCCGCTCGTGGTTGCGCAGCGCGACGAGGAGCCACGCCCGGAACCGCCCCCCCTCCCGCTTCACGGTTTCGAACCCCTTCCCCGCGAGCAGCTTCGCGAAGAGCCCCTGCACCAGATCCGCCGCCCGGTCCGGCTCGCGCCCCGCCCGACGCAGGTAGGCGAAGAGCGGATACCAGTAGGAGGAGCACAATCCCTCGAGCGCCTCCCGACGCGCTCCCGCGTCCGCCGCCCCCGCGTTCCGGACGACGGACCAGCGGGTCGTGTGAAACGACGAATCGACCACGGCCCGAGCCTACCGCGGATCCGACGCCATCAGTAACCGAGAAGCAGATCCTGCGCGTTCGACAGGGCGAAGGGCTGGATTCCGCCGAAGTGGACGGCCTGGGTCGCGGCGAAGATGCCCGCGAACGAGGGATCGACCGGGACGGGCATGTCGTACGTCGCGATCGGACCGCCGGCCGCGGACTGGAGCAGGAGCTCGCCGCTCGGATCGAGGACGTTGACGAGAAGGACCTGGCCGCCGCTGAGAGGGAAGGTCAACGGGCTGAGGTAGCCGACGAGCAAGGCCAGGTTGTGTCCGGTTGTCCCGCCGAGGTCGATCGTGCTCGAGTAGGTCGTGCCGAGCACGGGGAGGGTGGCGGCGACGTAACTCGCGGGATTCCCGCCCGCGTTACGGAAGGTGGCCGTGGCCATGGGGTACAGGACGAACACGTAGGCCGATCCCGAGCGACTGCCCATGTCGTCGTCCCACGGAGCGCCGATGAGAGCAGTCTCCCCGGAGAGCGCGACGGCCCTCCCGAGGTGGTCGTGGGCCTCCAGATCGGCGGTCAGGATCTTCGGCTGCTCGACCCAGACCGTCCCCGTCCGCTCGAACACATAGGCCGAGCCCGCGTCCCAGTCCGGGGAGTCGTCGTATTCCGCGCCGATGAGCGCGATGTCGCCGTCGATCGCCACGGAGATACCGAAGTTGTCGTCGGAGTCCGCATCGGAGGCGACGAGCTTCGCCTGCTGGCTCCAGAGCGTCCCCGACCGCTCGAAGACGTAGGCCGAGCCGCAGGTGGGCTGGACGTCGTCGTCGTAGACGGCGCCGACGAGCGCCGTATCTCCGCCGAGCGAGACCGAGTAGCCGAATTCGTCGTCGGCGGCCCCGTCCCCGGCGGTGAGCTTGGCCTGCTGGCCCCAGCTCGACCCTGCTCTCTCGAACACGTAGGCCGAGCCCGAGTCGGTGCCCAGGTCGTCGTCCAACGGCGCACCGACGAGCGCCGTGCCGTCCTGGAGCACCACGGACCACCCGAAGCGGTCATCCGCGGCGCCGTCGGCCGCGGTGAGCTTCTTGGGCTGCGTCCACGTCGTCCCCGTTCGCTCGAACACGTAGGCCGAGCCCGAATCGGTACCCAGGTCGTCGTCGAGAGGCGCGCCGACCAGAGCCGTGTCTCCGTAGAGGAAGACCGCCCGGCCGAGCTCGTCGTCGATCGCGGCGTCAGAGGCGACGAGCTTGGTCTGCTGACTCCAGATCCGGTTGGTTCGCGTGAACACGTAGGCCGAGCCCGAGCTGCTCCCCGCGTCGTCGTTTCCGTACGCCCCGATCACCGCCGTGTCGCCGTCGACGGCGACGGAGTAGCCGAAGTAGTCGGTCGGCGCGGCGTCGCTCGCGCTGATGCTGCTTGGCCATCACCCACACGCCCG
>CAYRXS010000242.1:0-9957 GCA_964428225.1 uncultured Planctomycetaceae bacterium
CCGACGCCCTTGGCGCCGAAGGGGCCGGAGGGGTCGTTCGTCTCGATGAAGTCCAGCTCGATCGGGAAGGCCAGGTCGCCGGCGCCGGGCAGCTTGTAGTCGGTGAAGCCCGGGTTGAGAATGCGGCCGCGGTCCGTCTTGACCTCCTCGTAGAGGGCGTAACCGACCCCCTGGGCGATGCCCCCGTACAGCTGGCCCTTCAGGGTCTGGGGGTTGAGCACGCGCCCGACGTCGAGGGCGAAGGCGAGTGACAGGATCTTCACCTCGCCCGTCTCCACGTCGACCTCCACCTCGACGCCCTGGGTGCCGAACGTGTAGCTGGCCGACATGTTGCCACGGCCCTCGCTCCAGTCGGGGAGCTCGGTGGGGGGCTCGTAGAAGGCCTCGACGGCGAAGACGGTCGAGGCGTCGCCCTGCGCGGGGAAGTGCACGGCGCGCAGGAACCGCCCCAGCTCCAGGCGATACGCCGGATGGTCCGGAGCGTCGCGCACGAGCAGCCACCCGTCGACCAGGTCGAAGCGGTCCCGATCGACCGCGCCGAGATCGAATCCCCCGGGGACCTCGTCGCCCCGCTTTCGCGCCTTGGCCAGGTTCCTCTCGACCTCCGCGGGATACAGGCGCTCGGCCTGCTCGAAGATCTGCGCGCGGAGCTTCTCGCAGGCCAGGATTGCCGCGTTGCCGGCCATGAACGCGCCGCGGCTGGCGTGCGTGCCCACGTCCCAGGGACACGTGGCGGTGTCGGTCGGGTTGATGGCCACGCGCTCGGGGCGGACGCCCAGCGCTTCGGCGACCATCAGGGTCAACACGGAGTGCAGGCCCTGCCCCATCTCGACGCCGCCGTAGTTCACGTTGACCGTGCCGTAGTCGTCGAGCTTCAGGATGATCCCGCTTCCGTCCGAGCGGTAGATCTTGCCCCCGCCGCCGACGTGGATCAGGGACGCGAGACCCACGCCGCGCTTCTTCTCTCGCTGCCGGCCGCGCTTGCCGTGCCAGTCGAGGTGGGCGGCGGTCTTCTCGATGCACTCCTCGAGGCCGCAGGTGGAGATCTTCAGCCCCATCGGCGTGACGTCGCCCGGGCGGTTGCAGTTACGCCGGCGCATGTCGAGCGCGTCGATCCCCGCGAGCGCGGCCAGCTCGTCGAGACTGCTCTCGATGGGCAGCGTGACCTCCGGATTGCCATAGCCCCGCATCGCCTGGCAGTACGTGTTGTTCGTGTAGACGATCTGGGCCTCGAAGCGGACGTTGGGGACGCGATACAGCGACGTCGCGGGCAGGAGCATCACGCTCGGGAACGTCGCCCCCCACGACGCGTAGGCCCCGTTGTCCTGCGTGACCTCGAGGTGGCGGAAGAGCAGGTTGCCCTCCTCGTCGCAACCCTGCCGGATGCGCGTCGTGGCGCTCTGCCGCGGCGAGAGGTAGGCGAACTCCTCCTCGCGGTCGTAGACGATCTTGACCGGCTTCCCGGTCCGCCAAGCGAGCAGGATCGCGATGTACTCGTAGGCGTGCGTGTCCAGCCCCGTTCCGAAGCCGCCGCCGAGCTCCGGAACGACCACGCGCACCGTCCGGCCCCGCAGACCGATGGCGTCGAGCGCGCGGCCGAAGTCCCGCTGGGCGAGGAAGGGAATCTGTGTCTTGGCGAGCACCTCGAGGTTGCCGCGGGCGTCGAACTCCGCGATGCAGCCCGCCGTTCCCATGCACGATTGCTGGATCCGCGGGACGGAGTATTCGCCCTCCACGACGTGCGCGGCGGAGCGGAGGGCGGCGTCCACGTCGCCGGTGTCGTGAGCGAAGGTCAGCCCCAGCAGGTTCGACTCCAGAGCCTTGCCCCGCGCGTCGGCCTCGTGCACGAGCGGCGCCCCCTCCGCGAGTGCCTCCTCGGGCGAGAAGACCCCGGGCAGGGGCTCGTATTCGACCTCGATCAGCTCGATCGCCTCCCGCGCAACGTCCGGATCGACGGCGGCGACCGCCGCGACCTCATCGCGAAACTGGCGGACCTTGTCCCGCTTGAGCGCGAAGTTGTCGCGCATGAAGCCGATGCGCACCTCGGGCGTGTCGTAGGCGGTGATCACCGCGTGCACTCCGGGGAGCGCCTTCGCCTTCGACGTGTCGATGTTCCGGATGCGGGCGTGGGCGTGCTCGCTGAACTTGATCTTGCCGTACAGCATGCCCGGGCGCATGACGTCGTGGACGTAGCGCGCCTTGCCGGTGAGCTTGTCCGCGCCCTCGGGACGCGCGGTGGGCTTGCCGACGTGACGGAGCTCGCTCACGACCGCCCTCCCTTCCGCGCCTTCGCCGCGGCGCTGCGAACGGACTCGACGATCTGCACGTAGCCCGTGCACCGGCACAGGTTGCCGGCCAGGGCGTCGCGGATGTCCTCCTCGCTCGGATCGGGATTCTCGGCGAGCAGCGCGACGGTCGACATGACCATCCCCGGCGCGCAGAAGCCGCACTGCGTCCCGCCCTCCTCGAGGTAGGCCTGCTGGACGGGGGAGAGCTCGAGGTCCGCTCCGGCGACGCCCTCGATCGTGGTGACGCGGAGGCCCTCGACCTCGAGGGCGGGGAAGAGGCACGAGCTCACCGCCCGCCCCTCGACCAGGACGGTGCACGCTCCGCATTCACCCTCGCCGCAGCCCTCCTTCGTGCCGGTCTCGCCGAGCACGTCGCGCAGGAGATCGAGCAGGCGCAGGTGCGGCTCGACGCGAGCGCGCACGGGACGCCCGTTGAGCTCGAAGGCGACCAGGGTGGTCATCGAGCCACCTCCATCGCGGGGGCGATACGGGCGAGCGCGCGCTTCAGGAGGACGCCGGTCAGTTGCCGGCGGTACCAGTCCGAGGCGCGCACGTCGCAGATGGGAGCGATCGCCGCGCTCGCCTTCTCCGCGGCCCTGGCGACCACGTCGTCGTCGAGAGTGGAGCCTTCGAGCAGCCGCTCGACCTCGAGGAGTCGCAGCGGTGTCGGGGCGACGGCGCCGGCCGCGACGCGGGCCTTCGTGCATCGCCCGCCGTCGCGCTCGACGAGCGCCGCCACGCTCGCGACGTCGAGGTCCACGTGCACGCGGCCCTTGCCGAGGAAGGTGGCGCGCGTGCCCGGGGACGGCGGATCCAGCACGATCGCGACCAGGAGCTCGCCGGGGCGCAGGTCCGTCTCGCCGGGACCGCGGAAGAGCTCGCCGATCGGCATCTCGCGGGTGCCCGCCGCATCGTGCAGCTCGAGGGTCGCCTCATGGACCAGGAGCGGAGGCGCGGTGCTTGCGCAGGGCGAGGCGTTGCAGAGGTTGCCGCCCACGGTGGCCACGTTGCGGACCTGGCGGCTTCCGAGAGAGCGGATCGCCTCCGCGAGAGCGGGATAGCGTTCGACGACGCGCGGGTGGGCGACGACGTCCGTGAGAGGAGTCGCGGCGCCGATGCGCAGACGGCCCCCGTCCTCGATGCGCGTCAGCTCCTCGACCGACCGCAGCGAGATCAGCGCGGGAGGGACCGCGTCGCGATTCCGGCGTATCTGCACGAGCACGTCGGTACCGCCCGCCACGAACCGCGCGTCGGGTTGCGCCGACGCCAGGGCGAGGGCCTCGTCGAGGCTCGTCGGTCGATGGTACTCGTATCGCCTCACGCGACGACTCCCGATGCACGCAAGCGGGCGATCTCGTCGGGCTCGATCCCGATCTCGGCGAGCACGGAGTCCGTGCTCTCCCCGTAGGCCGGGGCGAAGGGAAGCTCGCGCTCCTCCAGCTCGGCGACGGGAACCGCGGGCGGGGGGAGACGGACGAGCCGGCCGTCGGGCGTCGTCGTGCGCAGGGCCGTCGCCTTGACGAACTCGAGGTCCGCGACGTCCTCGACCGGGGTGATCGGCGAGTGAGGAATCGCCGCTTTGTCGAGGGCCGCGCTCACCTCCGAGGAGGGATGTCGGCGGGTGATCTCCGCGATGAGCGCATGCAGGTCGTCCTGATCCCGACGGCGCGACTCGTTCGTGCGGAAGCGGTCCTGATCGAGCGAAGCGAACATCGGCTCGGCGACGAAGCGCACCCACTGCGCGTCGCTCCCCAGCGCCACGTAGACGTACCCGTCCGCGGTGGGATACGAGTTGACGGGGACGAACTGGCGGTGCTGGTTGCCGTTGCGGCGGATCTCCTCGGGAGGGCTGCCCATGTCCAGCATCGGCAAAAACGTGTGCAGCCACGAGACCGCGGCGTGGGCCAGGGAGACGTCGATCTTCTTGCCCCCGCCGCCCTGCTCACGCTCCAGCAGGGCGAGCAGCACCTGCGCGAAGACCTCGTCCCCCGCCTTCAGGTCGATGAGCGGTGGCCCGCACTGCATCGGCGGGCCGTCGCGCTCCCCGGTGAGGTCCATGTAGCCGCACAGCGCCTGCGTCGCCGGGTCATAACCCGGCACGTCGGGGTAGTCCGGCCCCATCGCCGAGATCGCGCACCAGACGAGGTCCTCGCGCGCGGCTCGGAGGCGGGCGTAGTCGATGCCGAGAGCCTCGTGGCGCGAAGGCATCGTGTTCGTGCAGAAGACGTCCGCGGGCAGCTCGCGAATGAGCCGGTGCAGGATCCGTTGACCCTCGGGATCCTTCAGGTTCAGCGCAATCGCCTCTTTGCCGACGTTGGGGGAGACGAAGTAGCTGTGGCGATCCTTGCCCGCGACGGGGCGGCCGATGTAGCGATTCGGATCGCCCTTCGTCTTGCGACCCGGCACGGGCGTGGGCTCGATGCGGATCACCCGCCACCCGAGGTGCACGAACCGCAGCGTGCCGTAGGGCATGCTGAGCGCCTGCTCGAGGCTGAGTACGGTGGGCTTTCGCGAATCGGTCACAGCACGATCGGGCATCGACGACGAACGGATCCCTCGTGGGTGCCGAACACCTTTCCCGGCACGCCACGCTGCTCGCCGACGGTAGCGTAGCCCTCGACCGCGTCAAGGACCTCCGGCTCGTTCTACCGGCTTCGCTTGGGGCGCGGGGCGTCGTCCTCGTGCTTGGCCGGTTCGACCGCCTTGACGCGGACGAGGATGATCGCGGTCTCGTCGTCCGTGCCCAGGCCCGAGTACACGGCGGTGGAGCCCGGTTCCAGCGCGAGCCCCGTCTGGAAGTCGCGGCGCACCACCTCGGGGACCATCACCTCGCCGAGCTCGGTCTCCACCGTCCGCATCTCGGCAATCTCCACGAGCTCCACCTGCAGGTCGAGATCGATCAGCTCGTCGTCGACCCCGGTGGCACGGGCGGTGATGGTGAGCCCTGATCGAAGGACCTCGATGATGGGATCGATGATCGTGTGCCCCTTCGGGGCGACGTTCTCGTACTTCTCGTAGCGGCTGACGTAGGCGGTCTGCTCGGTCACCGAGACGATCGTCTTCCGGCGGCCGAAGGCGGAAACCACGGGAGCCGCGATGAGCTCCGTATCGTCCCGGGCCTGGAGCCGCTTCAGGAGCTCGTCGGTCCGCTTCTCGTCGAGGATCACCGGGAGCTTCCCGAGCGCGAGCTCCGCGAGCCCCTTGGGAGGAAGGGTCACGATCCGCACCTCGCTCGTGTAGAGCGTCAGCTCCTCCTCAAGCTGACGATGGAGGAACGCGGAGATCCACGCGTGCTGGGCCGCGTTCCCCTGTACGACAATGAGGCCTCGGGGCGCGTGCGTGATCCTGGGCTGCCCCGGATCGAGAGGTGGCCGGCAGTGACGGAAGACGACGTCGGTCAGTGCGGCGTACTCCTCGGCCCGCCGCGCCTCGAGCTCCATGTCCACCTTTCCGCCCGAACCCGGCGTCCGCGGACGATCGGGGATGCTCGCCTCGTCGATGTCCGTCCGTTTCGTTCTCGCGAGATCGGTGATGTCGTACATGACCATCTTGAGGGCGTCGGACTGCGGAGCCTCGGCCTTCACGTCCTGGACGTCGGCGGTCGACGCGAGGGAAAGAACGGCGGAAAGGATCGTGAGCGTGATCATCGGGAGGCCTCCACGGTGTAGGCGACGTAGTAGGAGTGGATGTCGGTAGGCGCCCCGAGTTGCTCGATGCGCCGCGTTTCGCCCTCGGGGGTCAGGATGTGACGGGTTCGCGACACGCCGTCCTCGAGGACGAGCTCGACGCGGTAGTCGAAGACGACGGATCGATCCACGTTCGTCTGCGGCGGGGGATCATCGTCATCCACGAGTGCGGGCGAGCCTCCGCCGCGCAGCGCCACCAGGAGCACGGCCGCGATCCCGGCGACGGCGAGCAGGGACGCGACCCACCTCGCGGGGCGGCGCTGCGAGACGACGACGGGATGGTCGGCCAGGGCGTCGAGAGGCCGCGCCATCCGCTCCAACGCGGCGAAGTCCTCGGGGTGCTCGGCGAGGTGCTCGCGCACCGCGGCGTCCTCGAGCGGATCCTTCCTCTCGTCGAGGAGCGCGTGCACGCGCTCCCAGAACGGCGTGCGATCGTTCATTGCTCGGCTCCTCCGTGGTACGCATCCCCCAGTCGGTGGCGGGCGCGGTGCAGGTGGGACTTCACGGTGCCCTGCGGCATGGCGAGAGCGGCGGCGATCTCGGCGATCGTCTCCCCGCGGGCGTGGAAGCGCAGGGCCACGTCGCGCTCGACGTCGCCCAGTCGCGCGAGGGCGCGGCGCAGCTCCTCCCGGTCCCCGAAATCGGCGTTCCGGCGATCAGGGAGCCGCGCGTCCGCCCCTCCCAGCGCTCGCGGCGCCCGCGCGGCCCGCCGCCGGTCGTCCAGGAAGACGCGCAGAGCCGTGTGCCGCAGCCACCCGCTCAGCGAGCCCGTGGGATCGAAGCTCCCCCGATAGCGCAGGGCGCGAGCGAGCGTCTCCTGCAGCACGTCCTCCACGTCGCCCCCCCGCCCCGCGAGCCGTCGGAGGAATCCCCGCAGCCGAGGTATCTCCTCCTCGAGCGCGAATCCTCCCTCGCAGACCGTGGGTTCCGGTTCGGATGTCGACATCGGACCCCCGCCGTACCTCTTTCGCTTCCTCCAGGTTGCAGGATTCCGGGGTTTTTGGCGACCCGGCGGGGCGACGAGCCCTCGGCCGGCGTTCAGAGCCGGGAAGCCGCGTCGTCCACGCTCTCCGGGGAGACGGAGACCGTGAATCGCTGCTCGGAGCTCGTCTCGGTCACCTCGATCGTGACCGGGTTCTCCTGCCAGATGCCCATGCCCGTGAAGCCCCCCCCGCGCCCGGCGCGCATCACCCAGAACTGAACGCGATGGGTGCCGGTGCCCGCTGCGTGCAAGGTCAAGTGGCCGTCGGAGGCGAAGGTGCCCTCCGGCGCGTCGACGAACGGTGTTTCCTCGGGAAGCACGAGGGAGGCATTGAGGAGGTAGCCCTCGTCGGGTAGCGCCTCGGGGTCGGCGAGCACCAGGCGTACGGGCAGGCCCGCCTCGAGGGTGACCGTTTCGTCGGAGGAGAGGTCCTTCAGGTGGCTGGTCCGGTAGCCCGGGGCGAAGACGACGACGTCCACCGGGAGGCGATCCGATTCGATCCTCAGCAGCCCAGGCTCCTCTCTCTGCGATCGCGCGGTAGTGTGCTTGGGCGGATCCACGGCGGGACAATGGTACACGGCCTTCGCCGAGGGCAAGGGTTCGCCGCCCGCATCGAGGACGGTCAGGCGGATGACGTGGATTCCTCCCCGCAGGTCGACGGCGGCCAGGCGCGGATCCTCGGTGACCTCGCCGGCCCGCACGTGGACGCCGGGCACCTCGACGAGGGGCTCTTTGGAATGGCGCACGAAGAAACGGACCGCATAGCTCCCTGGGAGCAGACTCTGGATGTGGAACGCGTCCTCTCGGTCCAGCCGCCCGCGATGGCCCGTGGTTCCCCCCGCCGTTTCGGGATGAGCCTCGATGCGGATCGAGTTGGGATTGACGCCTTCGTCCCTCAGGATGCGGCCGGTGATGTCACCTCCCGTGCGAAGGACGAGCTCGACATCCGTGGCCGGCACCGGAACCGGGACGTGCTCTTCCGAGGAGTAGCCGGAGTGCCAGGGCTTGAGACCCAGGACGTCGTCCTCGAATCGACCGTGGATCGCGAATCGACCCTCGCCATCGGCCCGGGTGCGCAGGTCGCTTTCTGAGAACCAGGCACGGTGTTCACCCGTCTGCGGATGGCGGGCCTCCTCGGCCACCTCGATCCAGACCTCGGGGATCGGATTGCCCGCCTCGTCGATCACCGTACCGGACACGAGGAGAGGAAGCGGGCCGAGGACGAGGTCCCCCAGATCGGTCTCCCCGGGAGGCAGCTCGTCGGGAAGCCGAACCTCGCCGTCGAGCGTGGGGGAGGAACGATCGGCCTCGGGGGCGACGACAAATCGGGCGCCCGCCACCCTGTCGAGATCGAAGTTCACGACGTAGCGAAAACGGCCCTCCTCGTCGGTTTCGGTGCCCGAGCCGCTGCTCGTCCGAACCCCGTCCTCCCGCGTGCGGATCATGCGTAGGCGGAGCCGGGTCGAGGTCACCGGGGCACCGTCAGGATCGAGGACACGGCCGACCAGCACGGGCGCGAGTGGTGCCATGCGCAGCTCCACGCGAACCGTTTCTCCCGCCCGCGACGGGCCCCGCACTCGCTCGCGGCCCGTGCCGAAGCCGCTCTTGCCGGTCGCCTCGACGTCGAAGTCCTGGCCGAGCTCCACGGGCTCGATATGGGAATCGGATCGGATGCTGGCACCCGCGGCGCATCCTCTCCATCTCTCGTCTGGCGGCGTCCATCTTCTCGAGCTCCGCCTCTCGCTCGTAATCGACGGGCTCGATGGACAATCGCGTCGGTTGGTCGGAACTCGCGTCATCGGTCGTGACCACGCTCACCTCGAGGAAGCCCATCGACGGCATGATGAGCTCGATGGGCTCCGCGGGCAAGTCGTCGAGATCGACCTTCGCCTCGACCGGCGTGGAGAGATCCATGGTGACTGCGACCCGGGCCTCCGCCCCGCCGAAGACGCTCGCGACGGCGAGCACGCGCTGGAACTCCGCGATGCCGTCCGGAGCCCGCGACTTCGCACGGGCTCCGTCCCCTCGGCCGCGGCCGAACAGGAGCGCGACCGAGACGTTCGGACACGGCTCGCCTTGCTCGTCCACGACGCGAACGCGCAGCGTGCGATCCGGATGCAGCTCGAGACGCGCGGGCTCTTCGGCTTGCGGAGTCACGTGCGCCATGCCCCAGCTCTCGGGGATTCGGGCGACGACGAGACCCTCCGCCTCCGGCACCGTGACCCTTCCCGCCTCGTCCGTGCGAAAGCGCCGGCCGTGGCGCGACATCATCGCATCGAAGGCCGCCAGCATCGAATCGGCTTCCGGTTGTGCGTGGGAGAGCTCCGCTTCGCCGGCGTAGAAGACTTCCGCGCTCGGAACACCGACGTCGCTCGCGCCGTCGACGACGAGGACGTCGATCCCCTCCGCGAGCGACGGCTCGAAGGGTCGCGGCGTCGGAGGCGCGACGACCTCGTCCCCCGCCTCGCCCCGCTCCGGGATCGGTGTCTCGGGGGCGGTCAGGGAATCGAGCGAGTCGGGCGCTTCCTCCTCGGTTCGGGCGTCGACCGCGGGAGGCGCCACCGGGGTGGTTCCCTCCCCACCGCGCAGAACGAGAAACCCGATGACGAGGGCGGCGAGAACGGAGACGGTGGTCGCGATCTTCTTCATGAGTCCATGCTCTCCCGGTGCAAGCGACGCCGATGATACGCGCCCCAGCCATCGAGACATCGACGTGTTCTGGTACCTTCCCCGCCGCCCCATCCGGATTGCCGGAGAGAGCCCATGTCCCTCCTCGATCGCCTCGCCATAGCCACGCTGCCCCTGGTGCCGCGCCCGCTCATGCGGATCGTGGCGGGGCGGTACATCGCGGGGGAGAACCTGGAAGAGGCGCTGGACGAGCTGCGGCGGAATCGGGATCAGGGGTTCGGGGGGATCCTCGACGAGCTCGGCGAGGAGGTCGAGAGCGCGGAGGCGGCGAGGAAGGTGGCCGCCTCGTATCGACGCTCCGCCACGATCCTCG
>CAYRXS010000243.1:0-9943 GCA_964428225.1 uncultured Planctomycetaceae bacterium
CCTCAGGTGTGCCCAAAGGACCGTGGCGCCGTCACTCGTGAGGGATGCGGGCTAATTGTGCCGAGTGGAGCGGAGAGACACCTACTGCGCGAACTGGCGCATCTTTTCGCACAGGCGAGCAAGGGCTTCATCCGCTCCACCCCCGAGTTGGATGGCTCGAACTGCCTCCTCGCAAGGGCGAGAAGCTCATCAGCATCCTCTGACCGGAGCAACTGCGCCGCATTGCGCAACACGAACCGACACACGCGGTGGTACTCGTATCGACCGCGACGAGTCAGACGCATTCCCGGGTCAGCCGCCGGTGGTTCGCCCCGTAGCAGGCCCATCAGGCCGTCGGCCCCGATCGTGCGCGCTGCGGCGAGCAACTCATCGTCCCTGACAAGCCGCTTACAACCCGCCTCGCCCTTCGCCGAGCTCTCGCGCTTGCCCATCTCCCGGGCACCGAGGAAGAGCAGCACCCACTCGCGGTATGGGGTTTCGAGCGAATCGATCTGCGCGCGCAGCTCACGAAACTCCCCTCGCCGTTCCTCTCGGTCCGAGGTCCTCCCCTGAGAGGCACGGCACATCGCCGTTCGGAACCAGCCGAGGCAGTGATCCCGATCCTCGTGCTCCTTCCAATAGAGGTCGAAGCCGTCGCTGAGGTAGTCGTAGCCACCCTGCCTCATGTAGAAGCCGACGATTCCTCGCGCAAATTCCCCCACAGTCTGCTCGCGCGTCGTGGGTGGCGGCCGAGGTCCAACCCGGCTGGGTCCCCAGTTGGGGAACTCTGCGGCAGGAAAGGTCCGCACCGCATCGTAGGTGAGCATCTTGAATTCCGGCAACAGCTTCGGGTTCCCCTCCAGGTACAGGATCACCATCGCCAACGTGCGAACCTTCGGGTTGCGATGCTGCAGCAACGGAACGAGAAGCTCGGCAGACTCTTCATGCGCGATCTCTCTCAGGCGAACGAAACCGGCCACACCCTCCTCTCCCAGGTATTCGCGGCCGTGCTGACCGAGCGGAAGGCGGTCATAGAGCACGTCACATACTTCCTGATAGCGGATTGCGGCGGCAAGGCCCTCAAGCTCTTGGGCGAGGGCCTGTCGTTCCTGGTCGATGCCTGGATGCGACTGGAAGGGCATCCCCGACAAGGAGAGCAGGCTCACGAGCACAATCCCTAGCAATTCGGTCGGCCAGGGGATCACGGGCATGGTCATCTTCTTGGTCAAGGGCCTTGCCTCACGGGCTTCTGGCGAGCGGCCCGTTCCCGAGTATCTCCTTCACCGTCCTACTTCACACCTCCGCCCCTGGCAATCCCCAGCATCGCCCCCCTCTCACAACCTTCTCGGACCGGGCAGGGGCGAATCGCCAGACAGGCGCCGTGGACGGGGCAAGGGCTGGGCGGACGCCCCTATTCGTCGACGACGCGGTATTGCGGCCCACCTCCTTTCAGGTCCACGATCAGCCGGCCGGAGAGGAGCTCTGAGGCGCTGATGTGCCACGGGGCGTCCGTCAGGAAGAGGTCATAGGGAACGGGTATGTCTTCTCCCGGAGCAGGCCGACGGGCCAGGCGCACGGCGACGTCCTTCCCCACGGGAATCGGTCCCAGACGGAACGTGCCATCCCCGTTGGCCGATACCCACGCGTCCTTTCGGGGATTCTCCCCGAGGTGGTGCTCAGGACGAAGGTGCGTGCAGATCCAGAATCCGTAGCCGTCCGGAGACTGGCCGTCCGGAGGGATGACGACGCCCGCGATTACCCGGGCGCGATTGGCGACGAGGACGACGTCCAGGCGACCTCCCTCGGGAACTTCGACCGTCTCTAGGTACTCGCGCTCCACCGAGGGAGAAAGCACCAGCAGGGACATGGGGGCATTCGCCGGCATCGTCTTGATCTCGAACGAACCGTCCTCGGCGATTCGCGCCCGCGGTCGCGCGTGGATCTCGAAGGCATAGGCGCCCGTGTACTCCTCCAAGCTGAAGGCGTTTCTCTCTTGCGGATCTCTGATCTTCGCCCAGCGTTCTGGCATGGCGACGACGTGCCCCGAGGTCACCGGAGCCCCCTCCTGGTCCACGACCCGTCCGCTCAGGAGTCCTCCGAGGCGAAGCAGGTACTTGTACCCGCATTCTCCCTGGCTCTGAAAGACCCAGACGTCGGTCGGAAAGCGCGTGTCATAGGCATAGCCATCTGCCTGGATCGTGATGGTGCGCGCATTCCAATAGATGATGTCGAGATCGAAGCAACCGTTGGCGTCCGAGACGGCCCGCACGGAACGCTCTCCCTCCGCAAACCTGGGATCCTTGGCGAAGATGCGGGCCCCGGGGATGGGCAGGAGCGTGGCCTCGTCGAGCACTTGCCCCGCGATGGGCTCAAGCCAGCGAGGATCCATGTCCGGATCTGCGTTCTCCGGTGAATCCGGGTCCGCGGATTCCGCCGTTTCCTCGGCGGGATCGTTTCCCTCTGTAGTCCGGACCCGTTCCGAATCCTGGGGCATCGGTGGTTCCAGGGGGACGTCCGATGAATCGGTGCCGATTCGGGCCGCGTTCGGCCGTGTCAGCCCCTCCTCCGGCATCTCGGTTCCCGGGGCAAGAGCCAGCCATAGCACCAGCAGCACACACGGCACGAGCAGAGCCGCCACGATAGGCGTGAACCGTCGGTGTCTCTTCATGGCGAGATTAGCCTACGTTGACGACCGGTCGCGGCCTGTCAAGGTTCGGCTGGTCAAGTCCACCTCTGGTTCGGGCATCCCTCGCAGCTTGGCAAGGGGGGACGCCGAGGAGCCCTGCTCGGCCCGGGCGAGCGGCATGCAGACCCGACGTGCTCGACACGCGTGGTCCAAGCCTCACCGATACCAGAGGCTGAATCGCCGACTGGGCTAGGCACTCCCTGCCAGTGTCGAGCACCTCCCCGGGGGCCCCCCGCCCCGGGGGGGGGGCCCGGGGGGGCCGCCGGGCCCCGGGGGGCCCCCCCCCCCCCCCCCCCGCAAGCCCGGCCCTCATATCAGTAGCCGCACACCAGGTCCTGGGCGTTCGACAGCGCGAAGGGCCTGACGCCTCCGACGTGGATCGCCTGCGTGTAGGCGGGGAGTCCCAGGAGCATGAGCTCCACGGGGACGGGAAGGTCGTACCTCGCGACGGGCCCGGACATCGCCTGCAGGCCCAGCAGCTCACCGTAGCCGTCGGCGAAGTTGACCAGCACCGTCTGTCCTCCGCTCAGGGGGAACGTGAGCGGAGTGAAGAAGCCCATGAGCAACGCGAGGCTGTGCCCCGTCGTGCCCGCGAGATCGATCTCCGCCGTGTACACCTCACCGAGCTCGGGAAGCGTCTTGGCGACGTGGCTCGCGGGATTCGTCCCCGCGTTACGGAAGCTGGCCGACGCCGCGGGCACGCAGGGGGCGACCCCCCAGTTGATCGTGACGCCGTGCGTGCCTCCCGCCGGGATCGCGTAGAGCGTGGTGTCTCCCTGGAGGAAGTCGCCCGGCACCAGGGCCCAGAGCTCCGCCGCGCTCAGGTGGACGCAGGAGTGGCCGAAGCGGAAACCTCCGAAGTAGAGGTCGGCGGACGCCTCGAGCGACTCCAGCGTGAAGGTGTGCTGGTTCGGATTCTCGTTCCGGGCGTACTCGTGCTGGGCGCGATACGCACCGATCAGCTCCGTTCCCGCCGGGTCGGCGTAGATCTCCCAGGCGCCGTAGACGAAGCCTCCGCCGGTGGTCATGCCCACGGTCGGGGTGAACATGTCCCAGCCGAACTCCGGCTTCGGGGCTCCCTCCACTCCGTCCCTCGTGAACTTCGTGTCCCAGTGCTTGACGCTGTTGCCCGTGGGAAGGAGGAACTCGGTCGTGATGGTGATGTCGTCGCCGTAGTCGATCCACTCCGGGGGAGGGAACTCCCGGTCGACCTCGATGTATTCCTCCCACCCGTGGACGGGATCGTCGTTGGTGTGGTACTTGACGATCCTCGGAATGTCGACCGTCGGCCGGTCGATGCTGACGTCGTACCAGCAGATGCGGATGGACTCCTGGGTGCCGGCCTTGTAGTGCAGGTCGTTCGCGTAGTCCAGGAAGTCGTCCTGCACGATCGTCCACGATCCCATGGCCCTGGTCCCGCTGCCCTCGCACTCCTCGTCCTGCGGGGAGAGGACGACCACGTTCCAGAGGAAGGGATCGGCGCCGGGAGCGACGTAGTCGACGTACCAGCGATCGTTGATGTTGTCCCAGGTGTAGTCGTACTCCTCCCAGTCGGGGCCGGTCCCCATGGGCGGATCCGTGCTGCGGTCGGAGTCGGTGACCTTGACCGTCTGGGGGTTCTGGGTGATGTCGTCGCCGTTCCCCTCGTTCAGCTCGTCCCCCCACGCGGTGATGACGTGCTTCTGCGTGGGATTGTCCCAGCGCATGTAGAATCCGACGTAGTGGCAGTCACGCAGCTGGTTTCCGACGAGCTTCGCGCCGTCGGGATCGGTCCACCATTCGGCGGAGTCCTTGCTGCCGTACACCGTCACCACGACGTACTCGTTGTCCAGCCAGTCGTTCTCGTCCGACTGTAGCCACCAACTGGTGGCGAGATCGAGCCAGCCTCACCCCGAGGCCGCTCCGAAGTGGTTGTACAGGTCCGTGAAGATCTCCTCCGCTCGATCCTGCTCCGAGGAGGACTCCAAGCCGTAGCCGGCCCCCGCGAGCATGTTGGCGGCGGTGTGGAGCCAGCAGTCGTAGTTGGCGCCGGTGAACGGCTTGTTCGTGTCCGGAGGCGGGTCGTGCTTCAGGTAACCGCTCTGCCCGAAGGTCGCCGCGGGCAGGCAGATGGTCGCGACCGCGAGAAGACGACAGACTCTCAGCGCAATCATGGCGTTGCTCCCTTCTGGACGGGTCGGGGGGGACGCATCGCGAGCTCCGCGCGGCCGGGATTCGGCCGCGGACTGGGACTCCCACTCGGCGCGTGAACGAACGTCTCCGCCGCTCTCATGGCAGGGTCTCCCTTCGGTCCCCGGGAGCGAGGTGTCCAGCAAGATCGCTCCTCGAGGAGCAGCCTACAGCACCGCGCGAATCCGGGGGCGGGTCCCTCTCCCCCTTCCCCGGAGCCGGCCTCAAACCGGGCGTCCGAAAGGGTTTAGGTCGCTCGCCGGCCCGGGGACGCGAGGCTGACCGCGTAGACGACCAGGCCCGAGAGGAAGAACCCGGGGACGAGCTCGAGCAGCCCGGTCGACTCCTTGAGCCAGTACCGCCACACGAAGGTGACGACCGCGCCCACGAGCATGCCCGCCAGGACCCCGGCCCGCGTGGTCCCCTTCCAGTACAGCGAGAGGATCAACGGGGGACCGAGCGAGGCCCCGAGCCCACTCCACGCGAGGAGCACGAGCCAGAACACGCTCTCCTGCGCGGTGTAGGCCAGGACCAGGGCGACGAGGCACGTGAGGACGACCACTATCCGGCTGATCCGGAGGCGGCTCGCCTCATCGATCGTCGAGCCGGCCTTCAGGACCTTCTCGTAGAGATCCCGGGCGACGGTGGAGGAGACGACCAGGAGCTGGGAGTCCGCGGTGGAGAGGATCGCCGCGAAGACCCCGCCGACCAGCAGACCGAAGAAGGCGGGCCCGAAGTGCTCCGCGGAGAGCGCGAGGTAGACCATCTCGGGATCCTGCTCGGGCAGGTTCGCGACCTCGGGAATGAGCGCCCGACCGATCAGGCCCACGAACACCGCCCCCAGCGCGAGAAGCACGTTCCACACCGTGCCCCACGCGGCGGCGATCCGGAGGTTCCGAGGATCGTCGATCGACATGTAGCGCACGAGGATGTGCGGCTGTCCCGGCGAGCCCAGGCCGATCCCCAGGAAGCTGACGAAGGCGCCCAGTCCGAGGGCGAGGGGATCGAGGTGGTCGGGGCTCGCGGCGGCCAGGAGCTCGTGCAGGGCGCCGAACCCACCCATCCGGTACAGCGCGACTCCGGGCAGGACGAGCAGCCCGATCAGCATCACCACCGCCCGCACCACGTCGTTGTAGGCGACGGCGACGTACCCGCCGAGCAGCATGTAGACCAGGATCACGCCGCCCGAGATCAGGAGCGCCACCGTCAGGTGGACGTCGAGCGCGCTCACCAGGGTCTTCGCGCCTCCGTTGAGCTGGGCCGAGACGTACGCGGTCAGGAACAGCGTGATGATCACCGCCCCGACCATCCGGATCAGGTGCCGCGAGTCCGCGTGCCGGGACTCGAGATAGTCCAGCACGGTGATCGAGTCGTGCCGCTGGCTCTGCGCGCGCAGCCTCCGGCCGACGGTGACGAACTGGAAGCACTCGACCACGGTGTACCCGACGAAGGCCCACACCGCGGCGGTCCCCATCGTGTAGGCCATGCCGCTCAATCCCAGCACGAGCCAGGAGGAGCGGCCCGACGACACCGCGGAGAGAGCCACCACCAGCCGGTTCATGGCCCGCCCCCCCAGGAAGAAGTCCGACTGGGACCTCGTGCGGCGCAAGGTGAGGAGCCCGACGATGACGGGGAGGAACAGGGTGAAGACGAAGACGGTGAGCGCGAGGGGATCGGCGAGCTTCTCGTAGACGTTCATGCGTTCCCGGTCGTTTCCGGAGTCCGGAGGTCCGCTCCTCGCCCGGCATTCTACGCCGCCCTCCCTCGGTCTCCACCGTTCCCGGGGAGGCCGGTTGCCTCGCCGCGGGAGCGCTGGTGTCATGTTCGCATGATTCACCAGGACCAGATCTCCGTGGAGACGCGGAGCCACGGGCAGATGACGGACCTGACGGACCGCGTCGCGCGGATCGTCGCGAAGTCCGGGATCGACGTGGGAACCGCTCACGTCTTCAACGTCGGCAGCACGGGAGCCATCGGAACGATCGAGCTCGAGCCCGGCCTCGAGCGCGACCTGCCGGAGGTCCTCGACCGCCTCATCCCTCCGAGCCGCGACTACGGGCACGAGCAGACCTGGCACGACGGAAACGGCCACTCCCACCTCCAGGCGACGTGGCTCGGCCCGTCCCTGAGCGTACCGGTCGCCGGCGGCCGCCTCGTCCTCGGAACGTGGCAGCAGATCTTCCACCTGGAGTGCGACGTGCGACCGCACGAGCGGACGATCGTGGTCACGGTGCGCGGAGAGTGAGGCGAGCGGCGCGGATCGCGTCGCGCGATGGCTGGCGGGATGCGCGGAGCGAGATACGATGGGAGGGCTCGCGCCTTCTCCCCCCAGGACGCGCCATGACCACCGCCGCCGTACTCGCTCTCGTCCTCTCGATCCCCACCTCGGGCCTGGCCGCCGCGAACCCGGAGCCGCGAGGTTCCCTCGAGCTCCGCGCCAGCCCCCAGGGCTTCATCCGCTCGTCCGCCCAGACCTCGCCGCGGGGAATGTACTGGCTGACGACGACTCCGGTGGCCGCCGATTTCGAGCGCATGGAGTTCGCGATCGGAATCACCGCGGAGGACGGATCGAGGTACCTGATCCCGCGCGTGGCCGGCAGCGCGTTTCTCGTCTCGGACCTGGGGAGGATCGTGGCGATCGACACCCGCGACTCGACCGTCGTGCCGAGCCGGATCACCGTCCTCGACCTGCGCGGGAGGACGCTCCGGGAGCTGGACGTCGACGTCCTGACCGATCCGGCGCTGTCCGCGGACGGGACGCACCTCGCGTATCGCGAGCGGGGAGGCGTCGCCGTCCTGAACCTCCGCACGCTCGAGGTATCCACCCACCCGGGATTCGACCTCTTCGCCGCGGGCCGGAACGGGGAGCTGGTCGGGGTGCGCTTCGGCGAGCGCGACGAGCTCGCCCTCCGCGACGTCCGCGGCCGGCGAGCCGTCTTCACGCTCGACGAGCGTCCGCGCGGAGTGGGCTTCTCCGGGGCGAACTCCTCGGTCCTCGTCATGACCCCGCGGGCCCTGTCGAGGCTGGATCCCTCCTCCGGCGGCCGGGAGATCCTCTACACCCCCCCGCCCGGCGCCGAGCTCCGCGATCTCCGGATCACTCCCGACGCCGCCCACCTGGGCCTGCGCCGGATCGCGGGAAGGCGCGTTGCCGGAGCACTCGTCACGCTCGACGCGGACGGACGGTTCCGGAGCGCGAGCGGGTGGCAGGCGACCTCGGTCGGCGTCTCCACGCTGCTCCCGCCCCACAACACCGCCGGCCTGCCCTGGCCCCTGCTGCCGAACGCGCAGCACCCCGTCGGGAACACCTACGGCGAGTTCCAGGACTACGGCGGCTCGCCGTACCTGCACCCGGGAGTCGACGTCCTGGGGTCGGACAACCAGCCCGTCTACGCGGTGAAGGACGGCGTCGTCAAGGCCAAGCTCACCACGAGTGGAGACTACCACTGGCGAGTGGCGATCGGCGACTCGAGCGGCGCCGCGACCACCGAGGGCTATCTGTATGCGCACCTCGACCGCTACTCCATCGCGGTGAACGTCGGAGACGCGGTCGTCGAGGGACAGTACATCGGGAACCTCGTGCCGTGGCCGGTCTACTACTTCACGCACTGCCACTTCGCCCGGGTCGAGGACTCGGGCAACCAGTGGTACGGCGACTGGCTGTGCACGGAGAATCCGCACCTCGACTTCGAGAACCAGACGGAGACCACGGCCCCCGTCTTCGAACCGGCGCGGGGGAGCGACCTTCTGGCGTTCTGTCGCAACCAATCGTCGAACTACCGAAATCCGGGCTCGCTGACGGGGGAGGTGGACATCATCGCTCACGTGGGGGATCGCATCAGCTCGTCCTGGGTGTGCACGGTTCAGGAGATCCGCTACACGATCTACCCGGTCGGCGATCCGGGTTCCCCGGTGGTGGACGACAAGCTCGCGGTCTTCTTCGACATGGAGCTCGACACGTACCAGAGCGGCACGATCGACGCCTTCCTGGTCGACCTGCTCTTCAAGCAGGACTCCATCTGCCGGACGCTCGGCGACTACGACTACCGCGAGTTCTATCACATCATCACGAACTCCAACGGGGACCAGGTCTACGACTCGTCCGACCTGAGCGAGGCGTGGGACACCACTCTGATCCCGGACGGGGACTACGTGATCGAGGTCACGGCCGTCGACGTCGCCGGGAACGCGACGACGGAGTCGATGACCGTCACCGTGGACAACCTGGCTCCCTGAGCCTTGCGCCGGCCGGGGCCAGGGCGCGCGATATGGTCCGTCCACCCCGGGGATCTGTTGACCGCCCGCCGCGTCGCGGTAGCATCCTCGGTAACCGGTGCCCCGGGTTGCCGAAAACCCCGAAACCCCGCCCCTCGAACGCCGAGAACCGAGACTGAAGACGATGTCGGAGCAAGATCAATCCCGATCGGGCGATCCGGAGAAGCCGGACCCCGACGCCCCCCTCGCCGGACGACGCATCCTCGTGGTGGATGACGAGATGGACGTGCGGATCTTCCTCACCACCGTCCTGGAGGATCACGGCGCGACCACACTGGAGGCCGAAGACGGGGCGGAGGCCATCGAGATCGCCCGCGCCGAGAAGCCCGACCTCATCACCCTGGACCTGTCCATGCCGGGCACCGACGGCGTGGAGGCCTTCGCCAAGATTCGCAACGATCCCGAGATCGGGGAAACGCCCATCTGCATCATCACGGGCCACCCGGAGTTCCGGAAGGTGATCTACAGCAGCTCGCCTCGCGCCCCCGAGGGGTACATGGACAAGCCCGTGAGGCAAGAAGAGGTGATCCTCAACATCCGGAAGATCTTCGAGACCGGACGGCACCGGCAGAATTGAATCCCTCCCCGCGGGGAGACGCTGGGAACCGCGAGGCATGCACGAGCAATTCGAGCAGCTCTTCGACAAGGTGCCCTGCTTTCTCTCCGTCCAGGGGCCGGACCTGCTCATCCAGCGGGCCAACCGCGCCTTCCGCGAGGAGTTCGGTCCGTCGGTCGGGAAGCACTGCTACCGGGTGTTCAAGGGCCGTGACGAGCCGTGCCTCGTCTGCCCCGCCCTCATGACGTTCGAGGACGGACAGACGCGCGAGCACGAGG
>CAYRXS010000244.1:0-9827 GCA_964428225.1 uncultured Planctomycetaceae bacterium
GTTATGCCACAAACGGCGCTTCACAAATAGAGGCCTGGTGAGGGATCCGGGCTAGGGACGGAGCCCGGCGACGGCGCGTACGAAGAGAGGGCCGCGGACATCTGCCCGCGGCCCTCGTAACGCCGACCGCGGAGGCCGGCGCGAGTCTCGCTCTGGGTACGGACTACCAGCGTCCGCCGCCGCGGCCGCCGCCTCCGCCGCCGCCGCCGCGGGATTGACGCTCGCGAGCTTCGTTCACCTTCAAGGTGCGTCCATCGAGATCGGTGCCGTCGAGCGCATCGATGGCGGCCTGGGCCTCGGCGTCCGTCGCGAACTCCGCGAAGGCGAAGCCGCGAGGACGACCGGTGTCACGGTCGAGCACGATGTGAAGGTCCTTGACATTGCGGCCTCCCTCGGTGAGGGCGGCCATCAAGGAGTCTTCGGTCGTGTCCCAGGACATGTTTCCAATGTAGAGTCGGGTTCCCATGTGGGTGATTTCCTTTCCGTTGTCTGCGCTCACTACCTGTCCAACTAACGGAAAGGCTCGGATACGCGGATCATCAGTGTCGGTTTCGGTCATTGAGCCACCCGGAACGGGGGGCTCGGGTGCGTCGTCCCTCCCGGGACACACCGGTACGGCGGTCGAGGAGAGACGGTGCTCGTGGGGATGGGGCCGGGAAGCTGCGAGTGAGAAGCGATCTCCGGAACAGCATAGGAAGACGCATCGGCGTGATCCTCCCGAGCGCAGGGTCGCTCGAAGGCCCCACCGCGGCCGAGGAAGGCCTCGGATGCGGCCAACAGTCTGAGGGCTGTCCGGTCCGGAACACAAGGGGGGAGCAAGAGAAAAAGCCCCCCAACCGCTATTCTCTCCCCCGATTCGCGCCGAAACGCGCGGTGCGAGATCGAAGAGAGTGGCGAGCCCCGTCCATCTCGATCGCCGGATCGATCCGCGGGGTCCTCCGCGCAGGAACGGGGTGATCCGAGATTTCGATGAGATACGACGCCATCCGGGAGCTCGCGAAGGCCTCGGGCTCCTTCGGCCCCGAGCCCGCCGGGACGAAGCGCCGCCTGCTCCGCGAGATCGAGAGTCGTTCCCGCCACTCGGCGCGCGGCCTGCGCGTCCTGCACGACGTGCTCTGCTTCCTGCGCGCGTATCCGGATGACGCCCGCGTGCTGCGCGCCGTCGAGTCGGTGATCGCGAAGCTCCCGGTCTGGCTCGAGGTCGCGGGCATCGATGGTGCGTCGTCCGCCCTGGCCGACACCGGATTCCCCGGCGCCGTGAACCATGGCGAGCTCTCGCTTCCCCTGCTCCGGCGGATGACCCGGCGCATTCCGGGGTGCTTCGAGATCGACTGGGACGAGGTCGAGGACGACGAGCACCTGCTGAACGCCCTCAGCCTGCTGGTGACGTCGGTCGAGTGCCAGGCCCTCGACGACATCGGCCTCGACCTCACCGACTGGTTCGAGAGCTCCCGGCCGTCGGGTTGCCGGACGGACCTCGAGTTCCTGCTCGATCTGTTCGAGCGGGGAACGCTCGAGCCGACGACTCGTGACCTCGTCTTCGAGGACCTACGCCTCCCGCTCCGCTACGCCCTGTCGGAGCGAGGCGCGGGGAGGGCGGAGATCGTCTGGCCGGTCGATCGGGTGTGCTACCAGCGCAAAGCGCTCGATCGGAAGCGCTGGCCCCTCGCCGCGACGATCCGGCGCCCCTTCGCCCGCGTCGAAGGAGTTGGTCCCTCGGTAGGAGAGGAGCTCATCCACCTCGCGCAGCGAAACCTCTGCGCCCGCGGGCTCGAGATCCGCACCTTGAGCTACGCCAACGAGCGCGACGTCACGATCCTGGACTGCGGGCGCGGTCTGCGGATCGCCCTCATCGGGGTGGTGTCGCGCTACCGCGATCCTCTCGAGAGCCACTACAGCTGCTTCGTGCTCAAGAACGGCGTGCCGATCGCCTACGGGCCCAGCACGGTCAGCCTGGGGTGCTGCGAGATGGGTCTGAACCTCTTCCCCGAGTTCCGTGGGGCGGAGATCCGCTTCCTCTACCCGCAGTTCATGCGCGCGATCCACCAGGTCCTCGGCGCGCGCTACTTCTTCCTCACGCCCTACGGAATGGGGGAGGAGAACCCGGCGGCGATCCGGACCGGCGCGTTCTGGTTCTACCGGAAGCTCGGCTTCCTTCCGACCAATCCCGAGGTCGAGGAGCTCGCCCGGGAGGAGGAGGAGCGGATGCGGCGAGAACCCGGGTACCGGTCGGGTCCGCGAGAGCTGCGTCGCCTCTCGCACACGTCGGCCTACCTCGATCTCTCGGAGGGAGAGTGCCGTCCGCTGGACCTGGGGAAGATCGGCCTCCTGCAGAGCCGCTTCCTCGCGGAGCGCTTCGACGGCGATCGGCCGCGGGCGGTGCAGACGTGCGTCCGCCGCCTCGCCCGCCTCCTCGGAAGGAAGGGAGTGAGCCGGCTGCCGGAGGGCGAGCGCCGCGCGTGGGAGATACTCGCCCCGCTGCTCGCGATGATCCCGGGGCTCGAGCACTGGAGCTCGTCCGACAAGCGCGCCCTCGAACGGATTCTGCGGAGGAAGGGCGGGGTCTCGGAGCGCGACGTCGACCGCCTGCTCTGCGCCCACGGTTCCCTCTGCTCCTCGCTCCGCGATCTTCCCCGAGATCCCTGAGGAGCGGACCGGAGGGGAGGGCAGGAAGAGGCGCGTCAGGGGTTGGAAGCCTTTCTGCGCGCGCGCCGCCAGAGGAGGAAGGGCAGGCCGATGAACATCTCGGGAGCGAGCGCGATCAGGAGTAGCAGGTGCCCCACCCGGGTGTGGAGCCGCACGCCAGGAGTGCGTATGGCTTTGGCCCACACGCGGCCGAAGAAGTTGTAGCGGAAAGGGATGTCGACGAAGGGGATGTAGCGCGTGTACTCCCCAACGGTCTCTCCGCAGTTGGGGCAGTAGTGGGTCAAGGGGCGAACGGGCGTCAGGCACGTCGTGCACAACGGAGTCTCGTCCGTGGGCTCGCCCTCCTCCTCGTGTTCGTCGGAGGGGGGATCCTCGAGGGAGGCCCAGACCGCAGCCAGGCCGATCAACAAGGCGAACACCGCGAACGCCAGCATGACGAAGGACTCGATCCATCCCCACTCCTCGAGATGGGTCATGGTTGATACCACCGCGACGAGGCTGGCCAAGGCCACGAGAAGAGAGAGGACGAAGCTGGTCCTTGTGTTCTTCATCGGGAAGCTCGAAGGCAGGAGATCCGCCGAGCGAGGCGACCGCTGAGGCAGGCAGCGGATCCCCGGCCGGTCTCCATCCTACGGCGTCCCTACTCTGCTGTCCGGTGTCGATTCACGCCGCGGTCGCGGCCGTGCCCCGGACGAGCTCTTACGGGCCCTCCGCCCCGATCGAATGCCGATCCCCGATCTGCCGGCGGTACTCGAGGACGTAGTCGTGGATCCGCCGCCGCTTCGCGCCCGGCTCCTTCTCCACGTAGGTGCCGCCGGGATGGAAGCACGCGAATCCTCCGGAGCAGATGCCCCACGCGCCGGCGCGGCAGGACGGCGAGAGGTTCCCAAGAGGTCTTCGGGCGCCCAGCGCAGGTATCATATCCCCGCGAGGGCGACGGGGCGTTGTACGGAAGCAGTCTCACGCGACAAGGAGGACGTCATGAAGTTCGGGATCCACTCGCTGCTGTTCAACGAGACGTTCGTGGAGAAGGATCTCCCCGTGCTCGACAAGTGCAAGCAGATGGGGTTCGACGCCGTGGAGATCATTCCCTTCGACGTGGACAACTTCCCGGCAAGGAAGGTCAGGCAGGCGGCCGCGGATCTGGGGCTGACGATCAACACCGGGTTCGGGATGCCGGTGGAGTGCAACACCATCTCTCCGGATCGGGCGGTGCGGAAGAAGGGAGTCGAGCTCTCCAAGCGCCTGATCGACCTGAGCAACGAGGCCGGGGCGGTGGTCTTCGCCGGAGCGATCTACTGCGGCTGGGGGTATCTGCCCGGACGGATGCGAACCGAGGACGAGTGGAAGTGGGGGGTCGATTCGACCCGGCAGGCGGCGGAGTACGCGCAGGAAACCTCGGACCTGATCATCGGCATCGAGCCGCTCAACCGCTTCGAGTCACACTTCATCAACGTGGCGGGGGACGCAGTGGAGTTCATCAAGGACGTGGGCCTGCCGAACGTGAAGGTGCACCTGGACACCTTCCACATGATCCGCGAGGAGAACGACATCCCCCAGGCGGTGCGGGACTGCGGCGGGCACCTGGGCTACGTGCACGCCTGCGAGAACCAGCGCGGCGTGCCAGGGACGGGGATGGTGCCCTGGAAGGCGTTCTTCCAGGCCCTGAAGGAAGCAGACTACGACGACTGCATCACCATCGAGTCGTTCGACCCGGACATGGAGCGGATCGCCAAGTTGACCTGCGTCTGGCGGAAGCTGGCCGACTCTCCCGAGCAGCTGGCCACCGAGGGGCTGGAGTTTCTGAAGAACACCTATGAAGAGGTCTACGGGGTAGGACCCGCTTGATGGAAGGAAGGCGCCGAAACGTTCGGAGGCCAACGGGCTGACCGGAGCCCGGCGGCGTGGACCAGGGTCACGATGGCCGGGCTCCCCAGACAGGTGGCCGGCGAAGAACGCCGATCGAAGGGGGACGAGTCGTCCCGCGCTGGATTATGATCTGCGCCCCCGGAGGAACACCGAATGTGCGCGGGTCCTTCGCGCGGCCCGAAGCTCGTCGTCCGGGAAAGGAGGATCGAGAATGAGAGGTTTCCTGGATGTTCTCGCCGTCGCGTTCCTGATGCTCGCGTGCCGCGCCCCGCTTGCGGCGCAGGATCCCGAGACCGAGGTCCCGGCGGAGGAGGAGGAGGAGACGGGCTTGTCCGCCGACACCTTCTCCGGTCTGGCCTTTCGCGGGATCGGTCCGGCCCTGATGTCCGGTCGCATCAGCGACATTGCCATCGATCCCACGCACCGCGCCACCTGGTACGTGGGGGTCGCCTGCGGCAACGTCTGGAAGACGGTGAACGCGGGCACCACCTGGACGCCGATCTTCGATCACCACGGCTCGTACTCGATCGGCTGCGTGACGCTCGATTCGAGCAACCCGCTGGTGGTCTGGGTGGGAACCGGCGAGAACAACTCCCAGCGCAGCGTCGGCTACGGCGACGGCGTCTACAAGAGCCTCGACGGCGGCGGAAGCTGGGAGAAGGTCGGGCTCGAGAGCTCGGCGCACATCGGGCGGATCCTGATCGATCCCCGGGACACCGACACGGTCTACGTCGCCGCGCAGGGGCCGCTGTGGTCGCCGGGCGGGGAGCGCGGCCTCTACAAGACCGTCGACGGTGGCGCGACCTGGGAGCCGGTGCTCGAGATCAGCGAGAACACGGGAGTCACGGACGTGGTCATGGATCCGCGCGATCCGGACGTGCTCTACGCCGCCTCCTGGCAGCGGCGCCGCCACGTCGGCATGCTGCTGTGCGGCGGTCCGGAGTCCACGATCCACAAGTCCACCGACGCCGGCGCGACCTGGAGGAAGATCGCCAAGGGACTTCCCTCGGGCGACCTCGGGCGCATCGGGCTGGCGATCTCGCCGATCGACCCGGACGTGCTCTACGCCACGGTGGAGGCGACGGGGGACGAGAGCGGCTTCTACCGCTCGGCGAACCGCGGCGAGAAGTGGGAGCGACGCAGCGACTACTACAACAACAGCGGGCAGTACTACGGCGAGGTCTACGCCGATCCCCACGTGTTCGATCGCGTGTACGCGATGGACACCCGGCTGCACGTCACCGAGGACGGCGGCCGGACCTTCCGGTCGCTCTCCAAGGACACCAAGCACGTCGACAACCACGCGATCGTTTTCGATCCCGACGATCCCGACCACCTGCTGATCGGCTGCGACGGCGGATTGTACGAGACCTGGGACCGCGGCCAGACCTACCGGTACGTGGCGAACCTGCCCATCACGCAGTACTACCGCGTGGGGCTCGACGAGGACTTCCCGTTCTACAACGTCTACGGGGGGACGCAGGACAACGCCTCCCAGGGAGGACCCTCGCGCACGAACAGCCGTCACGGCATCCGGAATAGCGACTGGTACGTGACGCAGGGCGGCGACGGCTTCCAGACGCGCGTCGACCCCGAGGATCCGAACATCGTCTACTCCCAGTACCAGTACGCGGGCATCGTGCGCTACGACCGCCGCAGCGGCGAGCGCGTCGATCTCCAGCCCCAGCCGGAGCCGGGCGAGCCGGCCGTGAAGTGGCACTGGAACTCGCCCCTGATCATCAGCCCGCACTCGCACACGCGCCTCTACTTCGCCGGCGATCGCCTCTTCCGCAGCGACGACCGGGGCGACACCTGGGAGCAGATCAGCCCGAATCTGTCACGCGGCATCGACCGCAACGAGCTCGAGATCATGGGACGGCTGTGGAGCGTGGACGCCGTGAACCGCAACGACTCGTCCTCGTACTTCGGCACGATCGTGTCCCTCGACGAGTCCCCGCTCGTGGAGGGCCTGATCTACGTGGGGACCGACGACGGGCTGGTGCAGGTCACCGAGGACGGGGGAGGGAGCTGGCGCGAAATCGGGGCCTTCCCCGACGTGCCCGAGCTGGCCTACTCGTCCGACGTGCTGGCGTCGAGACACGATCCGGACACGGTCTTCGCCGCGTTCGAGAATCACAAGCGCGGCGACTTCCGGCCCTACCTCCTGAAGAGCACGGACCGGGGACGCACCTGGAGCTCGATCGCGGGCGACCTGCCGGAGGATCACCCCGTGTGGTGCATCGTGCAGGATCACGTCCGTCCCGAGCTCCTGTTCGCATCCACGGAGTTCGGTGTGTTCTTCACCGTCGACGGCGGCGCCGAGTGGGTGCGGCTGAAGGGAGGGATCCCCACCATCGCCGTACGCGATCTCGAGATCCAGCGCCGCGAGAACGACCTCGTCTGCGCCAGCTTCGGCCGGGGCTTCTACATCCTCGACGACTACTCGCCGCTTCGCGACGTGACCCTCGAGCTGCTCGAGCGGGAGGCCGAGCTCTTCCCCGTCGAGAAGACCTGGTGGTACCTCGAGGCCGGCCCCCTCGGCGGAAGCGAGAAGGGATCCCAGGGGGACGCGTTCTTCACGGCTCCGAACCCGCCCTACGGCGCGGTCTTCACCTACCACCTGAAGGAGGGATTGAAGACGCGAGAGAAGGTGCGCCAGGAGCGCGAGGCGAAGCTCGCGGAGGAGGGCGAGTCGGTGCCCTTCCCGAGCTGGGACGACCTGCGTGCGGAGGATCGGGAGGAGGAGCCCGCGATCGTGCTGACGATCTCCGACGAGGACGGGAACACCGTCCGCCGGATCACCGGTCCGACGGGCGCGGGGATGCACCGCGTGGCCTGGGACCTTCGCTACCCGGCCTTCCAGCCCGCGAGCCTCGGTGGGGGGGAGGGCCGCCGGCGGTCGCCGAGCGGGCCCCTGACCGTGCCCGGCACGTACACCGTGACGTTGGCCAAGCGCGTGGACGGCGTGCTCACGACGATCGCCGAGCCGCGGACCTTCGAGACCGTGCCCCTCGGGCTCGTCTCGCTGCCCGCGTCGGATCGCGAGGAGGTGCTCGCGTTCCAGCGCAAGCTCGGGAGCCTGCAGCGGGCCGCGCTCGGGGCGGGTCGCGTGATCACCGATTCCCTCGGCGAGCTGGCCCTCGCGCGGCGCGCGCTCGATGACACGCCCGGGATCGATCCCGCGCTGGCGAGCACCGCGCAAGCGCTCGAGCAGCGACTGCTCGACCTCCAGGAGGCCCTGACCGGCGAACGGACGCGGTCCCGCCGCGGCGAGCCCGTTCCGCCCTCGGTGCAGCGCCGCATCGGGCGTGCGACCAATTGCTTCAACGCCACGAGCGCGCCGACCGCGACCCAGCGGCGGGCCTACGAGATCGCCGCCGGGGGATTCGAGGGCGTCCTGCGCGACCTGCGCGCGCTCGTCGAGGAGGACCTGCGAGCCCTCGAAGACGCCATGGAGCGCGCCGGCGCGCCCTGGACGCCGGGCCGCGGCGTTCCGCGCTGGGAACGCGAGTAGGGAGGCGCGACGCTCGATCGCCTACTCCGCGACCTCCCGGTCCGCGCGGGCCGGGGGGGCGGCGCGGAGCAGCGAGAGTCGGATTCCCCCGAGGATCAACGCCGCGGAGAGCGCCAGTCGCATCGTCACCTCTTCCGCGAGGAGGAGCACGCCGCCGAGCGCGGCCAGCACCGGAACGGCGAGCTGCACGATCGCCGCGCGCGTGGCGGTCAGCCCGCGCAGGGCCGCGTACCAGACGACGTAGCCGAGACCCGAGGCCAGCGCTCCGGACAGGACAGCCAGCGTCGCTCCGCTCGCGGACACGTGCGCGCCGCGGATCGTCACCAGGCTGACGGCGAGGACCAGGGGCACCGAGAGCAGGAAGTTGCGGGCGGTGTCCGTCAGAGGCGCCACCGACCCGCGGCCGCGCAGCGAGTAGGCGCCCCACGAGACGCCGGCGAGCGCCATGAGCGCGGAGCCCGTCGGCGACGGCGCCGAGAGCCCCGGGAACACCAGGTACACCAGCCCCGCGAGGGCCAGCGCCAGCCCCGTCCACTCCCATCCGCCCAGCCTCTCCCCGCCTCGCAGCCCGGCCGAGATCATCGTGACCTGCACCGCCGCGAAGAGGATGAGCGCTCCGGTTCCGATGCTCAGGCTGACGTAGGCGAAGGAGAAGCCCGCGGCGTACAGAAAGAGCAGCGCGGCCGAGATCCAGCCGCCGCGGGATCCGGGGCCGCGCTCACCTCCCGCGAAGGCGGCGATCGCGGCCAGCACGGCCGCTCCCGAGGCCAGGCGGATGGTCGCGAAGCTGGCCGGGTCGATGGTCGCATCCCGCAACGCCATCCGGCAGAGCACGGAGTTCATCGCGAAGGCGACGAGCGCGAATCCCGTGCACGCGACGACCAGCCGTCTACGGCTCCGAGCGCGGTCCATCGTCGGCCCCCGGAGGCCGGGTCGTGGGGCGGGCCTCGATGGGGAGGAGGACGACGTAGCGGGCGCCGCGTCCCGGCTCCGACTCCACCTCTATGGAGCCGCCGTGCTTGTCGATGATCTTGTTGGAGATGAAGAGCCCGAGGTCGGTGGCCTGGGCTCCCGCGGACCAGAAGGGGGAGAAGAGCTTCTCCCGCGTCTTCGGATCCATGCCGATGCCGTCGTCCTCCACCACGAACTCGATCCAGGGAGGCGAGCGCCGGGCGGAGAAGCGCACGCGGTTCTCCGTCCTTCCCCGGTCGGCGAGACACGCCTCCAGCGAGTTCTCCAGGATGTTGACGAGCGCCGCGCGGATCGCGTTCAGGTCCCCGTGGAAGACCCCCACCCCGGCGGGCGCGTCCACGAGCAACTCGACGTCCGTCTCGCCGGCCCGCTTCCGCAGGCCTTCCTGGATCTCCCGCATCAGGTTGGCGGCGTCGATCTCCTCGAGGATCAGGTCGCGGTCCCTCGCGTAGTAGATGATGTCCAGCACCATGGAGCGGAGGCGCGAGACGTTGCGCTGGACCATCTCCCAGCCCCTGCCCACCCGGTCCTGGTTCTCCTTCTCGAGGCCGGTGTTCACCATGTAGATGCCGCCGTCCAGCCCCGTCAGGAGCCCTCGGATCCCGTGGGATATCGAGCCGACCAGCAGGCTGATCGAGGTGAGCTGAGACTCGATTCGGCGGAGCTCGGTGATGTCCGTGGACATCTCGAAGACGGCGGTGACGGTTCCGTCGGAGTCGACGATGGGCATCGTCGTGCAGCGGACGCTGATCCTCCGACCGTCGGCGGTCTCGACCACCTCCTCGTGCTCGCGCGACTTGCCGTCCGCTAAGGTCTCCCGCGCCGG
>CAYRXS010000245.1:0-9817 GCA_964428225.1 uncultured Planctomycetaceae bacterium
CATGTCCTTCCAGCGCTTGGCCATCTGGCCGAAGATCGCCAGGGCGATGATGGCCGCGATGCCGATGGCGGCAAACGGTAGCCATACGCGGTACTGCGGGTGGTACTCGTCCCACAAGAGCTGCGTGGCGCCCTTCGTCGCGTTCCCCTCCTCCACGGCGACCAGGACCCTGGCCTCGAAGGGATTCAGGGCGAGCAGGCGCGCGGCCTGCTCGGGTGCCGCCGTCCAATCCTTGGCCTCGAGCACCTCCAGGACGAGGTCCTGTTCGTCGGCGAGCTCCTCGTAGGCCTCGTCGGTCGCGTCGCCGGCGTCGACCTCGAGCTCCTCGACGAAGACGGCCCGGGCCGCGGAATCCGACTCGACCATCTCGTTCAGGAAGGCGACGTCCCTCGTCCAGTCCCGCCGGGCGATCGCGTTGAACCGGTAGTGAGGCAGGCCGGCCAGGTAGGCCGCCGGTCGCAGGTCGGGGCCCTCCCCGGGCTCGCCGAGGGCGCGCAGGGCCTCGTCCACCTCGGGGTCGTCCGCCCCCATGGCCGCGGCGAGAGCGGCGAAGGACTTCGTGCGCCCGATGCCCAGCTTGTCGGGGAGATCATCCACCGGATCCTCGAGCTCCATTTCCTCGATGGTGGCGGCCATGCGATCCGTCGTCTGGGCGAGGTATTCGAGAGCCAGGTTGTTGCGCGTCGCGGAATCGCCGGCGAAGCGCTCGTGCAACATGGCGATCACCCCCTCGTCGTCCCGCTTCTCCTCGTCCGCCAGGTCCTCGTTCACGAGCTCGCGCACGACCTCGAAGACCTGGGCGCGCTTGAGGCCCACCGCTTCGGGCAGGAGGTCGACGACGTGCGCCAGCTCGGCGTCCTCGAGCGTGACCTCCCCGGCGGCGAGCCGCGCGCCGAGGTCCTTCCGCCCCGCGTCTTCCTCGTCGGCGAGCGCGCTCTTCAGCGTCCCGGCGGCCTCCTCACGGTAGTCGGGGTGTAGGGCCAGCCAACACAGGCCGAGGTTGGTCAGATGGCCGCTGTCGTGTCGGAAGCTCTCCTCGAGGAAGGCGGCGGTTCCCTCGGGATCCCGGCCGAGCTCCAAGGAGGCCAGCTCGAGCGCCTCCGCCCGCTCGATCTCCATGAGGTCCGGAACGATCTCCAGGGAGTCGCTCCAGTCGGCCGACTTGGCGGCGCGCGCCACGAGCTCGGTCTTCGCGCCGAGCTCCTTCAGGGCCAGCGTCGCCTTCTCGCCGTAGTTGTCGTAGACGAACCCCGCGAGGTAGGAGCCGAAGAACAACCCGATCCCGACGGGGATGTTCACGTAGCCGAGATACAGCGCCTTCTTGCCGGGAGGCGCGATCAGCCCCAGGTACTCGTTCTTCTTGGGACCGGTCCACATCTCGCCCAGCGAGAAGAACACGATACCGAGGAGCAGGAACCACCCGTTCCCGGTCAGACCCGCTACGACGACGCCGACCGTCGCCACGCACATCCCCACGAGCATCGCGCTCAGAGTGCGCATCTTCCTCGCCGCCCAGGCGAGGGGCACCATCAGGGCCACGATCAGGGCGGCGTTGAGGTTGAGCAGCATCTGTTGCTGAACCCCGACCTGCCCCCGGTCGTTGTATTCCTGCCAGCCGCTGAACACGTAGGGCGCAATCTCGGAGCTGTCGACCCAGTCGGTGATGAAGTTCGGGTGCAGATCCCAGAGCTGGTACATCATCAACCAGAAGCAGGACATGATCGCCAGCCAGATCATGAGCCTCAGGTGGAAGATGTTGACGATCGTCTTCACCAGGACCTGGATGGGACTCTCCGTCTTCGACGCTCCCGAAGGCACGTCCTTGAAGGTGAAGAGCAGGAGCAGGTTGCAGAGGGTGAATCCGGCGCAGGCGTAGAAGAGGTTGTGCCACCCTTCCGCGGAGTGCGGCCGGCCCAGGATGGCGGTGGCGATGATGGGCGCGGTGACCGCGCCGACGTTCACGACCCAGTAGAAGATCCCCCACCCCACCGACGAGTTCAGCTTGGTCAGGTTCTGGGCGATCGAGCCCTGCAGCGCGGGCTTGAAGAACGCGGTCCCCGTCGCCAGCACGAGGATCCCGGCGAAGAATCCCAGGTAGTCGTGCAGGTTGGCCATCATCACGTAGCCCACGGCATTCATGGTGATGGCGAAGGCGAGCACCTTCTTGTAGCCGTAGCGGTCCGCGATGCCCCCGGTCACGATCGGCAGGAACGACTGGAAGATCGCCCACCAGGCGTAGATCGTGCCCTTGTGCATGGCGGTGAGCTGCAGCCCGCCGGGCTCCGTCGCCTGCATGATGTAGAGGGGCACGACCGAGCGGATGCCGAAGTAGGCCAGCCGCTCGAAGGCCTCGATGCAGTTGAGCATCCAGTACGAGCGCCCGAAGGCTTTCCCCTTCGGCTCGACTTCGGCGGCGGGGTCGTGGGCGGGAGCGGTGGACATGGGTTCTCCTGGGGTTCGAAGGGTGGCGCGCTACTCGTCTCGGAGGGAATCGTCGTCCTCGTCCTCGGCCGTTTTCTCGTCCTTCGGCAGGGTTTCGTCGCCGTCGACGTTCTCCCGACCGCGGATCACATTGCGCAGCAGGACGATGCCGATCGGACACCAGATCGCCATGCCCGCGATGATCAACCAGAGGGTCTGGGAATCGCGAGGATAGGTGTCGTGCAAGATCTCCCAGAGGCCGTAGTCCTGCGCCAGCACCGCCCCCTCCTCGTAGGCGTAGCTCATCTTGTCCGCGAAAACGTGCAGGATGCCCTCCTTGTCCAGCCCCTCCAACGTGGCGGGATCCACGTCGAGCTTCTCGACGAGATACCGCTCCGCAAGCACGTCGTCGTCGGGGCACCAGCGCTCGAGCATGCGCCCGGAGAGCATCCCGACGATGAGCTTGGCGATGAAGTAGGGCAAGAGCGACAGGGCCATGTATGAGCCCTCCTTGCCCTTCGGGGCGATGGCGGCCGTGTACTGGTAGAGTCGTGGGGACCAGATCGCCTCGCCGATCGAGAAGAAGAAGACGAACAGGGTGATCGAGATGATGAGCGGGTCGATGGCCCGCTCCTCCGGTATGTTCAGCCACCAGTGGCCGATGAAGTCCCCGAGTGGACCGTCGGCCAGCCCCTGGAACCACTCCCGCGGCAGGGTGAGGAGGAACACGGGCACGGCCGCAATGGTGGAGCCCACGGCGAGCATCACGTAGCTTGAGATGCGATCGCTGAGAGCGGCGATGGGCAGCGTCAGGACGAAGATCATCCCCGCGTTCAGCACCGTCCACAGGTTCCCGATCGGCGCGCCCGGACCCAGCTCTCGGATGCCGAATTTCGGAAACGTGAAGTGCATGTGGTAGAAGACCAGCCGCACGAGGACGATCAAGGACAGGAACGTCAGGAAGCGATAGAAGTTCGGCTCCTTCCAGATGGATGCGAAAATCCGGGCGGTGCTCTTTCCCGCGTCCCGCATGGACAGGGCCGTCGCCGTGAACATGTCCCGGTCCTTGTACTTTTCCTCCACCTCACGCCGGATGATCCCCCGGTCCTCCGTCGCCTCGATGCCTCGACGCAGGAAGAAGTACGTCAAGAGCAATCCGGGAATAGTGGCCAACGTGGCGATGAAGAAGAGCACCCGGTACGTCGACAGATCCATGCCGAGGATGGTCATCCCCCCCAGTTCCCCGAGCCGTTCCCGCACTTCATCGAAGATGATCCCTCCGATCACGAAGCCGAGGTTCATCAGCATGTAGAAGAGCGCGAACGCGATCGTCTGCTGCTTCTTCGTCGCATAGCGCTTCAACGCGGCGTTCATGACGGGGATCATGAGCGCGAGGCCGATCGCCAAAGGCAGCATGCCCCCGAAGAGGGCTATCCACGGATTGACCGCGACGGTCATCACCGCCCGGGAGAGAAGGCAGAACCAGAAGCCGAGGAGGAAGGACTTCCGGACCCCGATGGCGTCCACGAGGGATCCGACGAGCAGCGTGACGAGGGTCACGATCGTGGACCACCAGGCGATCGTATCGCCCGCCTCGGAGTCCGAGAATCCCAGATCGGCCGACAGCCAAAGGACGATCGTCGAGGTCACCAGCGTGTACGCGATGATCTCGGGCACCTTGGTCGCGTAAATGACCCAGATCTCACGCGGTGAATCCCGCATGACCTGGAGCTTTTTCACGAGATACCAGAGCGTGGCCAGCACACCAATGGCCAGCACGGAGACGCCGATCCAGAGAACAAAATCCGTGGAGTTCATGTGCAGCAGGAGAGATCGTGGCGGACCGAGGCGGGGCTCGGATACGAAGCGCCGGGCGTCGAGAGGCGCCCGGCAAGGAGTCGGAGATTATCCCGACCGCGACGCGAGCCGTCCAGATGAGGCTCGACGATCGGAGGCGGGGGTCGATTCCCGCCCGTCGATTCGAGCGCTCGCCCCCCCTTGCCGCCATAATGGCCCGCGATGACCGCGCCCCGCCCTTACCGTGAGCTCACCCTCCCCGGCATGGTGGTGGGCGTCCTGGTCGGGATGGTGCTCAACATGGGCATCTGCTACGCGGGCCTGCAGATCGGGTTCACGATCGTGGGCTCGACGGTGGCCGCGGTGATCGGGTTCGGGATCCTGCGCGGGGTCCTGCGCATCGGCTCGATCCTGGAAGTGAACGTCTTCCAGACCGTGGCCTCCGCGGTGAACACGGTCAACGCGGGGATCATCTTCACCGTGCCGGTGCTGTTCCTGCTCGGACTCGAGGAGCGGATCAACTACCCCGCCCTGCTCCTCGCCGCGATGGCGGGCTCGCTGCTCGGGCTCGCGATGATCATCCCCCTGCGCAAGCAGATCGTGGAGTTCGAGCGGCTGCGGTTTCCCGAGGGTACCGCGGTGGCGACGATCCTGAAGTCGCCCGGCGCTGGCGTGGCGAAGGCGCGCCTGCTCGTCATCGGGATGATCGTCGCCGCGGTGATCTCCGCGATGACCAAGGCGTGGTCGCGCACGAGCACGGAGACCCTGATCCCCCAGGCTCTCGACCTCGCCCCGGTGCTCGGGCTGCCCGCGGGGTGCTCGGCGCTCTTTGCGGTGAGCCTGCTGAGCCTCGGCGCGGGCTACCTCGCGGGACGGCCGGGGCTCGTGATCCTCTACGGCACGCTGCTCAACTACTGGGTGCTCGTCCCGGTAGCCATCGGGCTCGGCTGGGTGCCCGCGGAGTACGCGGACTTCTCGTTCGGCTCGCGCGACTACGAGCGCGGCACCGCGTTCCTCGGGGACTTCGCCCACTTCACCTCGCGCCACGTGGGGATCGGCATGATCCTCGGGGGAGCGATCGCGGGCATCCTCGTCGCGCTGCCCGCGCTCAAGGCCGCGATCACCAGCCTGCGCGCGGGCGGGGTCGGCGGTCGGCGCGAGGAAGTGGCGTTCCCGGTGCTCGTGACCGCGCTGATCGTGGGCCTGCTGCTCGTGGCCGTGGCGGCGAAGACGAGCGGCGGCGAGCACGTCGGCTGGACGATCGCCTTCGTCGTGGCCCTGGCCGCAGGAGGCTGGATGTGGCTCTCGGGCATGGTCGTGGCCCAGACCACCGGACGCACGAACTGGTCCCCTCTGTCCGGGCTCGCCCTGATCGCGATCGCGATCATGATGGCGATCATGGGCACCGCGAACGACTACGTGGTGCCCGCGGTGACCATCGGCGCCGCGGTCTGCGTCGCGACGTCGATGTGCGCGGACATGATGTCGGACCTGAAGACGGGCTACCTCGTCGGCAGCCTCCCCGTGCGCCAGCAGGTCGCCCAGATGATGGTCTGCTGGGTCGGGCCGGCCGTGTCGGTGATCACGGTCATCGTGCTCTGGGAGGCCTACGCCTTCGGTCCCGACCAGTCCGAGATCCTCTACGAGCGGCGCGTGTCCGAGGCGGGTCTCGAGCAGGAGTACCTCGCCGCGCAGGCCGTCGACGCCGACGCCTTCGTCGCCGCGCACGAGGCCGCGCTCGGCCGCCCCGACGTGCGCCCCGAGGGCACGCCCGAGCTCGGCGCGCCTCAGGCGGGCGCGCTGCAGGGCGCGATCCGCATCGTGCAGGGCGGCGACGTCCCGCTCGGCAAGTACGCGACGGGCGCGGTGCTCGGCCTGCTGGTCTCGCTGCTCGTCTCGCCCGGCATGGGCGTCATGGTGGGGCTGTCGATGTATCTCCCCTTCAAGTTCATGATCGTCTTCGGCATCGGGGGGATCCTGAACATCCTCGTCAAGCGCTTCCGCGGCGCCCGCTTCGCGGAGGACAAGGGCGTTCCCCTCGCCGCCGGTCTGATCGTCGGCGACGCGCTGGTCGGCGTCGCGCACGCCGTGGTCAAGGTCTCCTACACCGTCTTCTGATCCCATGGTCGCCGTCCTCGCCCGCATCGTCCTCGTCCTCGGCGTCTGCCTCGGCGCCGTCGGCGCGGCCGGCTTCGCCGAGCCGGTCGAGGCGGGCGCGTGGCCCCTGTTCCTCGGGGGTCTGGTCGGGATCCTGGCGGGGGGGCTCGTCCTGCGGCGCGAGATTCGCCGCCGGGCGGTGGCGGGCGCGGGAGACGGGCTCGCTCTCGACGGTCTGGCCGCGGAGCTCGACGAGCTCGCCAAAGAGCTGGTCCGCCTCGACGACGAGCGCGAGTCCCTCGATCGCCACGTCCTGTGCGAGCGGATCGACGCGCTGCTCACCGGCCCCTACTTCGAGATCGGCGGCCGGAACGAGGACTACGCGCGCGTGCTCGGTCCCGCGACCTTCACCCGGATCTGGGAGGGATTCGCGGTCTCGGAGCGCCTCCTGGCGCGCGCCTGGAGCATCGCGACCGACGGCCATCTCGAGGAGGCGCGCGACGAGCTTCCCCGGGCGCGCGAGCAGCTCCTGCACGCCGCCGAAGAGGCCGCTCGCCCCTGACGCGCGTCGGGCTCTCCGCTGGAGGCGGCGAGCGAATTCGGATACCCTCCCCCGCCTCGAATCCGACGCACCCTCGACGCAGGAGAAACACGATGCACGACTCTCGCATGCAGAAGCTGGCCCGCAACCTCATCCGCTACTCCTGCGCCTTGAAGAAGGGCGAGAGGATCCTGATCGAGGCGATCGACATTCCCGAGGAGATGGTCGTCCTCCTCGTCCGCGAGGCGGCGAAGGCGGGGGGCATCCCCCTCGTGACGACCAAGGCGAACCGCGTCCTGCGCGAGCTCTACCGGTCGAACAAGGTCGACGCCCTGAAACTCGCCGGCGAGGTCGAGCGCTTCCGCATGGAGAAGATGCAGGCCTACATCGGCGCGCGCGGCAGCAAGAACGTCACCGAGCTGGCCGACGTGTCCGGCGACCAGCTCAAGCGGTACCAGACCCACTGGATGAAGCCCGTCCACATGGAGGTGCGGGTGCCCGACACCAAGTGGGTCGTCCTGCGCTGGCCGACGCCGAGCATGGCCCAGCAGGCCAAGTTGTCCACGGAAGCCTTCGAGGACTTCTACTTCAACGTCTGCAACCTGAACTACGGCAAGATGTCCAAGGCCATGCAGCCCTTGAAGAAGCTCATGGAGCGGACGGACAAGGTCCAGATCAAGGGACCGGGCACGAACCTGCGCTTCTCGATCAAGAAGATGTCCGCCATCGTCTGCGACGGGAAGATGAACATCCCCGACGGGGAGATCTACACCGCCCCCGTCCGCGAGTCGGTCAACGGCACGATTCGGTACAACACGAAGAGCCTCTACATGGGCACCGAGTTCTCCGACATCGCCTTCACCTTCAAGAAGGGCAAGATCGTCAAGGCCTCGGGCAACCCCGCCGACCGCCTGAAGAAGATCCTCGACGCCGACGAGGGCGCCCGCTACGTGGGCGAGTTCGCGTTCGGGGTGAATCCCTTCGTGACGAAGCCGATGCTGGACACGCTCTTCGACGAGAAGATCGCGGGCTCCATCCACTTCACGCCCGGCAACTCCTACGACGACGCCTTCAACGGCAACCGGTCCGAGGTCCACTGGGACATCGTCCTGATCCAGACCCCGGAGTGGGGCGGCGGCGAGATCTGGTTCGACGGCAAGCTGATTCGCAAGGACGGCCGCTTCACCACGAGGGCTCTCAAGCCGCTCAATCCCGAGAACCTGACCTGATCGTACGGGGTCAGGCCTCTTCCGGAGCCTTGTCGGTGGCCATGCCCTTCGTGAACCAGCCCTTGCACCAGATGGCGACCAGGACTCCGACGAGGGCCCAGGCTCCCAGGATCACCCAGATGACGTAGGGGGAATCCCAGTAGGGAACCTCGCCGGCCGCGATGCGCTCGCCGACGATCGGCTCCTCCTTGGGATACTCCGGACACCATCGGTTGATCATGTGACCGGAGAAAGGGGTGACAACCGCCTTGCCGAGGAAGTAGGGCACCATGGACAGCCCGAGGTAGGTGCCCTCCTGGCCCCGGGGAGCGATTGCCGCGGGGTACTCCTGCAGGCGAGGCGACCAGATGAGCTCCCCGATGGTCAGCACCAGGAGGAAGCAGATGGTCATGATGTAGGTGAACCGGGCCACGTCCCAACCCTCCGGGGGAGGGATGACGAGGAAGAACATGGAGACGGCGGTGATCAGCGCACCGAAGATCAGCATGTTGTAGATCTTGAAGCGGTGCAGTAGCGGGATGAACAGGATGAGTCCGATGATCACCAGGAATGGATTGAAAGCCTGCAGAAAGCCGATGTTCGCGTCGGGCCCGATCATGCGAAGCCAGAACTTCGGCGCCACGACCGAAAGATGGATGAAGACGCAGCGAACCCCCAGGAGCAGGAAGATCAGCACGGCCAGCTTCCACAGGGGGGAGACGAAGAACCGCTGGGTCGCGGGACCGAAACCGTGCTCCTTGATCGACGCCATGGCGGTGCCAATCAGGCCGACTTGCTTCTCCTCCTTGGCCGCTTCCTCTTCCTCTTTCTCGTCGGGACCGTAGAGCTGCTCCGTGTTCTTGATCAAGAAGAAGTTGACCAGAACACACAGGATCCCCACGACGGCCGCGAAGCTCAAAAGGTGGAAGCGGGGAAGTCCCAGGTTGATGAAGAAGACATCGACCAGGATTCCGCCTCCCATGGCACCTACGTTCATGAACAGGTACCACATGTTGAATCCAGCCCCGCGAGACTTCTTCGTCGTGAAGCGCCGGTTCGCCGCCTGGAAGATGGTCTGCACCATGGCCATGCTCGGCGCCATGAGGACCAACCCCCCGATGCACATGATGTGGCGCAGCATTCCCGGTTCGAGGTAGGCCGCTGCGAGCATGCTCACCCGGGTGACCAGGTAGCCGGCCATGGCCACGTACATCGCCTTCTTCACCCCCAGCTTGTCCGTCACGAGGCCGAAGAAGACGAGGCAGATCGTCGTCAGGAGCGTGAAGGCGGTGAAGACGTATCCGGCATGGATGTCGCTGTAGCCGTAGTCGTCGGAGAGCATCACGACGACGACGTTCAGCAAGGAGAAGTACGCCAGGCAATCCAGCATGTTGATGATCTGGATGCCCCAGTACTCCTTCTTCGTCTCCTTCAGGACCTTGAAGTCCCGGAAGTACTTGACGACGGGGTTGACGTGCTCTTCGGACGTGGCGTCGCTCATCGAATATGCTCCGGTGCGGGATGGAGGCCGGGCCGCCGCTGCCGATTCGGCAGCGAAGGGGGCAAGTTACCCGGACGGCCCCGGGCACGCAATCGCCCCGTGCGTTCCGGTCATGACGTGCACGGAAGGGTTGCCGGGGGCAACGAGTCACGGCCGCTCGGCGGGCCGAAACACGAGAGGGCATGGCGACCCGCCGGCCGCCATGCCCTCGCTCGTGGTCCGGAAGTGAATCAGGAGACGCCTTCCCCTCCC
>CAYRXS010000246.1:0-9783 GCA_964428225.1 uncultured Planctomycetaceae bacterium
CGCGGACCCGGTCTCAGCGCAGGACCCGGATCCCGAGGATGTGATCGCCCACCTGGATCCGGTCGAGGACCTCGCCGCCGGCGCGGATCTCCCCGAAGATCGTGTACTGCCCGTCGAGGTGGGGCGTGGGGCGGTGGGTGACGAAGAACTGGCTCCCGCCCGAGTCGGGATCCTCGTTGCGCGGCATGCCCAGGGAGCCCCGCACGTACTTACGCGGGGTGAACTCCTGGCGCAGGGCCTCCCCCCGCCAGGGGGCCGCCCCGTTCCCGTCGCCGCGGTAGTCTCCCCCCTGGATGACGAAGTCGGGCACGACCCGGTGGAAGACGAGCCCGTCGTAGTGACCCTTCCGGGCGAGCTCGAGGAAGCTGTGCACGTGGATCGGGGCCTCCGCGGGGAAGAGCTCGAACACCATCGCGCCCAGGTTCGTCTGGAGCTCGACCATCGGGTTGCGCCGCCACCTTCGGTAGTCCCGGTCGGGCAGGGGAGGCGGCTCCGGAGGCTCGAGGGGGGCGGGGGCCGCCTCGGGGAGGGTGACTCCGAAGGCGCGGGTCAGGTTGCGGCGAGCCACCCGCCGCACGTGGGGTCGCGGATCGCCGGACGCCTCCTCGTGCACGGCCCGGGCCTCCTCCCCGCCGATCTCGGCCAGGGTGTCCAGGACGTTGAAGGCGATCTCCGGGGCGATGTCCCCGGTGGAGCCGCGAAGAGCGGCCGCGAGGGCCTCCACGTCCGCGGGGTCGGGCGCCGTCTTCAGGGCGCCCACCGCGGCCAGGCGGCGTCCGTTGTCCTCGTGGGCGAGGTAGGCGTGGAGAACTCCCCGGATCTGCGGGTCGAGGTGGCCGGCGAGAGCGTCGATCGCCCGGGTGGCGACCAGGGGGCTCGGATCGTCAGCGAGCCGGAGGAGGAGGGGCACGATGCGCCCGTCCTCGACAAGCGCGGCCGCCTCGGCGGCGCCCATCCGCACGATCGCGTCCGAATCACCCGCCCGCTCGTTCAAAGGCTCCAGGACGTCGTCCACGGGCAGCACCCGGACGATCGAGCGCAGGGCGGCCGCGCTCGCGCTGGTCGAGAGGTCGAGCAGACCCCGCTGGAGCTTCGGCAGGACCTTCGAGCGCTCCCCCGGGAAGCTGCCGAGGGCGTCGAGGGCCGCGGAGCGCACGTGGGGGCTCTGGTGCTCCACCGCCTCCAGGAGCGCGTCCAGCCCCCCCGCGTCCGCGGCGGTTCCGAGCCCCACCGCGGCCTCGTAGGCCACCCGCCAGTCCTTCCGCTTCACGACCTCCTCGCGGAGGACCCGGGACAGGGCGGCGACCACCTCGGGCCGAGGCTGGATGCAGGCGAGGCCACGGATGGCGAAGAGGCGCTCGAGGGGATTCTCGGCGTCGGTGTGCTCCAGGAAGGCGCCGCGGCCGGCCTCGGAGCGCCGCCGGGCCAGGGCGTAGAGCAGGCGCCAGCGCAGCTCGGGTTCGGTCTCGGTGCCCGCCTCCCGGCGGGGCTCGGCGGCGAGGGTGTACGGATTCAGCGCGTCGAGCAGGGCGCGGTCCACGTCGTCCGCTCCGTCGGCCTCCGGGCTCCAGCGGGCGGTCCCCACGGCCGCCTCGATCCGGACGCCGAGGTCCGAGTCCCGCAGGGCGACGAGGAGCTCGCGGTGCAGGATCGGGTCGTCGACCCGGCTGGAGGCCTCCACCACCCGCGCCCGGACGAGGGGATCGGGATCGTTGCGGTAGGCGAGCAGCACCCCCGCGCTCGCCGGATCCGCGCGTTGGCCGAGGGCGAAGGCGGCCGCGGCCCTCACCCCGGCCTCCTCGTCCTCGAGGACCCGGCAGAGGGGATTCGTGACCGCCCCTCCAAAATCGGGGAAGGAGAAACGGCCCAGGGCAGTGGCGGCGCGGATGCGAACGGCCACCTGGCGATGGCCGAGCAGCTCGACCAGGCGCCCCTCTCCGAGCGAGCGCCGGTCCTCGAGGGTCGCGATCTCGTTCAGCTCGGGCGAGCTGAGGATCTCGATGGGGGCCCCCTGGGCGGCGCCGGCGACCGAGTCCGCGTCGCGGGCCGGCACCGTCGTCGGGTCCGGTCCTCCCTGACAGGCGGGGAGCAGGGCCACGAGCAGGAGGGGGAGACGACGGATCGCACAGGCCGGATGGAGGCTGATCTGCATCGATTCGGGAAGGGTTGCCAGGGCCTCGAGCCGGAGGACGGTCTCCTGGTCCCGCTTGTCTCTCCAGCCTCGGCTCCGCTACTATGATCGGTTCCGCTGCCGTGGGCCAGTCGCATCTTGCGCCGCCGCCCCAGATCCCCACCCCGACACGAGAACCATGACCATCAGCCCCATCCCCGAGATCCTCGAGGAGCTTCGTGCCGGACGCCTGATCATCCTCGTCGACGACCCCGACCGGGAGAACGAGGGCGATCTGGCCATGCTGGCCGAGCACGCCACCCCCGAGGCGATCAACTTCATGGCCAAGGAGGCCCGGGGTCTCATCTGCATGCCCCTGGAGGGGGGGCTCTGCGACCAGCTGGACCTGCAGCCTCAGGTGACCCGCAACCGCAGCGCGATGGGCACCGCCTTCACCGTCTCGATCGAGGCCGCGGAGGGGGTCACCACCGGCATCAGCGCCGCGGACCGCGCCCACACGATCCGCGTGGCCTGCCGTGCCGAGGCGCGCCCCGAGGATCTGGTCAGCCCGGGCCACATCTTCCCCCTGCGGGCCCGGGACGGCGGAGTGCTCGTCCGGGGAGGCCAGACCGAGGGGATCGTGGACCTCGCCCGGATGGCGGGCGCCGCGAGCCGCTCCGGGGTCATCTGCGAGGTCATGAACGACGACGGCACGATGGCCCGCATGCCCGAGCTCGAGGCCTTCGGGGAACGCCACGGCCTGAAGATCTGCACGATCGCCGACGTGATCGAGTACCGGCGCCGCACGGAGCTGCTCGTGGAGCCGGTGGTGATGGACGTGCCCCTGCCCACGGGCTGGGGCGATTTCCAGGCCCACGTCTTCCGCTCCCGGGTGGACGGCGCCGAGCACGTGGCCCTGGCCCGCGGCCTGGCCGGCCCCTCGAGCGAGGACAAGGCCCTGGAGCCGGAGTGGCCCCGCCGCGCCTCGGAGGAGGTCGTGAGCATCCGGGTGCACTCCGAGTGCCTGACGGGGGACGTCTTCGGCTCGCGCCGCTGCGACTGCCAGGCGCAGCTCCACACGGCCATGGAGGTTCTCTCCGAGGTGGACGGGCCGTCGGTCCTCCTCTACCTGCGTCAGGAGGGACGGGGGATCGGCCTGAGCAACAAGCTGAAGGCCTACCGGCTCCAGGACCAGGGGCTCGACACCGTGGAGGCCAACCAGGCCCTGGGATTCCCCGCCGACCTCCGCGAGTACGGCATCGGGGCCCAGATCCTCCACTACCTGGGGGTGCGCCGGATGCGGATCCTCACGAACAACCCCAAGAAGATCTATGGACTGGGAGGCTACGGCATGGAGCTCGTCGAGCAGGTGCCGCTTCGCATCCAGCCCAACTCCAGAAATATCAAGTACTTACGCGCGAAGCAGGCCAAGATGGGGCATCTGCTCGAAGGCCTGGACCTGGAGCCGGAGGAATCGGGCGCTCCCGCACCGCCCCCGCGGGAATAGGCCCTATTGCCAGGCGTCGAAGGACGTCGATGGGAACCCTCGTGATGCAACCCGCGGCCACCGACGACGCCAACCTGGTCCAGGAGACCCTCGCAGGCAATCAGGTCTCCTTCCAGTTGCTCGTGGAGCGCTACCAGGAGCGGATGTTCGGCCTGGTCCGCCACTACACGCAGAGCCCGGTCGAGATCGAGGACATCGTCCAGGACACCTTCCTGAAGGCGTTCCGACGGCTGGATTCCTTCCAGCACCAGAGCTCGTTCTCGACCTGGCTGCACCGCATCGCCGTCAACACCGCCCTCGACTTCCTGAAGCGCGCGGGGCGCAACCCCGTCCAGGCGGTGGAGGATCCCGAGATCGCGGTCGGAGCGACGGCCGGCCAGCTCGCTGGCTCCCGCGTGTCCGCCCCATCGACCCAGCTGGAACGGGAGGAGATCGCCTCGATCACGCGGGAAGTCCTGGGCGAGCTGCCCGAGATCTTCCGCACCGCGCTGGTCCTGCGCGAGCTCGAGGGAATGGCCTACCAGGAGATGGCCGACGTGCTCGGCATTTCCATCGGGACCGTCGAATCACGGCTCTTCCGAGCCCGCGCCCGTTTCCGCGATGCCCTCGCACGGCTGCATCCCGAGTATGCTGCCGTCGACTAGGTCGTCCAATGAAGAACGAATCCTACAACTCCACCCCCGACGGACGAGACGAGCGACCCGCCGACCTCTCTTGCGAGAATGCCCGCTCGCTGATTCCCGGCTATCTGGACGGCGAGCTCACCGAAGCCCAGGCCGCGCCGCTGCGCAAGCATCTGTTTGCGTGCCCGACCTGCCGCGAGGTGACCAAGGACGAGAAGTCCCTGAAGAAGTGGTTCTCGGAGGCCCTTCCGGAGACGGTCGACGTGCCCCAGGGTTTCGCGGCCCGCGTGGCGCGTCGCGCCTTCGCCGGGGATCCCGGCCTGCTCGTGCCGGTGCCCGCCCGCGCCGCCTCCGTCGAAGAACACCCCTCTCTCCTTCCCTTCCTGTTGAAGCTCACCGCGGTGGCCGCCGGTCTGCTCCTCGTGTTCGCGGTGACGATCCAGCGGCGCAGCCTCCCCTCGGGGGACGGCCTGAGCGCGACCGATCTGGCACCCTGGGATCGTGAATCCGCGAGTGAATCCCTGGTCGATCGTCCGGCCATGGAGATCCCCGCCAAGGAGGAGGAGCTTCCGGAGGCGGACGACGATTCCGGAGAGTAGGAGGGCGCCATGGAATCCGAGCGCCTGTGGATCGTGCTCCTGGCCGCCGTGAGCTTCCTCGCCGGCGCCGCCGGAGGCTTGCTCCTCGGAATGAACGTCGAGAAGCCCGGAGAGCCCGCCCCGTTCGAGGCCTTCGAGGATCGCTTCACGGAGGCCTTCGATCTCGACGCGCGGCAGCGCGCGGATCTACGCTTCATCCTCGGCCGCTACTGGGACAAACTGGAGGAGCTCAAGGCGCGCGGAGCGGCAGACCACGAGAAAGAGCTCATCCAGATCGGACTCACCTGCAAGCAGCACATTCGCGAGTTCGTGCTACCCGAGGAACGCCTCGAGGAATTCGAACTGATGGTCGCGGGGACGTTACCCCCCGACCCCATAGCATCCCGATAGGCACAGAGATCACCCATGGCCAGTGCATGCGGCATCCACATCGACCAACGGCGCTTTCACCTGATCGCGCTCGAGGGTAGCCCGAAGAAGCACCGGATCGTTGCGCACATCTCCGGGGAGATCCTCCCCGGTGACGATCCCGTGACCGTCGTCGCCTCCGCGCTGAAGGCGGTGGTCAAGCAGAACAAGCTGCGCAACGAGAACGTGGGGCTCGCGGTGAGCTCCGGGCTCGCGGCCTTCCGGAGCCTGACCCTTCCGTTCGACGATCGCTCGAAGATCGAGGACGTTCTCAAGTACGAGATCGAGAGCGACCTTCCCCAGTGGGACATCGACGACGTGATCGTCGACTTCCTGGTCACGGACTCGAAGCCCGGAGTCCAGTCCGATCTCCTGGTCACCGCGATCCCCAAGGTCAGCCTGGCTCCCAAGCTCGAGGCGTGCAACCGAGGGGGGCTCGAGGCGACCGAGGCCGAGCTCGACGGCGCTGCCCTCTTCGACGTGGCCCGGCAGGCCGGACTCATGGGCCCCGATTCGGCCCAGGTCTTCGTGTGCGTCGGGGACGTCTCCACGACGGTCGTGGTGGCCGACGACGGTCGGCTCGTCTCGATGCGCGCGATCCGGGCCGGGGCGCAGCCGCCCGACGCTCCCCCCCCGCTCGACGAGCCGGAGGAGGACGAGGAGTCCTCGGAGACCGCCGACGATCCGCTCGAATCCGCGCCGGCGAACGAACCGGTCGATCCGGCGAGGCTGGAGCGGACGATCCAGAGCATCCGTCGCGAGCTGGGGCGTACGATCTCCGGGGCCCGCACCGCGAATCCCATCGAGGCCGTGTACATGTGCGGCCGCGAGCTTCCCGGGTTCATCGGAGAGGAGATCTTCGACGTGCCCGTCTCGAAGCTCGAGGGCCTGCCCGAGGATTCGGACGTCGCCGATCCGGCGGAGCTGGTGGTCGCCTACGGCACCGCGCTGCATCAGCTCGGCGGCGGCACGCTACGCTCGCACCTGCGCCGCGAGGATCTGCGCTTCACCGGCAAGTTCGAGCGCGTCGAGCTGCCTCTCGCCGTCTTCTCGCTCCTCCTGGTCACCCTCCTGGCCGTGATGTTCATCGTGGTCCGCCAGGAGATCCAGTGGCGCGAGCGGGACCTGCGCACCTGGCTGCTGGCCTCTCAGAACTTCGTGATGCCGAAGACGAGCGGCTCGGAAGTGCGCCCGGGTCGGCTCCGGAGTCCCCCGCAGGACCTGAAGGACTACGACCGAACCGTCCAGGACGACCTCGACGCCGAACGAACCCCGTGGCAGCAGATCAGCCACGTTCGCGAAATCCTCATGGACGAGATGGTGTCGCTCCAGAGCCAGCTGGGGCAGAGCCGCGATTTCCCGCAGCCTCTCTCCGCCTTGCGCGGCGCCACGCTCATCCTGTGCACGATCGACGACCTCGGGGAGCAGGTAGGTCGGGTCGCCATCCGCAGCCTCGAGGCCGACTACGTCATGGGAAGGGCCGGCAAGCCCGACAAGGTGCGCGTGAAGATGGACATCGATTTCCTCGCAGAGAACGACCTGGCTGCAACGCAGCACCGCGCGAACCTCATCGAGGCCATCGAGGCGGCACCCTGGTGCCTGGAATTCGAGGACAAGGCCACGAAGGTCATCGAGGGAGGCCTGGGCATCACCGTCGACGGCATGACGATCTACGTCGACTCCCAGGCCGTGGAGGAGACGGCCCCGTAGCCGAGGAGGGAACCGACAATGAGCTTCTTCAAGAACATGAACTTCCCGCGCGCGGTGATCGTCGTCTCCCTGCTGACCTCCATCGTGCTGGCCTGGCTCCTGGTGGACGGCTACTCGCGCCGAGCCGAGGTCCGCACCGAGTTCGCCCGCACCCCGCAGGACATCCGGTCGATCCAGGAGCTGGCCTTGCGGCTGGACAAGCTCCACAGCCTCGCCGCGGACAACGAGACCAGGGGCGCTCTGAAGGACCTTCCGGTGTACGTCCGCGGGCACGCCCAGCACGAACGGGTCAAGATCGGCCAGGTGGACACCCAGCCCAGCGTCAGCCAGTACTCGCGGGACGTCGAGGACGTCCGGGTCACGGTCACGCCCAAGAAGGACCGCCACTACACTCGAGGTCAGATCGGCAACTACCTCTACCGCCTCGAGGCCGGAAGTCCGCGCGTGAAGGTGACCAGCCTCAAGCTGACCCTGGCCAACAAGATCCGCCCGGGCGAGATCAGCGAAGACATCTGGGACTTCAAGGCGGAGATCACGGCCCGCCAGTCGAAGAAGGCCAATTGAGCCGGATCGTCCCGCGGAGACGACGCGGGGCCATGCCCGCTACCGCAGCTTCTCGTGGTGTTCCTGCAGGCTCGTGACGCCCATGCTCCCGCGGTGAATCGCCGCGAGTGAGCTGACCACGGCGCGAATCCCCGCCAGGGTCGTGATGCAGGGCACCGCGGCCTGGAGCGCTGCGGCCCTGATCGAAGAGTCGTCCACGCGCTCCTGCTTGCCCTGGGGCGTGTTCAGGACGAGGTCGATCTCCCGGTTCTTGATCAGGTCGACGATGTGCGGCCGGCCTTCGTGCACCTTGTTCACCCGCTCGACCTCCACCCCGTTCGAGTGGAGCGCGTGGTACGTCCCCTCGGTGGCGAGGAGCTCGTAGCCGAAGTTCTCGAGCAGGCGGGCCTCGGCCACGATGGCCCGCTTGTCGGAGGACTTCACCGTGATCAGGATTCGACCATTGCGGGGGAGCTTCATCCCCGCGGAGAGGTACGCCTTGTAGAAGGCGCGCCCGAGGTTCGCATCGATGCCCATGACCTCGCCCGTGGAGCGCATCTCGGGGCCGAGCATCGGATCCGCGTCGGGGAAGCGGTCGTACGGGAAGACCGGAGCCTTGACCGAGAAGTACGGAGGGACGATCTCCTTGGTGCAGCCGAGCTCGGTGAGGGTCATTCCGCACATGACCTTGGCCGCCAGCTTGGCGAACGGAACTCCGGTCGCCTTGCTGACGAAGGGGATGGTGCGCGAGGCTCGGGGATTGACCTCGAGGACGTACACGCGGGTGCCCTTGACCGCGAACTGGACGTTCATCAGCCCCACGACGCCCAGCTCGAGGGCCATGGAGCGCGTCGACTCCTCGATCTCCTCGATGATCTCCGGGTCGAGGGTAGGGGGCGGAAGCACGCACGCCGAGTCTCCGGAGTGGACGCCCGCCTCCTCGATGTGCTCCATGATCCCCGCGATCACCACCGTCTCTCCGTCCGCGATCGCGTCCACGTCGATCTCGATCGCGTCTTCGAGGAAGCGGTCGACGAGGATCGGGTGCTCCGGAGAGGCCTGCACCGCCTCGGTCATGTAGCGATCCAGGGTGGCGTCGTCGTAGACGATCTCCATGGCCCGCCCGCCGAGCACGTAGCTGGGCCGCACGATCACCGGGTAGCTGATCCGGCGCGCGATCTCGAAGGCTTCCCCCGCCGTCTTCGCGATCCCGTTGGCGGGCTGGAGCAGCCCGAGCTTCTCGAGGAACGCGGAGAAGTGCTCGCGATCCTCCGCCCGGTCGATCGACTCGACGGGGGTGCCGATCAACGGAGCCCCGCTCCGTTGCAGCCCGGTCGAGAGGTTGAGCGGAGTCTGCCCGCCGAACTGGACGATGATCCCCTTCGGCTCGACGGCGTTCACGATGTGCATCACGTCTTCGTGCGTCAGGGGCTCGAAGAACAGGTGATCCGACGTGTCGAAATCGGTGGAGACCGTCTCGGGATTCGAGTTGACCATCACCGATTCGTAGCCGATCTCCCGCGCGGCGTAGGCGGCGTGGACGCAGCAATAGTCGAACTCGATGCCCTGACCGATGCGGTTCGGACCGCCGCCGAGGATCATGATCTTCTCGGCCTCGGTTTTCCGGGACTCGTCCTCGTCCTCCCAGGTGGAGTAGTAGTACGGCGTGCGGGCGGCGAACTCGGCGGCGCAGGTGTCGACCAGCTTGAACACGGGGGCCAGGCCGTATTCCGCGCGGGTCGCGGCGACCGCGTTCGGGGTCGTCCCGCAGGCGAGCGCGACCTGGCGATCGGCGTAGCCGAGCCGCTTCGCCCGGCCCAGGAGCTCTTTGGTCAGGAGTGCGTTGTGAAGGTCGCCTTCGAAGTCCACCAGCTCGCGGATGTTCTCGAGAAACCAGCGGTCGATGTGGGTGGCCTCGTGGATCTCCTCGAGGCTCCACCCGGAGTGGAACGCGCGGCCGATCGCCGAGATCCGGTTGTCGTTGGGGATCCGCAGGGCCTTGGAGATCGCGTCACGATCCACCTCCACGGGCGCCATGTCGTCCCGGGGGCCGAGACCGAGTCCCGCCAGGCCGGTCTCGAGCCCGCGCAGTGCCTTCTGCAGCGACTCCTTGAACGTCCGGCCGATGCTCATCCCCTCGCCGACGCTCTTCATCTGCGTGGTGAGCGTGGGGTCCGCGCCCGGGAACTTCTCGAAGGCGAAGCGGGGGATCTTGGTGACGCAGTAGTCGATCGTCGGCTCGAAGCACGCGGGGGTTTCGCGCGTGATGTCGTTCTGGATCTC
>CAYRXS010000247.1:0-9757 GCA_964428225.1 uncultured Planctomycetaceae bacterium
GCGAGGTCGCCCCCTCCGAGGCCGAGGGCATCGAGATCCTCAACCTGCTGCGCGTTCGCCTCGGGCTCGCCGCCCTGAAGATGGACGCTCTCCTCTGCCTGGCGGGCCGCGGCCACTCCAAGGACATGGTCGAGCTCGACTTCTTCAGCCACACGTCTCCGGTGGAGGGCAAGGAGACCCCGGGCCAGCGCGCGGCCCTCGCCGGCACCTCGGGCTCGGCGGAGAACATCGCCATGGGGCAGTCGACCGCCGCCGGCGCCATCGGCGCGTGGTGGCACAGCCCCGGCCACCACAAGAACATGCTCGGCGGCCACGCCCGCGTCGGCCTCGGCCGTCACGAGAGCCACTGGACGCAGATGTTCGGCAAGTAGGGGAGAGAGGCCGCCCCGCCGACTACTCGATGGCGTACCAGGTCATGCCCTCCGCGGGCACCGTGACGTCGAGCTCGATCGTGTAGTCGCGGGCGAGGGGGTGTTGCACCGGCTCGCCGTTCTCGTGGCGTACGCGGGCGACCTCGACTAGGCCGGTGTAGTAGAGATTCACCCGCAGCCGACGGGTTACCACCTCGGGGAGAGGATTGAACGCCACGAGCATCCCCTTGCGGTCGAGCCTCGGATTCACGTGGAGCACCCAGTCCACGTCGCGGCCGTCCGCGCGGCGGCCGTGGATGACGTCGGACTCGAGGATGTCGCGGTACTCGCGGTACCAATCGACCCACTTCTTCACGAGATCGCGGGTCTGCGGGGCGTCGTACAGGCGCGGGCCGCGGTAACACGCCTGCACGCCGAGGGCGAGGTTGCAGTAGAGCATCCGCTCGTAGTGATCGAGGTGCTCGACGAGCGGCTCGATCACCGCCGCCGCCCCACCGCCGTGGTACTGGGTCAGGGGCACGAACATCCACCCCATGCTCGGCGTCTTCTGCCACGTGCCGTCGAAGATGTTCTGGCGCGTGTGGAGCACCTGCTGCGCGCGGGGCAGCGACCAGTTGACCTCGCGGTAGCCCATCCCGCACTTCGTCGACCCGGAGAGGTAGTAGTAGTCGGGCACGTTCAGGTAGATCCCCCGGCCGCGGCACCAGCGATAGAAGTCCGCGATGATCCTCCACTGGACCCACCGCGAGTCCTCGACGCCCTTCTGCAGGGGCGGGCGCGCGGCGGCGTCGAGGTCGCCGGGATAGGAGCCGTCGTGCTCGAGCAGCGCGAAGCCAGACTCCTCGTAGAACCGGTAGAGCTTCGCGAAGTACGCCTGCCCCCAGCCGGAGGCCAGGGCGGGACAGCTCCCGTGTGTCGTGCCCCGCGTCTCGCCGGTCTCGGGGTGGACGCAGTTGTCACCGTCCGGCTGGACGTGACGCGAGGAGAGCAGGGAGTACCCGCCGATCTCGATCCCCTTCGAGCGCGCGTAGTCGGCGTAGCGCCTCATCTCCGCGAGATACTCCGGGGAGTCGTTCTCGATGTTGAACCCGCTGCCGAACGTGAGGATCACCATCTCGAAGCCCACCTCGGCGCACTGGTCGATGGCGTTCTTCACCGTGTCCCAGTCCGAGTAGCGCACGTGCATCATCAGGGGGTTCTCGGTGACCCACGGCGCGATCGTGCGGTACATGCGCCGCTGGGAGAGCCCGAGGCGCTCGCGGTCCGTCGAGTCGGGGACGAGCACGAAGGCGTGGAACGACTCGAAGGTCCCGCCGGGCTCGATCGTCTGGGCGGGGCCGATCGTCGGCTTCACTTCGAGCAGGCACGGCGTCACCCGCCGGTAGCTCACCTGCGACGAGTAGTCCGGATCCGTCTCCCAGTGCACCGAGAAGCGGCTCGTGTTCGCCGCGGTCATTCCCCCGAAGGCGTAGTCCGTCTCCACGAGCAGATCCGGCGTGGGGAGGGCGACCCCGCGCGACTCGACGATCGAGGAATGCTCGACCGCCGCGAGAACCTCGCTCGCGAACCGATCCACGGTCACCGCCTGCGCGCCTCGGTTGTGCACGGTGATCCACTTCGAGAAGCACGGGATCCCGTCGTACAGCTCGTAGTGGACCGACACCGCGACCGGAGAGCCCGTTCGCTCGTAGTCCATGCGCAGCGCGACGCCACGGGGGGGCCAGGCGACGTCCGGGGCGTGGTGGCGCACGCGCTTCCACGCCATGCGCTCCTCGGGCTCGCCGACCTCGACGCGCACGAGCTGAAACGCCTGCGGGTCGCTCTGCAGTCCGTCCAGCCACTCCGGCTTCAGGTAGGCATAGTTCGGCTGCCCGACGAGCCCTCCGACCGCGAAGTGCTCGCCGTCGATCTCGACCCAGGCCTCGGGTTTCACTCCGCGCAGCCACGCCTTGCCCGTCGTCAGGTCGTCGAGCCCCACCGTCGCTCCGTTCGGCGCGACGCGGAAGGTCCGTCGCACGAGCCCGTTGTCGAGAGCGATCTCGTGGGGCCGCCCGGTGCGGAACACGCCCGCGCGTCGATCCGGCGACTGCACGAGCCAGTCCACCCGCGCCGGCGGGGGTAGCTCGTCGAGCCCGCGTTCGAACGCGCTCTCGGTGGCGGAGTCCTGAGGAGCGAGGAAGAGAGCCAGGAGCAGGGCGAGGCAATTCATCCGAATACGGTACCGTATCCCCTACCCATGAACCGCACGCCCGATCCCGCTGGTGACCTCTACCTGCTCGAATCCTCGCGCGATGGCACGTACCTCCTGCGCAGCACGGAGCGCGAGTCGGGGGGGAATCACCACGGACACCGCTTCTGGATTCTCGATGACGAAGGGAAGGTCGTCGCCGAGTACGCCCCGGAGTTCTACTGCGACTGCGAGGTGGGCTACCCCGTGATCTACGATCTGCGCGACGGCACGCTCTTCCGGCTTTCGGGCCGAGACAACGACGCCAGCACCCGTGCGCTGACGCGGTGGAACGAGATCGAGATCGTCTGCCACGTCGCGTGGCAGCTCGGACCGGACGACCGGGAGTGGCGCGCCCTGCGCGGAGGCGGTCCGACCTCGCCATGAGCTCGAATCCGGACCCCCCCTACGACCGGGTGCTCGACTTCATGGTCGCATCGGGGAGGCGTATCCGAGATCGCTCGGGGGACATCGAGGATCTCGGCGTCGCCAAGCGCTATCTGACAGAAGAGGACCTGCGGATCGAGAACGAGCTCGCCGAGCTGATCCGGGGATTCGCCCCCGAGCACGCGCTCTTCGCGGAGGAGGCCCACGACGAGTACCCCGACGCCTCCGACGTCTGGATCTGCGATCCCATCAGCGGCACGCGGACTTTCATTCTGGGCCTCGCCCACTACGCGATCGTCGTCGGGCACGTGCGCGACGGGGTGTCCCGCTTCGCCGCCGTCTTCGATCCGACCACCGAGGAGCTCTTCCACGCCCGCGCCGGAGAAGGGGCGTACCTGAACGACCGGCGAATCCACGTCTCCGACGAGATCGGTCAGGACGGGCCGCGAATCGTCTTCAACCTGACCTACGACTTCATGGATCCGGACGACGCGCGGGCGACGTTTCGGGCTCTGTGCGACTTCGATCTCTATCGCAACGCGAACTCCTTCGCGGTGAGCTACTGCCACGTAGCCTGCGGGCGGTACGACGGGTTCGTGACCTTCGCGAAGGACGCCTTTCCGGAGATGGCGAGCAACCTGATCGTCCGCGAGGCGGGAGGCGAGTTCCGGACCTTCGCCGGAGCCGAGGCGATCATCCCCGAGGACCGGCGGTTCTACGGGGGATCACCGGTCGTGCTGCCCGCTCTGCGCGAGCGAACGCTTCGCTGAGAGCTACCGAGGAGGGCGAGCCTCCGGTACGAACTCGAGGTTGGGCAGGCGACAGACCGTGCAGGCGGGGAGGGTGGGATCGACCTCCTGGTCTCCGCAGGTCGGACACTTGAAGACGTACTTCGAGTCCTCCGTGACCCACTTCGCGAGTCCCGCGGTCAACGATTCCGCGGCGTTCGGGGACTTGCGGCCCAACTCGAGGGCGCGGATCGAGAACTTGTAGGCGGCGATCTCGTCACGCCGCTTGAGGTAGTCGAAGATCCCCCGGTAGATCCACGGACGCATCCGGTCCGAGATCTGCGCTTCCGCGAACGCGGCGTCGCACGTGTCGAGCTGCCGCAGATCCGCCATCTCGTCGAGGATGGCCTCGATCCGGTCCTGGAACTTCAGGCGGGTGTAGGCTGCCAGCAGCGTCATGTTCATGTGCAGCATGGCGTTGCGCACGCCCCCGGCCCCGAGCTCCTCGGGCAGCAGCGCCTCACCGTCGATGACGGGCTTCGCCTTGCTCGCCGCGGCGTACCACTGCCGGCCGTAGCCGGCGTAGTACGTGCTGGCGACGACGTTCGCCACCGCCATGAGTCTCTACATGCGAATCGGCGCCCTGGATGGTGGACCGGACGATATCGAGATCGAGGGTGACGTCACCCAGGGCCACCACCGGGGGTGGATCGAGCTGGACTCCATCGACTACACCCCGCCGGGCTCCAAGCCGGACGAGGCCGCGATAGAAAAAGCCAAGGCCAAGACCAAGGCCGCGAAGGCCAAGTCCCAGAAGGCCTCGAAGAAGAAGTCCGAGGACGACACGTCCAGCTCCGCGGAGGAGGCGGTGTCCACCTCCTCGTTCTCCTCCGTCGGCCTCCGGATCTCGAAGATGGTGGACTGCGCGAGCTGCGAGCTCGTCAAGTGGGCCCTCGGTGGCAAGCCGCGCGATCTGAAGATCGATTGCTGCCGGGAAGAGGGCGAGACCTTCCTGCGTCTCCTGATCACGGGGGGGAGGATCACCTCCTTCGAGTCGGATTCGGACTGGGACGACACGTCGGAGACGCTCACCATCCTCTACACGACGCTCACCCTGGAATCGGGTTTCCACGACGAAGACGGCCAGCAGCAGGCTCGGAACACGGCGGTGGCGGATGCGGAGGAGGCCGAGGACGCGGAAGACCAGATCTCGCGCGCCCCCGTGGTCCTTGCCCCCCTCACCACCGAGGGGATCACCGGTGAGACCGCTCCCACGGGAGGGGTCACCGGCCCGGGAGAGACCGTCGCGACAGTCGCCAGCGCGGGGGCCGCGGTCGCCGGGAGACAGGCCACGGGCGTCACCGTCGACGTGAAGGACACCGTCCAGGACGATCGGATCCTCGAGATCGCCGATGTCGCGGGCGTGGAGCTCCAGCTCGAGTCGTTCCGGGGGCGGGAGTCGCTTTCGAACCCCTTCGAGTTCACGCTCGATGTGATCTCGGAAGAGCTCGAGATCAAACCCGAGGACGTGATTGGCGAAGAGGCCCAATTCTGGGTCATGGACCACCCCGACGCCGAGTCGGACGAGGAGCGCCCCAACCGGGAGTTCCACGGCCTGGTCCGCGAGATCATCTCCCGCCGCTCGACCGAGGGAATCCGCCGCTACACGCTACGCGTCGTGCCGTGGCTGTGGTTCCTGAAGAAGAGGACGAACAGCAAGATCTTCCAGGACAAGACGGTGGTCGAGATCCTCGAGGAGGTCTTCGGCGACCTGGGCTACAGCGACTTCGACACATCGAACATCCACGACCAGTACTCCAAGCTCGAATACTGCGTCCAGTACCGCGAGTCGGATTTCGACTTCGTGAGCCGCCTCATGGAGGAGTGGGGGATCTTCTACTTCTTCGCATTCCCCGAGGGCAGCCACAAGATGATGCTGGCCGATTCGACCGTCGCCTACGAGGACTGCGGACAGAAGGAAGTCGCGCAATCCCTGGGTTCGATGGACGAGCCGCACATCGTCGAGTGGGCGAGGCGGGCGACGCACATCGCGGGCAAGTCGACGTTCCGGGACTACAACTACACGACGCCCAACGACTCGCTCGAAGCCGAAGCCGGCTCGGTCGTGAACCTCCACGACAAGGACAAGTTCGAGCTGTTCGACTACCCCGGCCGGTACCCCGACATGAGCGAGGGCCGCCGGAGCGCGCAGGTGCGCATGGAGAGGGAGGAGACCGCCCACCTCGTGGTGGACGGGACGAGCGGCTGCGACCAGTTCACCGCGGGCACCAAGTTCACGGTGAAGATGCACGACTGCCAGGAAGAGGAGGGTCAGGAGTACGTGCTCGCCCAGGTCGTGCACGACGCGGCCGCCTTCCCGGGTGGCTTCCGGGCGCGCCTGTCCTACCGCAACGCCTTCGTGTGCCTGCCCCGGCAGGTGAAGTTCCGCCCGCCGCGCAAGACGCCTCGCCCGCTCGTTCACGGCCCGCAAACCGCGAGGGTCGTGGGGAAGAGCGGTGAGGAGATCGACACCGACAAGTACGGGCGGATCAAGGTCCAGTTCCACAGGGACCGCATCGGCAAGAAGGACGAGAACTCCTCCTGCTGGGTACGTGTTGCCCAGAGCCTGGCCGGCAAGAACTGGGGTTCCATCTGGATCCCGCGCATGGGCCAGGAGGTGGTCGTGGAGTTCCTCGAGGGGGACCCCGACCGTCCGCTCGTGACGGGAATGGTCTACAACGGCGAGCTGAAGCCTCCCTATGCGCTTCCCGCGAACAAGACCCAGACGGGGTGGAAGATTCGCTCCACCAAGAAGGGAGGCCCCAAGAACTTCAACGAGCTGCGCTTCGAGAACAAGAAGGACTCCGAGCAGATCTACCTTCAGGCCGAGAAGGACATGGAAACTCTGGTCAAGAACGACCAGACCTTGACCGTTGGCGGCGACGAGAAGGGATCACGCAAGGTGACCGTCGAGAAGGACTTGACGACCACGGTGAACACGGGGGATCGCTCCACCACCATCGAGAAGGGAAACGACGACCTTGCCGTCAAGGAGGGGGACCGCAAGACCGAGGTTCAAGCCGGCAAGGACTCGCTGACCGTCAACAAGGATTGTTCGCTCACCGTCGAGACCGGCAACCGCGACACCAAGATCGAGGGCGGCAAGGATACGCTGACCGTCCAGAAGGACCGATCGCTCGTGATCCAGCAGGGCGACCAGAAAACCTCGGTCAAGCTCGGCTCGATCTCCACCGACGCGATGAAATCGATCGAGCTGAAGGTCGGCCAGAGCAGCCTCAAGGTCGATCAGAGCGGGGTGACCATCAAGGGAATGACGGTGAAGCTCGAAGGGACGCTGAGCACGCAGGTCAAGGGCCTGATGTGTGACGTGAAGGGAGACGTCATGCTGAAGGCGGGCGGTGGGATCACGATGATCGGTTGATCCGGAGGCGCGACCCATGAGCGAAGCAGCTAGCCAACCGAAGCCCGACGCGCAGGACATCGTGGATCTCGCGGAGATCCCGGCCGCCGAGATCTGCGAGCGCGCCCGGATCGAGGACGAGGGCAAGGCGCTCCTCGAAGAGGGCATGAGCGTCGATGCCTACCTCGCCGCCCTCGAGGCCGCGGAGGAGCACTTCGCCGCGATCCGCGTCCTCGCCCAGGCCCTCGATCCCCGCCGGGCGGTGCGCTGGGCGCTGGACTGCTGCCGCCAGCACGTCACCGACGACACGCCGGCCGAGGAGCAGGAGATCCTCCCCGCGGTCGAGATGTGGCTGCGCGATCCCTCGGACGTCGGGCGTCGCGCCCTCGGCGCGATGGGGGAGAAGGTGGGCCTGGATCGTCCCCCGGGGTGCGCGGCGATGGCCGCCTTCTTCGCGGAAGGGAGCCTGGCCCCCGAGGACCTCGCGGAGGTCCCCGCTCCGGAGGGCTCCTGCGGCCAGGTTGCGAGCGGGGCCATCCTGCTCGCCGTGGTGGAAGATCACCCGGAGGAAGCGGTCGAGAAGGCGAAGAAGTACCTGATCCGCGGACGAGAGGTAGCGGTGGAGGAGATCGCTCCGGAAGTCGCCGCCCCCGAACCGGAGGCCTGACCGAAAAGGAGCCGAACCATGGGACTGCCTGCCGCACGAACCACGGACATGCACGCCTGCCCCATGACCACGGGCCCCGTCCCTCACGTCGGCGGTCCGATCCTGCCCGGGGGCAACCTGACCGTCCTGATCGGCGGCCTGCCCGCCGCCTGCCTCGGCGATCCCGTCACCTGCGTCGGCCCGCCCGACGCGATCGTCATGGGCTGCTTCACGGTCCTGATCGGCGGCCGCCCCGCCGCCCGCATGACCGACTCGACGGCCCACGGCGGCAAGATCGTGATGGGCTACCCGACCGTGCTGATCGGATAGCCGCCGCGCGCGCTACTCGTCCGCGTCCAGCCAGAGCACGGCATCGTGGATGAAGTGCGCCAGGCCTTCGGTCTTCTCCGGATGGGGGCTGAGGGCGACGGCGCGCCCCTTGCCGAAGGCGCCGGCGATCATGGCCGCGGTGCCCGGCATGACTCCGCGCGGGGCGCCGTTCTGGGCGACCTCGCCGCGGAACCAGGCCAGCGCGACGAAGTCGGGGATGTCGTTGCGCTCTCCCGGCATCAGGATCGGTCCGTTGACGTACTGCACGCCGAAGGTCCCGTCGCGCGCCCCGAACAGCTCGTCGCCCGCGGCCGTCAGCTCGACGTCGACGAGCCCGCTCCCGCGCTTCCAGTGGGCGCGATCGATCACCTGCGCGTCCAGCACTCCGAGCGACCAGTCGTAATTGCACGCGGCCAGGTAGGCGCCCGCACATATGCCGAGGTAGCCGCCTCCTTCCTCCACGAACGAGCGCACGGCTTCGCGCCCCGTCGTGCCGAGCCCCTTCGCCTGGCCGCTGCCGCTGCCGCCGGGAAGCACCACGACGTCGAACTGCTCCAGGACGTCGGCCCGGATGTCGGGAGAGCCGACCCGGCGCACGAAGAGGTCCTCGTGACCGGTCATCGCCCGCAGCACGTTGGCGACCGACTTCCAGTAGGCTCCGCTCCCGTCGAAGACCGCCACGCGCGTCCGATCGCCGGTGAGCTCCGCGGAGACCAGGGTGTACGCGTCGCCGGGCTCCATGCCGAGCTCGGCGAGGAGGCGGTGCACCATCAGGCGATGCTGCCGCGCCCGGTAGGAGCGCACGAAGTCCTTGGACGTCGTCTCCACGATCAGCGAGCGAATGCGCAGCCGATCCCAGGCCGCGCGGGCCAGGCTCCCCTCGGTCGGGTTGTGAAGGTGCGTGAACCGGCGATGCTCGTCGTCGATCGTGGCGTCGACGGTCTCGATCATCGCCCGGGCCATCTCGTTCGCCCCCGCGTCCGAGCAGGCGATCACCGAGCTGCCGACGGTCTTGGGATTGACGCGTCGGAAGTCGTAGCCCTCGTGCAGATCGAGGAGCCAGTCGGGATCCTCCGTGAGCACCAGGTTCCACAGCCCGAGGGCGTGCGGGCTCTTCGGCTCCCCTTCGGTGGGGAAGTGCCGGTTGAGGTTGCCCTCCGCCTCGGGCACGTCCGGGATGAGCCGGGTGAACGCGGTGAGCGCGGGCACGTTGGCTCGCGGCACGACCACGAGGCGCCCGCGACCCACCCGCCAGTGGGCGATCTCGGAGGCGGCGAGAGCGCTCGCGGGCTCGTTGCCGTGCATGCCGCTGACGATCATCACCGTCGGCCCCGGTTGCTCACCCGCGACGACGTAACACGGAGTCTCGAAGCGGGTTCCCGTGGAGAGGACCCGCGTCTCGACCGCCCCGGTTTCCTGGGGAAGAGTCGGGACGGCGATCAGCAGCAGCGCGAGCGCGAAGCGAAGCGTGGATCGGACCATACCGGAGGATACGACCGAAGGATCTGCGGTGCTCCCCCTACTGCAGATCGATGCTCTCCACGTCCGTGAAGTCACCCTGGCTGGGACCGAAGGTGGCCACCAGGGCCTGTACGTAGGCGGTCAATCCCGAGAGAGCGGGATCGTTGGGGATCGAGTAGGTGTCTT
>CAYRXS010000248.1:0-9732 GCA_964428225.1 uncultured Planctomycetaceae bacterium
AAGTCCACCGCGGCGAGCTCGCATGGCTGCTGTGCACGGCGGCAAAGACGGCGCTGGTGAATCAGAAGGATCCGAGGATACATCTCTCTCGGTGGTCGACGGTGAACAGGCGGCTTGAATTGCCTTCGCCTGACCGATGGCGCGAGGTTGCAGAATACAACAGTCTGCACTCACCGCCCGGGCTCAACCGTCACCCGGCTAGCAAGCTCCTGGCTAGTATCCTCTGCGCCTCTGGTGAGCCGCGCTGCTCTGCCCTCGAACTGGCAGTTGCCTCGACTAGACTCGTCCCCAAGAGCGAGACGCGGATAGTCGAAGCTCTGGCCCTTTTGGACGAGAGGAGAGATAGTGACTCTCACAGAGTTCTCTTGGATGTCCTGGGTTGTCCAATCAGCCCACTGACTCGGTCGATTGGCCTTGTCAATCTGTCAATAGTCCAGGTGCATATGGGTCATGTCGGGAACGCGCTAGTGTCCCTCGCAACCGCTAGGCAGCTAGTCAAATACAAAGCAAACGCCGCCATCAGCGAGTTCTGCTTGCACCTGAGGGGTGGCGATTCAGGCGAAGTCCTAAGAGTGGCGGAAGAAATGGAGTCCACCATCGAACCGGACCATCCTGCCGTGGCAGATTTCATTAACCAGAAGCAGGGTAGGATGCACCATGCTGAGGAAAGACCCACCCGAGATTGCCTTCGGCTCATTCCGCTTGTCCGCGACAAACTTCCCACCATTGCTCGGAGGATTGCAGATGTGTACTCGGCGTAGAGTGTCCCTGCCTGGCCTCTGTCTGATGCTGGTCGTGCTGGCAGCAGGCGCGGTGTTTGGAGCCCGAGGGAGTCTGTGTGCCATGCAGGTGGGAGCGGGTGAAACACCCCCCTCCCGCTGGGGATCGGAAAGCCATCCCCCGGTAACTGGTGATGTCCAATCAGATACCCCGCCCGTCTAGTCAGTCTGGGGTCAATGGTCTCGCTACCCGGTTGTGAGCGCGGGTTTCCTCATGCGATCCTCCATTCGAGCAAGTGACCACCCAACGATGACCAAACGACACGGGATCGTGTATGCAAGCCTCGCTCTGGTTGCGATAGCAGTCGGTGTGTGGCTGCTCAAGTGTGCCTTGACCGATCCCGAATCCGATTCTGACGACCACATCAGCGGGACATCCTTGAGCGGCGAGCCAACAGCACACGAGGAGTCTCCTCTTGTAGCACGGCCGCCGGAGACTCCGATCTCACCTGCTGGTCCTCCGACATCTGATCCCCCTCGTCAGGCAATCCCAATTCCTGCATTGGCAGGAACTGTGTTCACCGAAGACGAGACACCGATTCCAGGCACTGAGGTTTCATGGTCACCCCTCCGACCTCGAGACTTGATAGCCGATCCGCGATGGGAGCGGATAGCTTGGTCTGCGTCGGATGAGGGCGTGCTTGTCACTCTCACAGACGAGCAAGGTCACTTCCGATTCCCCGACGAGCCACCAACAGGAGTGGATCATGGCTCCGTGGTTTGGGCCACACACCCGGGGTATGTGGCAGGGGTGCTTGTTCTGGATGGGGGAGTCCATCGCAGAAAACAGGACAACACGATTCACCTTGCCGGTTGTCAGCCAATCCGAGTCCGCGTCGTGGATGAACGTGGTTCTCCGTTTTCCGGGGCTACAGTAGAACAATTCGGAATCACGCCTCCGCTGAGTCGACCTGCCGGGGACGGAGTCATTGGTGCCGAGGAGGCGAGATCGCTATTAGTGCGATCTGCTAGGACCGGGCCAAACGGAATGGCGCTGCTTGGCGCACATCCGGGAGAACAAGTAGTGCGCGCGAGGCACGAAGCTCGCATATCACGTCCCTGGAGGGGTGAAGCGCGAACCGATATTAAGTTGCGCCTAGTGGAGTCGTTCACCGTGGAAGGCATGATCAGCCTCCCGAAGTGGGATTCCGGGGACGAAGGTGAACGCAGAATCACCTGTGCGGCAGAGAAGGGCGCCGTATTGCGGCCACTCGCCACGCTCCGATCGGTACATGAAGGGCGATGGGGTCCGATCTCGCTTCCCATCCTCGATGTGGATCGGTATGTGATTCGCGTTGAAGGGCTTCCTGTCATTCCCCTTGAGAGGTACATAGAGAGGCCCGCAGCAGGTCATCGTATATTCTTGGACTTGGCACCGCTTCTCGGTGAGCAGTTGTGGTTTGTCGCCCTAGATGACAACGACCAACCGATCAAAGAGGCTCGGGCTCTCCTCGGGTGGATGCAGGAAGGGGAACGAAGGACACTTGAGGTCCAGGCTCGCGCAGATGCGTTCATCAACGTCAAGGGCGTTCCCCCAGGAACGATCGACTACCAGGTTTTTGCACCTGGTTTCGCCCCGAGCCACCGCTTTCAGATTGGTGTTCCCTTGTCTGAGCAACAGGTCAACCCCGTTCATCTCAGCAGATCAGGGCGCCTGATTGGCCGCTGTGTCTACAATGGCAGCCCCGTCGAAGACTTCGAACTCGTTGTATGGCCGGAGCGCCGCTCTCGATCGCGGGTCACACATGTCTTTCATGGTCGGGAAGATGGCCGCTTCTCGGTCGACGATGTTCCCGCGAAGACCCTTTTTGTTGTGGCAGCTTCTTCGGAATTGCCGGGATCCGATCCCGTTCGCGTGGAAGTCAATCCAGGCGAAACGGCCGAGATCTTGATCGAACTGCCAGAGGCCCGAACTGCGCGGGGGATCATCGTTGACTCGACGACCGGCGACCCGATACAGGAGGCCACGATCCAGTTCTACTACACCGGTGTTGCGCAGGGCATCACTGCTTGGGGCCCGCCTCATCCCGTAAGACCAGATGGTGGGTTCGAATTCGCTGGATTTACAGACCGAGAAAACTACTTCTTCGCGAGTGCTCCCAACTACTCGGGGTTCTACTCCTCGATCGTACCAGCCAGTCTCGGCGTAATTGACCTGGGTCGCATTCGGCTAGATCCTCTCCAGGGCCTTGAAGTCGCATTGATCAGCACGCTCCCCCAGCAGGCGGTTGATTGCACGCAATTCCAGATTCGCGCTCATGGGCCATCCCCCTTGCCAGCCACTCGGTTTCCGTCGAGTGGCGTAGTGTCGTTTGATGCAGTAAGTACCGGTGAGTACACCTTGTGGATCGATTGCCCCAAGGCTTTTGTCTACCAGTCTGCTGTTCGCCTATCTTCCGGAGGAGGATGGCGGCTTGAGTACCCCGTGGCAGGTCCAAACCTCCTAACGGTTGAACTTGTGTCGGGAGAGGGAACCGATCCCGGAACGGAATACACTGTTCAAGTAGATTACACATCCAGCGACGGCTCACAGACAAAGCGGTGGGGACCAGTAGGTGCCAATGATCCCGCAGAGTTCGCGGGTATCACGGACGACTTCATCCGGGTTATGGTCGCCGATCCTCGCACGGAGGAAATACTGCTTGTTCGGGACTGTCGTTTCGGCTTGGGGGGACACATTGCTCTTCCGGTAGTTGTTGAACAACGCGGCATCTTGGCCCGCGTTGTCAATCGGGCAGGGCTACCGGTCGCAGACGTGCGTGTGGACATCGAGGATCCGAATAACCCCCAAGTCGTCTACATGGGAACAACGAATGCCGAAGGGGAAGTGCGCATCCTTGGTGTGCCCGAAGAGCCGGTTGTCGCCCATCTCCACCATAGTGCCCTCGGACGTCAATACGGAGTGGCCTGCAATGGCGCCGAAGACGAAATCGAGATCCTCTTTGAGAGCGAGGCCTTCCTCACCCTGATGGTGATGGATGGAAGCCACATTCTCGAAGGAGTGCTCTGCTCGATACGCAGTCCGATCGGACGCCTGCACAGCAGGACACCCAGCAACGACTCCGGAACTGTACAGTTTGCTGCCCTCGGACCAGGTCATTACGATATCCACGCGGAGCGGCGAGATTGCTGGCCCGTGGATCGCCGGGTTGAGGTGAAGGAGGGCGGAACTCAGGTTGATCTACAGATGCGTCGACTGGGGGGGGTGGAAGTCGAGATCGTCTCTCGGGAGGGGCTTGGCGTGCGTGGGCAGGTGGTGGGGGTGAGGTCGGTGGAGTTCGACTGTGACGTGGCGGATTGGCTCGCCGAGGGACGGGTGCAAAGCGAGACAAGGCTCGTCACGGATTCGAAAGGACACGTGCGAATCGAAGGGCTACCGCGCGGGTCGTATCGATGGACGATCGCTCTCGAGGGAGGGAAAACGCTGGAGAGCGTTATCGAGGTGCCGGCGGCGCGCGTGGGGCAAGAACGGATCGTTCTCCCCTGAGGCTCGGGCCCGTGACTCGAGCCGCTAGCCGTCCTTGGCCTTCTTCTTCCTGCTCTGCAAGTGCTCTGGTTCGGGCGGCATGTCGTCGAGCGCCTGCTGGAGACGCTTGCGGGCGGAACGTGCCATGCTGCCGAGCTTGGCGTCGTCGAGGGGGGATTGCTCGAGCGGGTCCTGCTCGCAATCGAAGAAACGACCGTCGTCGTAGAGCTTGAAGCGTTTGTCGCGGGCGAAACGGACGCGGGGGTTGCGGCCGGGGCTCTCGGGGCGGGGGTTCGAGTAGATCGTGACGTGCTGGCGCGGGTTCCCGCGGCGGCCGCGGAGCTGGGGGAGGAAGCTGCGGCCGTCGAGGACGCGATCGGCGGGGAGCTCGGCACCCATCGCCTGGACGAGGGTGGGCAGGAAGTCGGAGAGGTCGACCAGGTCGTCGCACACCGCGCCGGGAGACACCGTGCCCGGCCAGGAGGCGATCAGGGGGACGTGCGTGCCCGCGTCCGTGGAGAACCTCTTGCCGCCGCGGACCTCGCGGTCGCCCATGCGGGAGGTGATCGCGCGACCCGTGCCGTTGTCGCTCGTGAACAGGACGAGGGTTTGCTCGCGCAGGCCGAGCTCGTCGAGGTGGGCCACGATGCGGCCGACGATCGCGTCCATCGAGGCCATCATGTCCGCGAAGTACTCCTGCTTCGTCAGCTCGCCCTCGCGCGAGAGAGGGGTGCGCGTGAAGGGGTCGTGCACCAGGGCCATGGGGAAGTAGGCGAGGAAGGGCTCGTCGCGGTGCTCGGTCACGAAGTCGAGCAGGTAGTCGCAGAACAGATCGGGGCCGTAGGCGTCCTTCACCTTGCGACGAAGCTCGCCGTCCACGTCCACCGTCGGATTCCAGTAGCGGCTGCCGAGCACGCCCATCTGCCACAGACACCAGCGGTCGAAGCCGGCCTGCTCGGGGGTCGCGCCGCGGCCGGCCCAGTCCTTGTACTTGTCCGTGCCGTGGAGCTGCCACTTGCCGACGACCGCCGTGGCATAGCCGGCCTCCCGCGCCTGGTGGGCGAAGGTGCGCTCGGCGGGATCGAGGATGGAGAAGTGGACGTAGTTGCGCAGGTTCCCACGGCCCGTCATCAGCTTGACCCGGCTCGGGGTGCACAGGGGCTGGGAGTAGCAGTGCGTGAAGAGCATCCCCCCGTCCGCGAGACGATCGAGGTGGGGCGTCTCGTAGCTCGTGCCGCCGTAGCAGCCGAACGCCTCCACCCCGACGTCGTCCGCGAAGATCAGGATCACGTTGGGGCGCTCGTCCGGAGCGGAGCCGTGGGGCGCGATGCAGGCGAGCAGGAGGAGACAGCCGGGGAGGAGTGCGGGATTCATGCAGGACATGCTACCCACTCGGCTCCTCGACGCCGTCCAGCACCTCCCGCACGCGGCGCAACAGGTCGTCGCGCTGGTAGGGCTTCTGGATGAGCTCCAGGCCCTCGTCGAGGACGAAGTTCGTGTGGATGGCGTTCATGCTGTAGCCGGTGCAGAAGAGGGCGCGCACGCGAGGACTGTGCTCGCGAATCCGCTCGAAGACCGCACGGCCGCCGACGTGGGGCATCACCACGTCGAGCAGGGCCAGGTCGATCTCGTCGGCGTGCTCCTCGAACACGCGGATCGCCTCGCGTCCCTCGGTGGCGACGAGCACCGTGTAGCCCGCCTTCCGCAGGACGTCCTCGGTCAGAGCGCGGACCGCCTCGTCGTCCTCGGCGAGCAGGATCGTCTCCGCTCCGCCCCGCACGGGGCTCTTGATCTTGTCGCCCACGGCGGCGGCCGCGCGCTCGACCAGGGGCAGGTAGATCTTGAAGGTCGTGCCCTTCCCGACCTCGCTGTAGACGTGAACCATCCCCTGGTGCTGCTTGACGAGGCCGTAGACCGTGGACAGCCCCAGACCCGTGCCCTCGCCGACGCCCTTGGTGGTGAAGAAGGGATCGAAGGCGCTGGCGAGCGTCTCCTCGTCCATCCCGCAGCCCGTGTCGGTCAGGCTCATCAACACGTAGCGGCCCGGTCGAGCCCAGGCGTGTGTCTGGCAGAAGTCATCGTCGACCCGGACGTTCTCGATCTCGATCGTGATCGTGCCGCCCTCGGGCATCGCGTCGCGGGCGTTGACGCACAGGTTCACCAGGATCTGCTCGATCTGCCCCGGGTCGACGCGGACGGTCCCCAGGTCGTGGCCGGGAAGGAGCTCGAGGGTGATGTGGGCCCCGATGACGCGCCGGATCATCTTCATCATGTCGGCGATCACGGCGTTCAGGTCGGCGTCCTTCATCTCGAGCACCTGCCGGCGGCTGAAGGCCAGCAGCTGGCGGACCAGCGTCCGGGCGCGAAGGCCGGCCCCCTGGATCTCCTCGATGAGCGGGCGAGCGGGACCGTCCTCCTCGGTCTCGGCCAGCGCCATCTCGCCGTAACCCAGAATCGCCTGCAGGAGGTTGTTGAAGTCGTGCGCCACGCCGCCGGCCAGCTGCCCGACGGCCTCCATCCGCTGCGCCTGGCTCAGCTGCGCTTCCAGCTCGCGCTGGGCGACCTCGGCCTGCCTGCGCTCGGTGACGTCCTCGCCCGAGGAGAGGTGGCCGACGATCGAGCCCTCGTCGTCCCTCAGGACGGTGTTGTGCCACGCGATGATGCGCTCCGCCCCGCCCTTCGTGAGGACCGGGTTCTCGTAGTACTCCGCGGGCTCGATCTCGCCGCGCTTGAGCAGCTCCGACACCTCCTTGACCCTCTCCCGCAGGCGCTCCGGAAGGTAGTTGTCGAACCAGTTCGTCCCGACGATCTCTTCCTCGGTGGCCTCGAGCACCTCGCAGGCCTTGCGATTGGCGAGGGTCACCGTGCCCGCGGAGTCGATGGCGACGAACATCACGCCGGCGAGATCGAGATACGCCTGGGCGCGTTCGTGCTCCTCGCGGAGCGCTCCCTCGGATTGCCTGCGCTCGGTGACATCCTCGCCGAGCGACTGGTAGGCGACGATCCGCCCTCGAGAGTCGAACAGTGCGCGGTTGGTCCAGCGCTGCCAGCGGATCGAGCCGTCCGGCGCGCACACCGGGTGCTCGTGCGACTGCGTCGGGGAATCGACCGTCAGCGTCTCGATCCCGGCCCGCACGTTCGACCGGTCTTCCTCGGGGATCAGCGAGAAGAACGACGAACCGACCAGCTCCTCGGGAGTCCTCTGGAAGTACTCGCAGTAGGCCCGGTTGACGAAGGTGATCTCGCCCCCAGGCCGGGACCGGCAGATCAACACCGGGTTGTCCTCGACGATCGCCCGATAGCGCTCCTCGCCCTGCTGCAGCGCCGCGGTGTCGAGCGCCCGCCGCCGCTCGTAGCGCCAGAAGGCGACGCCGATGAGCACGGACAGCCCCAGGCACAGCCCGATCAGGAACCCCTGCACCGTCCGGAACCGGCGCAGCTCTCGGTTCATCGCGTCCTGGAGCGCAACCTCCACCCGATCCGCCTGATCGAGGACGCTCTCGAACATGGCGTCGAAGCGTTGGTCGAGAGGCGATCCGATGCCGGATTGCTCCGCCGCCTCCCACCTCTCCTCGGCGATCGCCCGGAAGCTCGCGATCTTGTCGAGCACGCCCTCGATCTCGCGGCGGAGCGCGGGGTCGCGTAGCGGGACGAAGACGCCCCGGGAATCCTCGCCGCCCTCGAGCATGGCCCGCGCGTACCACGCGGAGAGGTCCAGATGCTCCCAGACCACGTCGACGTCGCGCTCACGGTCGCCGCTGATGATCTCCTCGAACCAGAGGTGCCCGAGAGTGGCCTCGCACTTGACCTCCATCGCGGCGTCCGCGAGCGGGGCGTGATGCTCGGCCAGGCGCCGGCCCGTGACGAGCGAGTAGACCATGGCCGCCACGATCACGGTGGCCAGGATCGTGACCCACAGAACCGGGGCTCGCCTTCCCGTGTGAGGTTGCATTCAGACCTCGGGCGCGCCCGCCATGGTATGCGGCCCCCCCCCGCATGCAAGGCCGGTTCCGTCCACGGCGACGCGTGGCGGATACGGCGGTCCTACGCGTCCCTCCATCCCGCCTTGCTCTCCATCACGACCGCGCTCTGCGTTCTCGCCGTACCCCTCGTGGCCAGTGACACTCCCGTCGCCCCCGGTCGGTCTGGAAGTACCTCGACGACGGTTCCGATCAGGGAACGGCGTGGTCCGGATTGGGCTTCGACGACACCGTCGTCTACCTCAACGGGACCGAGCTCGTGCACAGCAACATGCCGACGGGGACCATCGACTACCTGACCTACGCGAGCAGCACGAGCCCCTCGAGGCCCTCAGGAGGGGCTTTCGGGGAGGGGCGGATCCTCGGTAACTTCATCGCGCCTTGATGAGATATTCACACGGAGACCCTACGTTTTGCGCCCATGACCACGATTCGACACGAGTTCACGAGTAAGGAGATTCCTGCAATGATGTATCGGTCCGTTCTCACGGCGGCGGGGCTGACCCTGGCGATGGGGTCGCTGGGCGCGGCGACAAACGCCGGAGACGAGAATCCCCCCGCGCCGGCGACCGCAGCGAGCGATCAGGATCTGGAGGAGCGCGTGGCGAAGCTGGAGGAGAGCATGCCCTCCTGGCTGGCCGCCTGGGTGCTCAAGGGCGACTTCCGCTTCCGCTTCGAGCAAATCGACAAGGAGAAAAACCCCGAGCGCAACCGGAACCGCATCCGCGGCCGGATCTTCGCGGGCATGGAGGTCAACGACGAGGTCGACGTCGGTTTCCAGATCGCCACGACCACCGGCAATCCCGTGTCGACGAACCACACCCTGGGGGACGGCTTCGACGGCAATGCCATTCGCATCGACCTCGCCTACGTCGACTACCATCCCGACTCAATGAACAAGGATGGCTGGGGTCTCGACGTCATCGGCGGCAAGATGAAGACCCCGTTCGACGTGATGCAGAAGAGCGAGCTGCTCTGGGACCCGGACCTGCGGCCGGAGGGAGCCGCCGCGAGGTTCACGCACGAGGTCAACGGCTTCGACGTCTTCGCGAACCTCGGCGGCTTCTGGGTGCGCGAGGGCTCCGGCGTGGACAGTGGCCTGTGGGGAGCCCAGGTCGGGGCGGAAGTTCCGATCGGTGAGCAGACTCTGACCTGCGGCGTCGGTTTCTACGACTACGGCAACGTCCAGGGGGAGAAGGTCTTCCACTACAAGGGCGACGGCTCCAACAGCCAGGGCAACTCGACGACCACGGACGGCACGGACCTTTTCTACGCAGAGGACTTCGACCAGCTCGAAGCCTTCGGCCAGGTCGCCTTCGAGGCGGGCGGCATGCCGGTGGCCTTCTTCGCGAACGCCGTCGAGAACACGGCGGCGGACAAGGACGACTTCGGCTTCCTCCTCGGCGCCAAGGTCGGCAAGGTGAAGGAGAAGGGCTCCTGGGACGCCCGCTACCAGTTCAAGAAGGTCGAGCGAGACGCCGTTCTCGCCGCCTTCACCGACTCGGAC
>CAYRXS010000249.1:0-9695 GCA_964428225.1 uncultured Planctomycetaceae bacterium
ATGGTCGAGGAGGGGCTCGACGTCGTGCGCGTCTGCCGCGATCGTTACGACGGCCGCGTGCGCAATCCGTTCAACGAGTACGAATGCGGGCACTGGTACGCGCGCGCGCTCTCCAGCTACGGCCTCCTCCAGGGCCTCACCGGGGTGCGCTACGACGCGGTGGACGGAACCCTGTACATCGACTCCCGGGTCGGCGACGACTTCAGGAGCTTCCTCTCCACCGAGACGGGCTTCGGCACCGTCGGCCTCGAGGGCGGGCGCCCCTTCCTGGACGTGAAGGCGGGGCGGATCGACGTCGAACGGGTCCTGGTCTCGGGAAAGGAGGCGTCCCTGTAGGCCGCGCCGGGTCCTACTCGTCGTCCGGCGTCATCAGCTCTCGCAGCTTCTCCCGCAGCGTGTCCAGGCTCAGGGGCTTCTGCAGGAACCCGGCCAGCCCCTTGCCGGCGAAGCGGCTCACCGCGTCCTGCTCGTTGTAGCCGGAGATGAGGATGACGCTCACGTCCTTGCGGATACGACGGATCTCCCGGAACGTCTCCTCGCCGTCGAGGTGCGGCATGGTCATGTCGAGCAGGACCAGGTCGATCGACTCGGCGTGCTCCCGGTAGATCTCGAGGGCGCGCCGTCCGTCCTCGGCGATCAACACGGAGAGACCGAGCCGTTCGAGCATCCTCTTGCCGACCGCCCGCACCGTCTCCTCGTCGTCCACGAGCAGGATCCGGCCCGAGCCCCGCCACTGCACGGCCGGCGCGGCTCCCTTCGCCGCGACGTCCGCCGCCGTCACGTCCAGGGCGGGGAGGAGGACCTTGAACGTGGTTCCGCGCCCCTCTTCACTGTAGACCTTGATCGCTCCGTGGTGTCCCCGGACGATGCCCAGCGTGGCCGCGAGCCCCAGCCCGCGCCCCGCGAACTTGGTGGAGAAGAAGGGATCGAAGACCCGCGTCTTCGTCTCCTGGTCCATCCCCAGGCCGGTGTCGCTCACCTCGAGGAAGGTGTAGCACCCCGACGGGAGGTTCTCGTCGAGCCAGGTCTCGGACAGGTACTTCTCGTCGCAGTCCATGGCACCGGTGGCGATCAGGATCGTGCCGCTGCGCTTCTCGAGGGCTTCCGAGGCGTTGATGACCAGGTTGAGGACGATCTGGCGTAGCTGCGAGACGTCCGCCTCGACGCGAGGCAGGTCGCGGGCCAGGTCGAAGCGCAGGACCGCCTTCTTGCTGACGGAGACCTCGAGCAGGTGCGTCATCTCCTCGACCACGCTCGTCATGTCGATGGGCTCGACCACGAAGCGGCCCTTCCCGGAGTAGGCGAGGAGCTGGCGGCACAGGTCGGCGGCTTGCTGGGCCGTGGTGCGCACGTGCTCGAGGTGCTCGCGCACGGACGCCTCGTCGCCGATGTCCATCAGGGCCAGCTCGGCGCCTCCGAGCATGCCGGTGAGCATGTTGTTGAAGTCGTGGGCGATCCCTCCGGCCAGCACGCCGAGGCTCTCCATCTTCTGAGCCTGGAGGAGCTGGGCCTGGAGCCGCGCCTTCTCCTCCTCCGCGCGAATCCGGGGAGTGATGTCGAGCACGACTCCCGCCGCCCGCAGGGGCTTTCCGTCCTCGGCTCGTGACAGGACCTTGCCGCTGCCCATGCACCACACCCAATCGCCGGACTTCGATTGCATGCGGTACTCGACCTGGTGCATGGGGGTTCGGCCCTCCAGGTGCGCCTCCAGCGCCTCCTCCACTCGCTGGTTGTCCTCGGGGTGGACCAACCTGTTCAACAGCGTGTTGTGCGGCTCGAGCTCCTCGAGCGTGCAGCCGAGCATCTCCGCCCAGCGCTCGTTGATCACGGCCTCGTCGGTCTGCAGGTCCCAGGTCCAGGTGGCGAGCTCCGACGCCTGGAGGATCAGCTCCAGTCGTTCTTCGCTCTCCCGCAGCTCCTCCTCCGCCTCCTTTCGATCGGTGATGTCCGTGCAGGCGCCCACCCAACGGGTCGGCCGGCCCGTGTCGTCCAGGACCGGGGTGCCACGGTCCTCCCACCATCGCCAGGAGCCGTCCTTGGCCTGGATGCGGTAGACGTAGAAGATCGGCTCGGTCGATTTGCGGTGATGCTCGACGGCATCGGCCATCTGCGCGAGGTCGTCGGGGTGGATCCGGGACACCCAGCCCTCGATGGTGCGGGGGATCTCGTCGGCGCTGAAGCCCAGGGCGGCATCGACGTCCCCGAACCACTCCAGCGTGTCCTCCACGACGTCCCATTCGTAGACGAGATCGCTCGAGACCTCGGCCACGAGTCGCTGGCGCAGCTCGGCCTTCGCCTTCTCGGACGCATCGGTGGTCGGCATGGGGGTGTTCCTGTCGCGGGCGAGCAGGGGGCAGGAGAGATCAATTCCGCGTGACGATCAACTGGTAGGCCCCGGAAAACCCCTCGGCATCTTCCAGCACGGTCTCCAGCCGGCCGGGTCCCACGGGGAGGGGAACCGCCTCGAACGTGTGCTCGGTCCGGCCCTCGGCGACCTCCGCAGTGACCTCGACGTCCCCGAGGCGCAGGACGACGCGATGGATCGCCAGGCCCTCGAGGAAGCGGACGCGCACGCGGTAGGGCCCCTCGGCCTTCACGTCGACGAGCCAGTGTCCGATCGAGCGGCGGTTCCAGCCCCCGTCCCCGCTCGAGCGCCGCCAATCCTGGCGGGTCAAGTGCACCTCGGGGGCCTCGGGGGCGCCGAGGACGATGCGGGGGGGCGCGTAGTTGTCGGAGCGCGTGTTGCTCACGTCGTCGAACCACGCGTCGTATTTCGCGCGCAGGGAGGCGACGACGTCGGGGCGCTTCGCGGCGAGGTCGACGAGCTCTCCGGGATCCGCCTCCATGTCGTAGAGCTCGAAGGCCGGCTCGACGCTCTTGAGCTCCTTGCCGAACCCGCTCGCGTTGAGGAGCTTCCACCGCTGGCCGCGGGCGAGGAAGTGGTGGTAGCGGACGGCCTCGTTGCCGCGGTGGGCCTGGACGAAGAGGGTCCGATCGGGCCAGTCGACCTCGCGACCCTCGAGCAGGGGCAGGATGCTCCGGCCGTCGAGCTTCACGCCCGCGGGCGGATCGACGTCGCAGGCGTCGAGGATCGTCGGCAGGACGTCGACGTGGGCCGCGATCCGATCGGAAACGGTGTTCGCGGTCAGGTGTCCGGGCCAGTGGGCGAAGAAGGGCGAGCGAACGCCGCCGTCGTGCACCGAGCTCTTGTTGCCGCGCATCCCCGCGACGTAGCGACGCGAGTTGGGGCCGTTGTCGACCAGGTAGATCACGAGCGTGTCTTCGAGCGCTCCCATGTCCTCGAGCCCGGCGAACAGGCGCCCCACGTTCTCGTCGACGTTCGTGATCATCGCGAAGATCTGCGCCAGCCGCTTCGCGTCGTGCTTCTCGGGTAGCGGATACCCCTCCTCGCGGGGGAAGCGTTCGGGCGAGAGGTCCATCGCCTCGTACTCGGCGAGGAGCTCGGGCGGCACGTCGTGGAACGGACCGTGCGGAGCGTTCGTCGGGATGTAGGCGAAGAAGGGGTGTCCGGAGGCGTGCTGCGCGCGCATCCAGTCGAGCGCGGCGTCGAAGTAGACGTCCGTGCAGTAGCCCTTCGTCTCCATCCGCGCGCCGTTGTGGAAGAGCACGGCGTCCGTGTACTTGCTCTCGCCGCCCTCCGGATCGGACGGCTGCCCGATGCCGCCGCCCCGGTGGACGAGCACCTCCTCGAAGCCCTGGTCCATCGCCCGCATCGGGTAGCAGTCGCCCAGGTGCCACTTGCCGAAGATCCCCGTGGCCCAGCCCGCGTCGCGGAGGGCCTCGGCCACCGTGACCTCCTCGGGCTCCATCATCGCGCGGCCGATGTACGTGTCGATCGCCCGCGTGCGCTGGGAGTAGCGGCCGGTCATCAGCGCGGCCCGGGTCGGCGCGCAGACCGGGCTGACGTAGAAGGTCTCCATGCGCGCGCTGCGCCCCGCCATCGCGTCGAGGTTCGGGGTGCGGATCACGGGATTGCCGTGGAAGCCGAGGTCGCCGTAGCCCTGGTCGTCGGTCATCACGAGCACGACGTTCGGCCCGCGAGCCTCTCGCTTCGCGCGCTGGCGCAGGCGCTCGGCGTAGTTCTTCTTCATCTTCCGTTCCCAGACCGCGACCACCTCCGGCGGCTCGGGGACGCGTCCCTGGTCGTCGGATTCCACGATCCAGCGGTCGAGCTCGCCGCGCATGCGCTCGAGCACGTCGGCGTGCGCCTCGGACTCCGCGAGGTTGACCGTCTCCCAGGGATCCGCCTCGAGGTCGTACAGCTCCTCGGCGGGCCGGTGGGGGGCGAAGAGCCGATCCTGCACCGGATCGAGCTCGCCCGCCGCGTGCAGCCTCCGCATCAGGCCGAGCACGGGATAGCTCCACTCCTTGTAGCGATTGAGCTGGAGGAACGGCCGCTCGGGCATGAAGTTGCGCAGGTAGCGGAAGCGCTCGTCGCGCGCGGTGCGGATGCGGAAGACAGTCTCGTCTCCGCGATCGCGCCCTCCGAATACGTAGCGACGCGCGGGATCGGCGTTCGGTCCGAACAGCACGCGCCCCTGCATGCGCTCGGGCTTGTCGACGCCACAGATCGCGAGGGTGGTGGCGGTGACGTCGAGGATGGAGACGAGCCCGCCGTGCACGGTGCCCGGCTCGAGCCCCGCGGGCGGCTCGACGCCCTTCGGCCAGCGCACGAGCAGCGGCACGTGGAGCCCGCTGTCGTAGGGCCACTGCTTGCCGCGCACCATGGCGCGCCCGTGGTCCCCGAAGAAGAAGACGACGGTGCGGTCGGCGAGCCCGTCCTCCTCGAGCTTCCTCAGCACGAAGCCCACCTTCCGGTCGAGAGCCATCACCGCGTTCAGGTACTGCGCCCAGTCCTCGCGCACGAGCGGGTGGTCGGGGTAGTACGGAGGGAACACGACCTTCGCGGGATCCGCGGGCTGCTCGATGTTCTCGTGGGCGGAGTTCCAGGCGCCGCCGCGGTGGGTCTCCGAGAAGTTGACCTGGGCGTAGAACGGCTCGTGGTCGCGCAGCTCGTCCCAGCGGCTACCGTCGAAGGGCTTCCCCTCGTAGTGGAAGTTCCAGTCCGTCTTGCCGGTGCCCTTGAAGAAGGGCTCCTTCTTCTTCCCGGTGAGGTTGCGAACGTTCGCGGTGAAGTACCCCGCCGGTCGCAGCCAGTCCGTGATCACCCGCACGCCCTCCGGCAGCGCGAAGCCGTCGTCGCGGTGCGAGCGGTGGTTGTGCGCTCCGATCGTGGTGGCGTACATCCCGGTCATGAACCCCGAGCGACTCGGCGAGCACACCGGCGACGCGGTGAAGGCGCGCGTGAACCGCACGCCTTCCGCGGCGAGCCCGTCGAGGTGCGGCGTCCGCGCCTCCGGCGTGCCGAAGCAGCCGAGCTCGGGCCCCAGGTCCTCCCCGATGATCCAGAGGACGTTCAGCGGTCGTTCGGCGGGCGGCTCTTGCGCCGACGCCGCCCCTCCCGCGAGGAGACCGATTACGATCGATGCGATGATCTTCGACATGGGCTTCTTTCGGGGCAGGCGCCCATCTTCCGCTCGCGACGGACGTTCTGCAACGGATACGACATCGCGGTTAGGATGTCGGGCATGAACCGATCATCGATCGCGCTCGTGCTCGTCGCTCAACTCGTGTCGGCCTTCGTCGTCCAGGCCCAGGAGATCGCCACGCCCTCCGCGGTCCAGTACGTCTGGCACGAGCAGGAGCGGATCCAGTTCGTCTGCATCGATCCGTGCACGTGGCAGGGGCGGGAGTACGACGATCACTCGACGCCGCTCGAGGCGATGCTGCTCCCCGAGCTCGACACGGACCAGTGGTGCGAGACGGCGCTCTCGTGGGGGGCGCGGGAGATCCTGTTCGTGGCCAAGCACACGGGCGGATTCTGCTGGTGGCGGACGGAGACGACGGAGTACTGCGTTCGCAACATCGGGTGGAGGAACGGGGAGGGGGATCTTCTCGTCGAGCTCGCGACCTCGTGCGCGAAGTACGGCCTGAGCCTCGGTATCTACGTCTACCCCGGCGACGAGACCTGGGGCGCGGGTATCGGCAGCGGGGGGCGCACGCGCGATCCGGCGAAGCAGGAGGCGTACAACGAGGTCTTCCGGCAGCAGCTTCGCGAGACGCTCGACATCGCGGCGGAGCACACGCGCGTCGTCGAGGTGTGGTTCGACGGAAGCTGCGTCATCGAGGTCGGCGACGTCCTGCGGGAGCACGCGCCCGAGGCGGTGGTGTTCCAGGGGCCGCATGCCACGATTCGGTGGGTGGGCAACGAGCGGGGGCGGCTCGCGCGGGGGAAGGCCTGGAGCTCGATCTCGGCCGCGGATCGCGCCACCGGGCTCGCCACCGCCGCGCACAGCGACCTCGCGGGTGAATCGTGGACGCCGCTCGAGGTGAACACGACGCTCTACGACCACGCCTGGTTCTGGGGGCCGGGGAAGGAGGCGAAGCGCAAGAGCCTCGACGAGCTGATGTATGTCTACTACCAGTCGGCGGGGCAGGGTGCGGTGATGCTGCTCAACTCGACGCCCGACACGCGGGGGCTGATTCCCGACGGCGACGTGCGGCGCTATGGCGAGCTCGGGGCGGAGATCGAGCGCCGATTCGGGACGCCGCTCGCGCAGGCCTCGGGTCGGGGTCGAGCTCTCGAGCTCGATTTCGGCGGTCCCACGCTCGTCAACCACGTGGTGACCATGGAGGACTACCTGCACGGCGAGCGGATCCGCTCGTACCTCGTGGAGGGCTGGGACGGCGCGCGGTGGGCGAAGCTCGCCGAGGGAACCTCCGTGGGCCGCAAGCGCATCGACGTCTTCGACGATGCGGTGGTCACGAAGGTGCGCCTGCGCGTGACGGAGGCCGCCGCCGAGCCGCTCGTCCTCGACTTCGCCGCGCACCACGTGACCGGATTCCGCCCGGCGCCGAACGAGCCGGTGCGCAGCGCCTGGGCCCAGTGCGGTTCGTGGTCGATGGGCGACTTCGAGGGCGGCGTGTTCGAGCTGGAGATCGACCTGACGCCGCACGTCACGGAGGCCGGACAGTGGCGGGTGCGGTTCGAGCCGACCTCTCTCGGATCCCAGATCTCGATTCACGACGAGGTCCTGCTCCAGCAGGGCCAGGCGTCGACGCCCGGGATCCTCACCCGGGTCGAGGGCGAGCTCTTCACGTACCACGTCAACCGGACCGCGGTGATCACGGAGGACGCGGACATCCGGCTGCGGGTGACGCTTCTAGGCTCGCACTGCGACGGGCTCGTCCTGGTCCGCAGCGCTGACTCATCGGCTTGGAGGGAGGTTCCGGAGCCCGAACGGGCGATCGACGGACCCGCCTTGCTCCAGGGCGCCATGGTGGGGGAGGTAACCGCTACGACCGCGATCCTCCAGACGCGGCTGACCGCCGCGAGCGTGGACGACAACGGAGACGTCCCGGGCGTGGCGGGGATCGCGCGGTTCGAGATTGGAGAAGTGGAGCTCCTGCTCGCCGACGGATCCCCCACGGAGTGGAGGACGGCCGAGGCCGCCGGCGACTTCATCGTGAAAGTCGCGGTGAACGGCCTGCGGCCGAACACGCGGCACTGGTATCGCGTCGCATTCGGTTCGGACGAGGAGCACGTCTCCTACGGGGGCCTCGGCTCCTTCGAAACACTGGCCGGAGCGGAGATCGCGGAGCCCACGAGATTCGTCGTGGTCACGGGGATGAACTACGACAAGTTCCACTTCCACTCCGAGGGCGACGGCAAGCGCGCGTACCAGGGCTCCGACAGGCACCTGGGCTATCCTGCCCTGAAGGCCATTCTCGAGCTCGAGCCCGACTTCCTCGTGGGCACGGGCGACAACGTCTACTACGACCATCCGAAGAAGGGGCGCGCCACGACCGAGGTCACGATGCGCAAGAAGTGGCACGAGCAGCTCGTCCAGCCGCGCTTCGTCGATCTCTTCGCGAAGGTGCCGACGTACTGGGAGAAGGACGATCACGACCACCGCTTCAACGACTGCGACCGCTCTGGCGAGAAGCTCCCCTCGAGCGACCTCGGCATCCGCCTCTTCCGCGAGCAGGTTCCCGTCGTCGATCCCGAAGATCCGGACGCCGTGACGTACCGCACCTTCCGCGTGTCGCGCGACCTGCAGATCTGGCTCCTCGAGGGCCGCGACTACCGCAGCCCCAACGCGAGCCCCGACGACCCGGACAAGACGATCTGGGGCGCCGCGCAGCGCGAGTGGCTCCAGACCACCCTCCTCGCTTCCGACGCCACCTTCAAGATCGTGATCTCCCCGACCCCGCTCGTCGGCCCGGACGACCGGTACAAGAAGGACAACCACACGAACCTCGGCGGCTTCCGCCACGAGGGGCGTGCGTTCCTCACCTGGGCGGCCGACGCCGGCCTCCTCGAGCGCGGCCTCTACTTCGTGTGCGGCGACCGCCACTGGCAGTACCACTCGATCGATCCCACCGGCTTCGAGGAATTCTCCACCGGGGCTCTCGTCGACGCCAACTCACGACTCGGTCCCAAGCCGGGCGCGGAGAAATCCACCGATCGCGAAGCCCTCGTCCGCCAGCCCTACACCTCTCGCGAGCCGTCCGGCGGCTTCCTCCACGTCGTGATCGAGCCGGGAGAAGGTGAGAGCCCGCCCCATGCCCGCTTCGAGCTCCGCGACGAACACGGAACCCTACTCTATTCCGCCGACAAGGGATGGGCCCCGAAGTAGCGCCCCTCGGCGTCAGCCGCCGGAAGGGAGCCAATCGTTGGCCACCCTGCGATTCCCGGCAGGTTCCCTGCAACCTGCGGTCCTTATCGAGGATCTGATGGGAGTGTGTAGCGCTCGCGATGAACCGTCCCGGGACGGACCTCACGGACTTCCTCTCCTTTCTTGCCGTGCGCGATCGGGTCAGCGCCTCAACGCAGAAGCAGGCCCCCCGGGTTCTGCTGTTCCTTTGCCGCGAGGCGCTCGATCCCGACTTCCCCTGGTTGGACGAGCTGGTCCGTGCGAAGTGCCCGAGGCGGCTGCCCGTCGTGATGAAGTGCGAGGAGGTCCGGGCCGTTCTCGGGCACATGGAGGGGACGCCCCGCCAAGTCGCCTGTCTCCTGCACGGATCCGGTCTGCGCACGCTTGATGTCTGTCGCCTGTGCGTGAAGGACGTCGACTTCGGTCGCAGTCTCCTCGTCGTTCGCTCCGGCAGGGGGGACATGGACCGTCTCACCGTCTTGCCCCGTTCGGTCCAGCCCGATCTGTGCCGCCACCTGGAGCACGTGCACCGCCAGCACGACGCCGACCTCCGCACGCTACGGGAGCTCCTCCGCCACTCCGACGTGAGGACAACGCAGATCCATACGCACGTCCCGGACCGCGGACCGTCCGGGGTGCGCAGCCCAGTGGACCGGCTACTGGATGAGTAGGGCACCCCGAGGGGCGGAACGTCCGCGGATTGTGCCGACGGCCGTCGCGGGCTATCCTTTGGAGGTCATGGTGATCTCGTTCCCTGCAACCCTCGGGGAAATCGAGCCTTGGGACCAGGCTCGCCGGCCAGAACCCGTGCATATACGGCGAAGCGACACGGTCCAGAGTCTACTGCACTGCCCACGTACAACTGCAAGTCAGATGGCGTAGTCGAAACGAGCATGTGCCAGGAGAAGTCGTTTGAGCTTTGAATCCATCGACGCGCTGCAGAGAACGCTGGCCAAC
>CAYRXS010000250.1:0-9670 GCA_964428225.1 uncultured Planctomycetaceae bacterium
GGGGCTCGTAGGGAATCGCGAAGGCGCCGTCGGCGTCGGTCTCGACGGGCGGGGACGAGTCGATGTCGTCCCACTCGCGCCGAAGATCGTCGACGAGGAGCGTCGTTCCCGCGCGCACCCTCCGCAGGAGAGTCACCCGCGCCGCGCCGACGGGGCGTCCCTCCCGCACGACCCTCCCCGTGATCAGAGGCAGGGGCTCGAGAGCGAGCTCCACCCTCCCGGGAGGATTCTGCGGGTCGATCCACGCCGAACGCGCGGGGCGGTGGCCGGCGGCCTCCACCTCGAGCCGGAAGGGCGCGCCCGGATGAGAAAGAGCGTGGCGTCCGTCGCGGATCCAATGGCGCGCGCGAGAGCGCTGCGGCTCCTCGTCCCCCGCGACCTCGAGGAGCAAGTCGACCTCGAAGTCGTCGATCAGGCTCCCACCGCGACCGCGGACGAGCAACTCGATCTCGATCACGGGGACGGGCGCGAGGCGGATCTCGATGCCGCTCGCGCCTCGGGCCACGACGACGTCCTCCGCCACCAGGGTGCGGTCCTCGCGGTCCCGGACCGTGAGCTCGAACGTCTCGTAGCGCCATTGCTCGAATTCGAAGCGCCCCTCGTCGTCGACGTCGACTTCCCAGGAGTTGTTCGAGGTCGCGTCCCTCGCGGCCGCCCGCATCAGGGCGAGAGCGGCCGGCGAGCCGTCGGGGCGGACGATCTTGCCGCTCGTCACCCCCGAGCCGCGGCGCCCCTCCAGCACGAGCTCGAGATGCTCCACGGGCAGGTTCGCCTCCAGCTCGACGAGCCGCGCGGTCTCGTGGTGCATCATGTCGCCGGGGAGGAAGGCCCGCACGTTCGCGAAGCCCACGCGCAGCCCTTCGATGCGGAAGCGCCCGCTCTCGTCGGTGCGCGCGGAGGCGAGGCGGTTCGCGGACAGGGGCAGCTCGGAGTCGTCGACGAGCACGCGGGCTCCCGCGCGCGGCATTCCCTCCTCGTCGAGCACCCGTCCCGCGATCCACGTGCCGGGCCCGAGGGTGACGGTGCCGAAGTCGAGCTCGTCCCCGACCTCCTGCCGTAGCTTGCGCGTCTCGCGTCCCGGGGCGGAGAGCTCCACCTCGAAGCTCGTCCCCGCGCGGACCGTCGTCAGCGAGTGCACGAAGCGTCCGTCGGGCCCGGTGCAGGCGTCCTCCGGCAAGAGCCGCGCGTTGCGAACCGCGACGCCGGGCAAGGCGCGATCGAGCTCGTCGACCACCTGCACGCGCAGGACGCAGGCGGGCGGTTCCGGCGGAGCGGGCTCCACGGCGACGACGGCGCGCTCGCCGGCGTCCTCCTCGGCGAGGGGCGGCGCGACGTCCTCCGGAGTCGCCTCGGAGCGAGCGGTCGGCCGGGCCGTCGCGGAGTCGGCGGGGAGAGCGGCGGGATCCCCGGAGTCCCCGAGGTTCGTCCAGACGAGGGTGACGACGATGGCGACGCAAGCGGTGACGAGGGCGATCTTCACGAGTAGCAGGGCTCCGGGGAAGAGGGCCGCGGCCGCGCCGAGCTCCGCCTCCGCGGCGGACAGGCCGGCCAGGGGCACGAAGAGCCCTTGCCAGCGCTCGCGGGTTCCGTGCGACCCGTCCAGGGCGCGCCGCAGCCGCGCGAGCCCTTCGCTCACGCGCCAGCGCACCGTGCCGGCCGGAATCCCCAGTCGGGGCGCGATCTCCGCGGGCTCCAGGCCCTCGAGGTAGCGCAGGGTGACCGCCTCGCGGTAGGGCTCGTCGAGCCCGCGCACGGCGTCGAGGAGCCGTTGCTCGAGCTCGAGACGCTCGACGGCTTCCGTCGTGTCGGGCTGTCCCTCGCTCGTGGCCGCCTCCGTCTCCCGCGCCTGGCGCCGCTCGCGCCTGCGGGAGAGGTCGACGAGGCGGTTGCGCATGACCCGGGCCAGCCTGGGGCGCAGCACCGCCACCCTGGCCGGGGCGTGCCGCAGGGCCGCGAGGAGCGTGTCCTGGGCGAGGTCGGCCGCCGCCTCCCGCTCGCGTACGAGGTGCAGGGCGAGCCGCTCCACCCAGCGGGCGTGGCGAACGAGCTCCTGCGACGGGGATCCGGAGGGGGGATTCATGGTCGGCACTTCCCTGCACGCCACGCTCGCCCTTGCGTTGGGCGAGCGGGTGTGTTCTTTCCGCTTTTTCCGCGGGCCCGTCCACCGGTGGGGGGGATTCGCCGCAAAAACCGGTGCCAAGCGATCGCCCCCGCTCGTAGCGAGGAGCCCCTGGAAACCACGGAGGCAAGAAGATGATACGAGCATGGACGATCGGACTGGCCCTGCTACTGAGCTCGAGCTTCCTCGCGGGCCAGGAGCCGGCGCCGGCCGAGCCGATTCCCGAGGTGCTGGGCAACAACGAGCTCGCCTGCCGGCTCCTTCGCGAGCTGGCCGAGCAGGAGGGCAACCTCTTCGTCGCTCCCCTGAGCATTCGAACCGCCCTGGCCATGACCTACGGCGGCGCGGGCGGATCGACGGCGGCGGAGATGGAGGCGGCGCTGTGCTTCTCGAGTGAGGACGAGGCGCTCCACCGCGCGCTCGCCGCCCTCGCCGACGGCCTCGTGTCGGGGACGGGCGAGCGCGGGAACCAGCTCCGGATCGCGAACGCCCTCTGGGGACAGACGGGCTACCCGATCCGCGACGAGTACCGCTGGCTCGTCGCCGAGCGCTACGGCGCGGGGCTGTCCTCCGCCGACTTCGCGGGCGCCGCCGAGGACGCGCGCCGCGAGATCAACGCGTGGATCGCGGCGAAGACCAACGGGCGGATCGAGGAGCTCCTCCTGCCGGGCGACCTGAGGCCGTCGACGCTGCTCGTCCTCGTGAACGCCATCCACTTCCGCGGGGCGTGGGCGTCGCGCTTCGACGAGGAGATGACTCGCGACCGGCTGTTCACCCTGCCCGCCGACGAGGAGGAAGGGATCGAACGCCGGAGGATCGAGGTGCCCATGATGTACCAACAGGCCAGGCTCCCGTACTGGCGCGGGAAGGGGCTGACGATCCTCGAGCTGCCCTACGAGGGGGACGCGTACTCCATGGTGATCCTGCGCCCCAAGGAGCCCGAGGGCCTGCCGCGGCTGGAAGAGGCGTTGACCGCGGAGTTCCTGCGGGAGCGGCTGGCCGAGCTCGAGCCGGCGGAGGTGGGCGTCCTCCTGCCCCGCTTCCGGGTCGACACGCGCTTCCGCCTGAAGGAAACGCTCCAGGCCCTCGGCATGCGCGAAGCCTTCACCCCCGCCGCCGACTTCTCGGGCCTGAGCGAGCGCGGGGGTCTCTTCGTCGACGACGTGATCGTCCAGGCCGAGGTGACCGTCGACGAGGCGGGCACCGAAGCGACGGGAGCCACTGCGGTGATGATGAAGAAGCGCGGCAACGTCTTCCGCGCCGACCACCCGTTCCTCTTCCTGATCCGCGATCGGCGCTCGGGGGCGATCGTCTTCCTCGGACGGGTGGTGGATCCCCGGACGCCGAAGGAGGAGTGACGGCGAGATGCGAACGGAGACGGACGAGCAGCTGATCGCGCGGCTCGATCGCGGGGCCCCGGAGGCGCTCGACGAGCTGTACCGCCGCTACGCCCGTCCGCTCCACGTGTTCTGCGCCGCGACCATGTCCTCCGGAGCGTCCGAGGACGTCGTCCACGACGTGTTCCTGCGGGTGATCCGCGCCTCGGACCAGTTCGCCTCCGCGAGGGCCTCGTTTCGGACGTGGCTCTTCCGGATCGCGCGCCACCGCTGCATCGACCTGGCCCGGCGCGAGGCGACGCTCGAGGTCGGCTCTCTCGAGGACGGCGTGGGGATGCCGCGCGACGGGAAGGGCGCGACGGTGGGGGACGCGGTCGCCGGCGCGGAGACCGAGCCCGCCGCCACTCCCTCGCTCGTCGCGCAGGCGGTGCGCGCGTGCATCGCGTCGCTGCGCAACGAGGACGAGCGGCATGCCATCGTCCTCTACTACCTGGGGGGCAAGGTCTACCGCGAGGTCGGGGCGATCCTCGACCGCTCCACGAGCATGGCGCAGAAGCTCGTGCGACAGGCTCGTGAGAAGATGCGGCGGTGCCTCGTGCGCCGGGGGGTGGAGGCGTGAGCCGCCTCGAGGACGTCATGGACGCGTGGGCGGATCGCGAGCGCGAGGCCGCGCCGGAGCTGCGGCCGACCGACGAGATGCGCCGGCTCGTCGAGGCGAAGCGTCAACGCCGCGAGCCCCGTCCGCGTTGGGGAGTCTGGGGGGCGGGCGTGGCGGCCCTGGCCGCGAGTCTCGTCGCGTGCGCCTGGCTCGTGCGCGCCATCGTCTCCTCCGGCGAGCCGGAGTCGCGGCCCGTGGTGGTCGCGGTCGCGCCGCCGCTGAAGCGGGGCGACGTGAGCCTCGAGGGCCCCGCGCCCGCGCCGGAGTGGCTCGGCCGCAAGAAGGGTCCCGATCTCGACGAGCTCCTGCTCCAGCAGCACGTGGAGGGCAGCGGGACGATTCGCGGGCTCGACCTCCTCGCCGGGGACACGACGGAGATCCGGCTCGAGCCGGACGCCGTCTACCGCCTCTTCTTCCGGCCGCAGGTCGAGCTGCACGTGCTCGTGTTCCAGGATCTCGAGGGCGGAGAGCCGACCCGCCTGTTCCCCCCGGCCGCCGAGGAGCCCGCCGCGGTGCCGGCGGGGCGGGGTCGCTTCCTTCCCGCGGAGCCCCGCTGGTTCAGCCTGGAGGGGACGGCGGGGGGGCGCGTGTTCGTGGTCCACTCGCGCGAGCCCCTCGTCGAGCTGAACGAGCAGTACGAGGACATGCTCCGGGTCGACGACGCGACGGAGCGAGGGGAGCGGGGCGCCCGGCTGCTCGCCCGGCTCGAGACCCTCGCGATCGAGGGGGACCCCCCGGTGACGATCCTGGTCCTCCCCCTGCGCCGGCGTTGAGCGAACCGGGTCGCGGCGGTTATCCTGCGCCTACGCGATGAAGATGTGGTCCCACGCCGCCGAGCTCGCTCGTCGCACCCCGGAGTCTCGTAACCGCTACGTGGATTTCCTGCGGGCGGTCTCGATCCTGTTGGTGATCTTCGGCCACTGGACGGCGGCCGCTCCCTTCGCGGACGGCGAGGGGAAGCTCCACCTCTCGCACATTCTCGGGATCTCGACGTGGACGCAGGGGCTGACCTGGATCGTCCAGGTGATGCCGATCTTCTTCATGGTGGGCGGCTTCTCGAACGGCATCTCCTGGCGGGCGGCGAAGGCGTCGGGCAAGAGCTACGCGATGTGGCTCGACGCGCGGCTGCGGCGGCTGGTGTGGCCGGTGCTGGTGCTGGTCCTCGTCTGGATCCTGATCGGCGCGATCGCGCACCTGCGCGACGTGCACCCCACGATGATCAAGGAGGGATCGCAGAAGGCGCTCATCCCGCTCTGGTTCCTGGCGGTGTACGTCCTGGTGGTCGTGCTCGTGCCCGTCAGTCACGCGCTGTGGGAGCGGTTCGGGATGGCCTCGTTCTGGGGCTTCTGCGCGATCGCCGCCCTGATCGACGTCGCGTTCCTCGCCGGCGAGGTGCAGTGGATCGGCTGGACGAACTACCTCTTCGTCTGGTCGGCGGTGCACCAGCTCGGCTACGCCTGGCGCGACGGGCACCTGTCGCGTCCCGCCGTGACCCTGGCGTGGGGTCTCGGGGGCCTGGTCGTCCTCTCCGCCCTGATCCGGTGGGGGCCCTATCCCCTGAGCATGGTCGGCGTGGCGGGCAACGAGGTCGGCAACACGTTGCCCCCGAAGGTCACCCTGATCGCGCTCGCCGCGGCCCAGACGGGTCTGCTGCTCACGATCCAGGCGCCGATGCGGCGGTGGCTCTCTCGTCTGGTTCCCTGGACGGCGGCGGTGCTCGTGAACGGGATGATCATGACGATCTACCTGTGGCACCTGACCGCCATGATCCTGATGATCGGGCTGGCGAGCCTCCTCGGTAACGCGGGGCTGGGGCTGGAGCCGGGCACCGGGACCTGGTGGGCGACCCGGCCCGTCTGGCTCGCGATCTTGCTCGTGGCCCTGACCCCCCTCGTGCTCTTGTTCGCGCGCTTCGAACGCCCCCCCGCGGTTCCCGAGGGCGCGCTGCCCCCCGCGGCCTGGCGGCTCGTCCTCGGCGCCGCCGCCGTGTGCTTCGGTCTGGCCCTGCTCGCCTACGACGGCATCGCGGGGAGCGGCTGGCTCGGCCTGCGCCTCTGGGTCCTCGCCCTGCCCTTCGCAGGGGCCGCGCTCATCCGGCGATGGGGGAGGTACGAGCAGAGACCCAACGCGCCGGAGAGTGGACCATGAAGGTCGCGGCGGGCATTGCGATCCTGGTGGTCCTGGTCCTCGGGCTGCTCCTCCTGATCGGGCCGAGGGACGGCGGAGGGAGCGTTCCCGCGGGTGCAGAGGCCGGGAGCGCACCGGCCACGGTCACGGAGCCCGCTCCCGAGCTTCCGGAGGTCCCTGGGGGCCGCGACGAGGCACGAGAGGTCGTGGCGACCGAGGAACCGGAGAGCACGGGGGAGACGGCCTCGGAGAACGGCGCGGAGACCGCTACCCTCGTGGTGCACGTGGTCGTCGACGAGCGCGACCGCCCGGCTCCCGGGGTCCGCGTCTACGCCATGCACGAGGAGGTGAGGTCCTTGCGGAACGTGGAGGGCGCGCGGGGAGCTCTCGGGGAAGTACCGCTCACGGACGAGTCCGGCACCGCGACCCTGGAGGTTCCCCCGAACCGGGCCCTCACCGTCCAGGTGCTGCCGGACGACGAAACCCTCAGCACGGAATCGCGGGAGCTCGATGCGCTCGCGCCAGGCGCCGAGCACGACGTCACCATCCGGCTCACGCGCGGGAACGACGCTACCCTCTACGGCCGCGTGGTCGCCGCCGAGAGCGGGCTCCCGATCGCCGGGGCCGAGCTCCACGTCGAGCGGTCGCGCGGCATGTCGATCGGAGGACGCGCGGTCCGCCCCCTCCTCCTGTCCGACGAGCCGGACCTCGTGACCGACGCGGAGGGTGAGTTCGAGCTGGAGATCGCCTCCTGGAGATACGAGCTCGGCACCTTCACCGCCGAGGGCCGCGGCCCCGCCCTCGCGGAGCTGACGGAGCTGTACGACTCACCTGAGAACCGGCTCGTCGTGTACCTTCCCCGCGCGGCCCACCTGACCGGCCGCGTGCTCGGGACGAGCGGGGAGGCGAGCGTCCGGCTCGTGACGGACACGTTCCAGCTCGGCCAGCCGGACGGGGCGTTCGTCCACGGTTTGGACCGACGGTGGGAGGGAACGATCGAGCCGGGTGGCGGGTTCCTCGTCGAGGACCTGCCTCCCGCGGTCTCCCTGCGGGCGTCGGTGATCTCCCACGGCCGTACCCTTCTGCGCGAGCCCGCGCCCCTCTTTCTCGAAGCCGGCGAGACCCGCGAGGTAGAGTGGCTCGTCGGGGCGGGCGCCACCATCTCGGGTGTCGCGCGGGAGGCGGACGACCGCCCCGCCGCCGACCTCGAGATCTGGCTCCTGCCGGGAGACGAGGCATACGGGGTCTATCTCGCGTCCTACTACGATCCGACGAAGCGGACGACGACCGACGCGGAGGGCCGCTTCACCTTCGAGGACGTGGCCGCCGGAACGTGGGCGGTGGGGCCGGCCCCGGAGAAGGTCCGCTACGACGAGCGCCCCGGTCCGGAGGCTCTGGCCGCGGCGGTCACCCGGGTGACGATCGAGCCCGGCACGACCAAGGCCGAGGTGGAGCTGCGAATCTGGCGCGGCCAGTTCATCGAGGGACGCGTGCTCGATCCCGAAGGCGAGGGGGCTGCGAGGAGCGGGGTGAGCGCCAGCGGTCTCGAAGGGGGCGGATCGTCGCACGAGCAGACCGGGGAAGATGGCAGCTTCCGCCTCGGTCCGCTCGTTCCCGGCCGCTACCGGCTGCGCGCGGAATCGTTCGGGTCCGGCATTCACGCTCCATCGGAGTACGTCGAGGCCCGGACGGGTGACACGGAGATCGTGCTGCGGATGACGGTCGGGGGTTGTCTCTCCGGTCTCGTGATCGACGCGCACACCGGGGACCCGGTGGAGGCCGACGTCTCGATCACCGGGGTGGGGGACACGGACTTCACCTGGATGGGCACGAGCGGTTTGCGGGAGGGGGTCTTCTCCTTCGAGGGGCTGCCGCCGGGCACGTACCACCTCGTGGGGGCTAGCCACGACGGTCGCATCGGCGCCCTCCGGGACGTCCCCGTCACGCCCGGCGCCACGATCGACGACCTGCGGATCCCCATCGAGCGCGGGGGCAGCGTCTGCCTCTCCTACGAGGGCCCCGCGCGCCACGCGACCTTCTGGATCGAGATGGAGGGGGTGAAATACGCCTATACGAGCCTGGCCAGCGGCACGGAGGAGAGAGCACCCGTCCCGGCGGGCGAGCTCACCGTGTACTTGCACGGCTACGGTCGCTCGACGTCGTCCGCGTCTCCTCCGAAGCTCTTCGAGCGCGAGCGCACGATCCGCGTCGAGCCCGGGGAGGAGGTCCAGGTCGTCTTCGAGATCGACGAGTGACGGCTCGGGTGGATCATTCGGGGCGGAGTCGGCGCAATATCCTCGCCGAGCCTCGTAGGGGACGAGCATGAAGGTCGTCCTCTATGGCGTCGGGGGGCTCTTCCTCGTCGCGACCCTGGTCCTCGTCTGGTACGCGCGCGATCCCTCGACCCAGCTCGTGGACGCGTCGGGCAACGCCCTGACCGCGGGAGCCGCGGCGGAGGAGGACGAGGGGCTCTGCGACGGGCCGCTCTTCGCGGAGGCCCGGGCGCTCATCGAGGAGCGGGACTTCGCCTCGGCCCGGACGGCCCTCGTGGCGATCCTCGAGGAGTCCAAGCGCGACGGGGAGGCCTGCATCCTCCTGTGCGAGGTCACCCGTCGGCTCGGCGAGGCGGAGGAGGCGGTGGACTACGGCCTGAAGGCCATCGAGCTCCTGCCCGAGGAGGCGGAGGCGCACCTCGTGTACGCCAAGGCCCTGGGGACGAGGCTCGCCATGGGCGAGCGCAGCCTCGCCGCTCTCCTGGGGGCGGCGAAGAACCTGCGCCTGTTCGTGGCGGAGTCCGAGCGCGTCGTCGAGCTGAACCCGGAGGACACCGAGGCGCGCTCCATGCTCGCCCTGTACCACGCGATGGCCCCGGCCCCCCTCGGAGACCTCGAGCAGGCGAAGGACGTGTGCCGCGAGATCGAGGCCCTCGATCCGGTGGGGGGGAAGCGCCTGCTCGCGTTCTGCCACCATCACGACGGCGAGACGGAACTGGCGCTCGAGCTCTGCCGCGAGGGGCTCGCGCAGTACCCCGAGGAGCTCGGATTCCGCGTCACCATGGCGGACATCTACGGGGACACCGAGCGCTTCGACGAGGCGGAGGCGGAGTACGAAGCCGCTCGCCAGGGCGAGAAGGACGAGACGTACTACCGCGCTGTCTACTACCAGGCGCGGATGCACGTTCGAAACGAGCTCGATCCCGCCCGCGCGCTCGAGCTGCTCGAGGAGTACATCGCGGCCGACCCGCAGTTCGAGGACCTGCCCACCGCCGCACACGCCTTCTGGCGTCGAGGCCTGGCCTTCGAGCAGCTCGGCCGCGTGGCCGAGGCCCGGGAGGCCTACGAGGAAGCCCTGCGCCGGGATCCGCGGGAGACCACGGCCGCGCAGGCCCTGGCGGCGCTCGACGGCTAGGAGCGGGCGCCGATCCCGCGC
>CAYRXS010000251.1:0-6262 GCA_964428225.1 uncultured Planctomycetaceae bacterium
CGCCCATGCCGCCACGTGCCAGCTCCCCCTTGAGCCGGTAACGGCCGAAGGCACCCTTCCGCTCGGAGAGACGATCGATGACCTCGGAGGAGATGTCGTCGCCGCGCTCCTCTTCCTCCTCCGCGTGCAGGAGGATGAGGGGATCGGCCTCCGCCCCGTACTGCTCGCGAATCCGCGTGGCCAGGGAACCGCCGAGGCCGAGCCGTCCGATCAGAGAGGCAACCCGTTCCCAGTTGTCCCGCAGGACCTCGAGGCGCGACGTCAGCTGCGGGTACTTCTCGCAGAGCGACGCGAAGCGGAGATCCTCCCCGCTCTGCAGACGCATCAGGTATTCGGCGAACACCTCCTCGGCGAGAGACGCCGATTCGGAAGCAGGATCGGACTGGTTCGCGTCCATGTGGCCTCCGGCGGGATGGGTCACGAAACGGATCCCGGGTGCGGGGGGCCGATTACGACCCCCCCGGACCGAGGATCCCGGTGTCGCGCGGCTTGCGAGATCGAGACCGAGCGCGATGACGCGCCCGGCCGGGGCGATCGAGCTTCCCCGGCGTGAGATCGTCGCCCCGACTCAGTCCGACTTCTGCACGATGAGGTCGAGCAGGTTCGTCGAGTCGGGGGTCTGATCTGGAATCAGGTCGCACAGGCGAACGCAGTGCATGCAGTTCTGCGTGAGCTCGCCGATCCCCGTGATGGGACCGAGCTGGTCCAGCCGTTCCTTCAGTGCTTGCTGTTCAGTCTCGTCTGGAGTCACCAGCATCATCAGGAGCTTCTCGATCCGCTGGATGCGAAGCTCCAGAGGGACCTCGAGGGCCTCGATTCGCTCCTCGAGTGCATCGAGTCGGCCAGTGGATTCCCCCATGTCTGTCTCCTCTCTGGGCGCCCTCCGCGTGCGAGCTCGCGGCAGGCACGGAGGACGATGACGTGTTCGAGTGCGTGGAAGAGCCGATAGACTAACAGCCCGACGGAAGATCCGTCACGAGGGATCCGCCCTGGACCCCTCCGATCGGCCGGCGCGTGTCTTGCTGCCCGGTGCATGCACCATCCCCTCCCTGAACAGGGCCTTGCAGTACGAGAATCCCCACGCGCGCGGCTCGTTCGTCGGCTAGTGCGTGGACCGTATGATGTGCTTCTTCACCAGTTTTTGCGTGGTCCTCACCGTCTCCCTGTCGAAGCACGCGTGCATGTGCCTGTCCAGGCGCTCGAGGTACTTCCTGGCGTCCTTGGGATTGCCATCCGCGTGGAAGATCACGTTCTTCCTTCGCTTCAGCCTGCGTCGGCCCGCATGGATGCCGAGGGCTCGGAGGATCGAGGGGCAGATGGGATCCGGGATTCGCCCGCTCCTCCTCGTCCGGCGGTCGAGGACCTCCTCCAGGACCCCGGCCATCGGTGCGAGGTGGACCGCACCCGCCAGCGCCATGAAGGCACCCACTGCGGGCTGGAAGAGGGGCTCGTAGTTCTCGGGCACGTCGTCGTCGGGGGCCTCGATTCGGATCCGGAGGACGTCCGAGCGTGTGGTGAACGCCTTCTTCCCTCTACGGGAACTCGGGATCTGGAGCGCGGCGACGACCTCGTAGTCTCCCGGCTCCTCGAAAACGAAGCCCTTCGACCCGTAGTGCAGGTTGATGTTCTCGGGCTTGGACTCGCCTGCGCCGAGGGTCTTGACCATCCTCGGGGCCGTGGGTTCGTAGAACCGTCGGAGGAGGGGCACGAACCGCTCGAAGGGAGCCCGGTCCTTGACCCGGGACGCGGCCTTCACCCGACGCACCCCTATCTGGAGCAAGCCAGCCTTGACGTCGAGGAGGAAGGATGGGATCCGGAGGTCCCTTCCGGATCCATTCCGGAAGACGACCCGGAGGAAGACCGGCTGGCCGAGTCGGAAGCTCGACTGCTCGGTCGGGGAGTGGAGACACGCCCGGGGTGGCTCGAGCCGGAGATCGAAGCGGGGGTTTCGCCGGGGGCTCTTCCAGAGGTTGCTCGATCCCGATCGGTAATCCGCCGTGTCGAACGGATCGCCCCCCGGGATGACGGAGGGAAGGGATCCGTGCCGCAGGTGCTTCAGCTCGTACGGTTCGAACTCGAAGCGGAAGTCGGTCCAGAACTGGTCCTCCTTGTCGCCGCCCTTGTACAGCCAGGGGTAGTTCATGAACGAGGTCGAGCCGTAGTCGGCCTTGGCGGGATCGCCGGCGAAGGGGTGAACGAGGTTCAGAGCGTGTCCGATCTCGTGGACGGCGCATTGGACCAGCTTGCGGTCGGCCGTCGAGCCGTAGTGGCCGCGCAGGAATCCCGCGAAGACGGCCGCGCCCTGGCGGGGCAGGGCATCGACCTCGTGATCGAACATGATTCCCCCCAGCCCGGGGAGCGTGGACTTCCCGAGCCACAGCAGGTGGACCCCCCAGGAGGGGTACGAGAGCGGCGCATCGGCCCGGAGCGTTAGCTCCTCGTGCAGCTCGGAGCAAAGGTCGTACTGCCACTCGAGGTACTTCTGTGGCTCGTTCCAGACGTCGATGTCGAGGATGTCCGAGCTCCCCCAGCCCTTGGTGTCGGCCAGGATGGTGCTCGGAAGACCGATCTCCGACACCTCGAAACCCGCCTTGGTGAGACAGGAGGACATGTCGACGGTGCCCACGTTCGGGTCGTCGTAGGTCGGCGGGGGGACGATGCCCTGCTCGAGCTCGGTCTCGATCCCCAGGCTGCGCATGGTCGCCGTGGTCCACGTCGCGACGATCGCGAAGGGCGATTCCAGCCCGTCGAGAGAATCGGCAAGCGTCAGCTCGACTTCCACCTTCAGCGGGGAGTCGCCCAGGGACTTGATGGTCAGCGTGCCCGATTGCTCGTTGCGAGCGGGATATTCGACGACCGTGACGGGCCACGTTCCCGTGGTGTTTCCGTCGAGGCTCACGCTCTGCTGCGTGCAGAAGCTCGCCACGTACACGGGAACGGAGCCGGCGGCGATGTCGCCGCTGATGGTCTTGGATTCCCCTTCGTCGATGCGCAGATCGATCACCTGCGTGGAGGTGATCCCCAGGTATCGTCCGTCGGCGAGCTTGGCGAAGGAGCTCGTCTGGTACAGAGCTTCGAGGTCCTGCCGCGCCTGCTTCAGGTGGGGCAGAGCGACGTCGATCTCCGCTCGGCGCTTCTCTTCCTCGTCGTCGAGCGAATGCCCGGCCGCATTCAAGACGGCGAGTTCGTCGTCGAGCGCCAGCACCATGGCACGGATCGTCTCCAGCAGGCTGGTCGAGGTCATCTCTCTCTCCTTCGCAGGGAAGCGTGAAGGGCGGGAAGGGTGAAACGTCCGACGATGCTGCGCCCAGGGTACCACGTCGCACGTAGCGTGGTTGCAGGTGGGGACTTCGAAGGTCGGAACCGGGGGGCGCGCTCCCCGGACGTTTGCGAATTGGTAGAGCGCGGTGAGGGGGCGGCATCGGATCGTCGAGTGGACGGTGGTGGTGGATCTCTTCCCGGCATGGCGGCGTCCGGGGAGACCCGGTACGCTGCACGGTCATCGCCCCGTGCGCTGCATCGAAACTTCCACGTGCGGTGTGATTCGAGGGCGGACGATTCGGGAGAGAAACACGAAACGCCGGGCGGCGTGCGGATCGGACCGAGATCGGAGTCGTGCCTGCAGCCGAAGGAAAGGACGTCTACTACCGGCTCCTGCCGGGGGTCGAGGTGCGGAAGGCGGAAGGAGGCGAGGTGCACCTGCGATCGGAGTCGGTCGCCCTCACCCTGGATGGCGCCGCCGCCGGGCTCTTCACGGATCGCATCCTGCCGCTCCTCGACGGACGCCGCTCCCTGTGCGAGCTCGCCGAGTCGTTGTCCGGAGCCGACGTGCGATCACTGCGCACGTTCCTCGACGAGCTGGCGGAGGCGGGAGTGTTGCGCCGAGCGACAACTCCGCGAGACGCGGTGGGTGATCCGCTCCTCGATCTGCTCGCAAGCGCGGGACGGGATCCGGACGAGGATCGACGTCTCCTCGCGAAGGCGCGCGTGGCGATCTTCGGGCTGGAGGGACACGGGGCGCTCCTCGCCGGGCTCCTGGTTCGTGCCGGCGTCGGCACTCTCGTCCTCGTGGATCCCCATCCCCTGCGCGAGGGGGACATCGCACGCGGTCTGCTCCCGCCCGTGTCATCCGTGGGTCGCGCGCGGGAGGACGTTCTTCGCGAGCATCTCCAGGGGCAAGCGCCCCGGGCGACGCTCCGCGGTACGGACGCGGCGCAGGTCGATGAGGAATCCGTACGGAAGGTCGCGGAGGAAGCGGACCTGCTCGTCGGTACCTTTCACCACGAGCTGATGGTCGTCAACCGGTGGGTGAATCGCGCCGCGCTGTCCGTCGGTCGTCCCGCGCTCTTCGGAGAGCTGCTCGCGCACCGGGCGGTGGCCGGTCCGCTGGTGCTGCCGGGGCGTTCCGCGTGCTACGAATGCTGGCGCATGCGTCACCTGGCCTGCGCCGCGAACTTCACGAAGGCGCTCGCGCTCGAGCGAACCCTCGACCAGCGTCGCGAGCCCTCGATTGCGACGCCGGCCGCGTGGCCCCCGCTCGCCTGGGAGCTCGCGGGGATGCTCGCCTCGGAGGTCCTGCGCTGCGTGCTCGAGCTCGGAACGCCCGGGCTTGCGGGACGCGTCGTCGTGCACGACCTGCTGGCGTCGACGACCGAGACGCACCGGATCCTCGAGCGCCCCGATTGCCCCGCCTGCGGAGGGCAGGCTCCGCAAGCCGCGCCTTCGACGCGCTCGGTTGACGGTCCCGTGAGCGAGGTCGATTTCGACGGCGCCCTCGCGCGCGCCGGCGCCGAGGGCGGGTGGATCCGCCGTCTCGATCGCATTCCCAAGGACCCGAGCGAGCCCGAGCGTCCCTTCCTGTTTCGCGCGCAGCTCGCCAACCACGGCTTCCTGTCTTCGGGGGGGAGGGCGTTTCTCGAGTGTTTCGGCAAGGGGATGACCCTCGAGGAAGCGCGACGGCGGACGGTGGGGGAGGCCGCGGAGCGCTACTGCGCATCCTTGCGGGGCACGTCGGGCGTGGTGCGTGTGCCGCGTCGCGAGCTGGACGGGCCGTCACTCGATCCGCGTCGGCTCGTGCTCTTCGCTCCGGAGCAGTACGAGCGCCTGCCCTACGAGCCGTACGACGACGATCGCCCCGTGGCCTGGTTGGAGGGACGGTCGCTGTCGTCGCGCGAGCCCCTCTGGGTGCCGGCCCTGGCGGTGCTCCTGGCCTTCCGGCGGAGCGAGGACGAAGCCTATCTCTTCCCGCCGAGCTCCAACGGCCTGGCCGCGGGCCCGAGCCTCGAGGCGGCGATCTTGGCCGGGCTCTGCGAGGTCCTGGAGCGGGATGCGTTCCTCCTGACGTGGCTCCACCGGCTGCCGGCGCTCCGCGTGGATCCCGAGACGCATCCGCTTCGGGAGGTGGTGGATCTCGCTCGCGCCTACGCGCGACGAGGCGTGTCGATGGAGCTCTACGCTCTTCCCACGGACCATCCCGTCCACGTCTTCATGGGGCTGGCCGTCGAGCCCCGCGCGGATCCCGGCCCTGCGGTCGCGGTAGGGCTCGGTGCCGATCTGGATCCCGCTCGCGCCGCGCGCAGTGCTCTGCTCGAGGCCGCGCAGGTCCGTCCGACGTTGCGGGTTCAGCTCCGTGATCCGGATATCCGGGCGCGCGTTCGGGAGCTCGTCGAGGATCCCCATCGTGTGGCCGACGTCGATGATCATCAGCTCCTCTACTCGCACGCGAGCATGCTGGAGCGCTTCTCCTTCCTTCGCGACGTCGCGCCGCAGGTCTTCGACTGGAGCTACGTGTCGGAGGTGGACCGGGAGGACGTCGGCGCCTGTCTGGAGCTCATGGCCGATCACCTGTGCGAGCGGAACTGCGACCCGGTCTTCAGCGACCTCTCCACCGCGGACCTGCGGCGATTCGGTCTGTTCGTGGCGCGAGTCGTCGTGCCGGAGCTCCAGCCCATCCACTTCGGTCGTGGAGAGCGCAGGCTCGGCGGCACGCGGCTTCGCGCCTTCCCTCGTCTTCTCGAAGGGCGCTCGGACGACGTTGATCCCTCGGAGTTGAACGACGATCCTCATCCCCTCGCCTGAGGTGTCGCATGAACGGTTTCCGCGAGAAGCATCCTGTGGCCTGGCACTACCATCGGAACACGAGCCGGCTCGTCGATGACGATTCCCACGACCTCGCGGACCTGTTGCCGGGGCCGCCCCGCGAGATGCCGTCGGCGCCGAGCGCCGAGCTGCCCGCGCCTTCCTTGCCGACCGGCGATCTCGG
>CAYRXS010000251.1:6272-9654 GCA_964428225.1 uncultured Planctomycetaceae bacterium
GCTCATCGCGCAGCGTTTCTCGTGCCGCCGGTTCACTTCGGATCCGGTCTCGCTCGAAGCGCTGTCGAGTCTCCTGTACGCGGCCTACGGAGTGCTCGGCTCTTCGACCTCCGGCGGGATCGAGGCGTTGTTGCGGCCCGTGCCTTCGGGTGGGGGGATGTACCCGCTCGAGCTCCACGTGATCGCATACGGCGTCGAGTCTCTCCCGCCCGGTGTCCATCACTACGCGGTGATCGGCCATTGTCTCGAGGAGATGCGAGCCGTGCCCTCGGTGGAGGAGCTCTCGCGTGCCATCCTCGACCAGCCGCACCTCGCCGCGGCCCCGGTGTTCCTGGTGGTCACCGCGGTCGTCGACCGTCTGCTGTCCAAGTACGGCGACCGCGGGTATCGCTACCTGCTCCTCGAGGCGGGTCATGTCCTCCAGAACCTGAACCTCGCCGCCGTCGCTCTCGGCCTGGCCTCCTGCAACGTCGGCGGCTTCTTGGACCTCGAGCTCTCGTCCCTGATCGGCATTGACGGCGAGGAGGAGATCCCCCTCTACGCCTGCGCCCTGGGCCACCCCCCGCCCGGAGATCGTCGATTCCTCCGTAGTGCGGACGTGCAACGTCATCGCCCGTCCGCGTGGTAGAGTCGGCGCGCCGGCGGTCATCGGGGGCGGGAGGACGAAGCGACCATGGGTCTCATCAGCGGTTTCGAGCGGGGCTTGCAGCGGGGATGGATCTGGGTGGGACGGCGCGCGGCGGTTCTGCGTCCCACGTGGTTTGCGGCGCTGCTGGTGCTCCTCGTCACCTTCGCCCTGCAGCACTCACAGGCTCGTGACGCTCTCGGCAGTCTCGCCGAGGACGGGGTCTTCACCGGACCCGGCCTCTGGCTGCCCGTCTCCGTCCTCGGGCTGGCGGTGGCCGGGTGGTACTTCCCGCGTGCGCTGCTCTACGTCAGGTACCGGTACACGCCGGAGGACCCCGACCGGTGCTTCGCGCGCTGGCGACGGTGGGTTCCCCGCTGCCTCGGGGTGTTGCCGATCACTTCCCTCGCGGTGGGCTTCGCGCGCGAGGGCGCCACGCGGTACGCGGTGTTCTACGGCGTGGTGGGGGGCGTCGTGCTCCTGGGAATGGCCGTGCGCCGGCGGGCGCTGCGTCGCTTCCTGCGGCGGTTGTACACCGAGGAAGCCGCGGGTCGGATCGACGAGCCCGGGGACGGGATGCCCCGCAAGACCTTCTGGTTCCTGATCTTCTATCTCGTCGCGTCGACGGTGCTGATCGTCTTCTTCCTGTTCTTGCGCGTCACCGTTCCCCAGATGGTGGGACCCCTCGGGATCATCTTCATCTCCGTGGCCGTCCTCATCGCCGTGGGCAGCGTGTTGCTCGTCTACCCCGCCAATCACCGACGGCTCCCGTCCCTGGTGATCATCGCCGTGTTGGCGGCCGGCCTCTTCGGGCGTTGGAACGACAATCACGAGGTGCGTCAGGGGAGTGGGGGTGAGCCGCGTCCGCGGGATCCGGTCGCCGATCATCTGCGCGAGTGGATCGCCCAGCGCCCCGAGATCGCCGCGGATCCCGGCGCGGAGCCCTATCCGGTCTTCGTCGTGGCGGCCGAGGGAGGGGGCATCCGCGCCGCCTACTGGACCGCCCTCGTGCTCGCCACCCTCGAGGATCGTCATCCGGGCTTCGCCTGCCACGTGTTCGCGGTCAGCGGGGTTTCGGGGGGCAGCCTCGGGGGCGCGGTGTTCGCCGCCCTCACCGCGGAGAGGTGGAACGAGAGCGGCGCCGTCCATGCGCACCCGTGTCCGCCGCGGGCGGAGACTCGAGACATGCGCGCCGCGGTGCGTGGGATCCTCGGGCGTGACTTCCTGGGGCCCGCCGTCGCGGGGTGGCTCTTCCCCGACTTCGTGCAGCGCTTCCTTCCCTTTCCTTGCCTTCCCGATCGCGCGGTCTATCTGGAGGAGGCGTGGGAGGCGGCATGGAGGGCGGAGACGGGAACGGACCGTTTTGCCCGGGACTTCCGCGAGCTGTGGGCGGACGAGGGGACGCGCCACCACATCCCGTCCTTGTTCCTGAACGGTACGTGGGTGGAGACGGGGGGAAGGGTGGTGACGAGCAACCTGCGAGCGGGGGAAGGGGACCGGCACTTCCGGCGCGTGGACGACATGCTCGACTTCCTGGGGCGGCCTCTGCCGTTGAGCACTGCCGTTCACATGAGTGCGCGCTTCACCTATGTCAGCCCCGCGGGCACGGTGCACGGCTGCGGGAAGGACGGGAAGCGGGAGACCCGTCACGTCGTCGATGGAGGTTACTTCGAGAACTCCGGAGCCCTGACGGCCACGGAGGTCGTCTCCGTGCTGGACGAGGGCCGGCGCCGCGAGGGTTGGAACGTCCGCCCGGTGGCCATCGTGATCCGCAACAGCCCGGCCCAGGAGCCGAGCTGGCCGTCCTTTCTGGGCGAGACGCTCCTTCCCCTCTACACGCTCCTGTCCACGCGCACGGCCCGCGGGCTGCACGCGGAGGCGGCCCTCGAGACCGCGGTGTCCGAGCTCCTGCGCTTCGACCTGCAGCAGATCGAGGACTTTCCTCTCGGGTGGATGTTGTCCGACAAGGCGCGGGCCGAGATCGAAGCCCGCATTCCGGAGCCCGTGGTGGCCCGGGTAGGGCAATTGCTGCGACGCGAGGGGCCGTAGCGGAGGGAATCCTCCCGCCCCTGCGGTCGGCAGACCGACCTCATGGCATGTCATCGGCCAGCAGCAGGTTCGGCCCGGAGAGCGGTCTGGAGTCGCGGACGCGCCCACGATCCCGACCAAGCCCCAACCCCTGGCGATCCAACCGTGCTCTCCCGAGTCAACGCGCCATCACGAATTGCAGCGGCAAGCAGATGGCGGAGGCGGGAGGATTCGAACCCCCGGTGCCTTGCGGCACGGCGGTTTTCAAAACCGCTGCATTCGGCCACTCTGCCACGCCTCCGGCCGGGAAGGCAGCTTACCGGATGGGGGGGCGAGTCGAAAGCGGGTGCGCGGGGAGCGCGGGAGAGTCCTGGATGGGGGAGCGGGGACGCTCCGGGCGGGCGGCTACATCTGGTCGGCGGCGGCCGCGGACTCTCGGATCAGGTCCCGCAAGGCCCTCTCACTCAGGTCGGACAGGTGGCGGAAGCGGACGCAGCTCTTGCCGATGTTGGCCTTGGGCAGACGCTTGCGGTACCGCTCGGCCACGTAACCCCGCTCGTCCGCGGCACAGCAATACAGGGAGATGTACTGCTTGTTGTTGGCGATTCCGATCTTCATCCAATCGCCCTCGCGACCACTCGCGTACCGGTAGTGGTACTTCCCGTATCCCAGGAAACCGAACTCCATCGTCGGCTCCAGCTCGGGCGCCACCTCACGCACCAGCTCGTG
>CAYRXS010000252.1:0-9633 GCA_964428225.1 uncultured Planctomycetaceae bacterium
CCTTCTGCCAGGCGATCTCGCCGGACTCGAGGTCGAGGGCGTAGACCAACCAGCGGTAGCTGTCCTTCGGCGCCGGGCGGTCGCCCCCGAAGTAGAGCCCCTTCTTGACCGGCTCCGGATCTCCCCCCTCCTTGATCGCGGTGGTGAGGAAGATCCTCCCGCCCTGGACGACCGGCGACGACCAGCCCCGACCCGGGATCGCGGTCTTCCACGCGACGTGCTCCGTCTCGTTCCAGGTGTCGGGCAGTCCCTCGTTCGTGCTCACCCCGGAGGCCCCGGGGCCGCGGAACTGCGGCCACTCGTCCGTCGCCGACGGCGAGGCCAGGAGCGTCGACACTCCGAGGAACAAGAGCGTTTGAATGGTCATCATTTCGAGGTCCTCCCCTTCATTCCACCTTCATCGATCTCATCGTCTCGCTGGACAGCGCCTTCGCGGCGTACTCCGCAAGGAGCGCCCGGTCGTCCTCCGTGTACGTCACGTCCCCCGAGAGCGTCTCGATGTTGGCGTCGACCTCGCTCTCGAGGCGCATGCCGATCGCGAGGAGATGGACCCGCTCGTCGTCCAGCACGTACCGGATCGCCGCTCCGGGCAGCTTCGCGAGCCGCTTCCGGTCGAAGCCCGGCACGACGTGTCCGGACCAGGCCCCGAGGATGCCCGCCCCCACGACCTTCATGGCAACGATTCCCATGCCGCGCTCGTGAGCCTTGGCCAGGCAGGTGTTGCGCAGCTCGACCATCTGCGCCGAGAACACCTGATCGTGGCCTCGCGGCAGGTAGCCGTACGACAGCATGCACAGATCGAAGCCGCCGGAGGTGATCAGGGCGAGCGCCTTGCCGAAGTAGGAGTGGGCCGAGAAGCCGATGGAATGGACGATGCCTTCCTCGCGCAGCCCGACCAGCTCGCCGTGGATCTCCATCGCCCGCTCGACGCTCATCTGTTCGAGCCCGGGTGTTCCGTGGATCAGGATGGTGTCGAGGTGGTCGGTCTGGAGCTCCCGCAGCGCCTTGTCGACGTTCGCGCGCACCCGGGACACGACCGTCGCCTCGACCTTCGAGGTCAGGTGGACGTGAGCGCGGACGTCCTTCAGCGCCTCGCCGATGATCGACTGGCTCTCCATGTAGTTGCCGGCGGTGTCGAAGTAGCGCACGCCGCGGTCGTAGGCGTGACGAACCAGCTTCACGCGATCCTCGGTCGAGAGGGGGTTGCCCCAGGCTCGGGGAAGACCAGCGCCCCCGTAGGCCAGGATCGGCAGCCGCGGCCCGGACTTGCCGAGCGTTCGGGTGGGGATCTCCGCCCGCGCGGGCGCGGAGTCGTCCGCCCCGGCGGCGCGGGAGCCGGCCACGGCGATTCCGGCCGCCGCGGCCACGCTCTTGCGGAGGAAGTCCCTCCGGTCGACGGATGCCGGGGGCGACGACTCGGACTGACTCATGGATCCTCTTCCGCTCGTGGCCGGCGATGAAGCGTGACGGAACCGTGGACTGCTCATCCGCATTGTGCCCTATTTCCCACCGCCACCGCCCCTCCAGCCAAGGGACCGGTAGGTTTCGAGCTGCTCGGGCGTCAGGATCGAGGAGAGGCCATCCTGATGCATCTGGTGGTTGGTCATCTTCACCTCCCCGATGACCTCGGGGTCCTCGCCCTGGTGCCATCGCCGCGACATCTCCGCATCACGCTCGTACTTCGCCAGGAGCTCCGACCGCAACGCGTTGGACTGCTGCCGGTCGAGGCCGAGGCTGGCGTCCAGCTTCGCCATCTGATCGTCGATGCCGTCCACGCGCCTCTGGTACGAAGCGTTGGTCTTCTCGATGGCCTTGTCCCGGTTGATCTCGTCGAGAGTGTCCTCCAGGGTGTCCTTGAACTCGGGGACCTGGATCGAGGAGACGAGGGAGGATCCGTCGAGCGCCGCGAGCACCTCCTCCCGGAAGGCGGCGAAGTCCTCCCTGGTCACGAAGCCCTCCGGGGCCGGAGCCCTCTCGATGGGAGTGGCAACGGGGACCATCTCCAGCTCGGCGATGCGCTCGCGCAGGGCCGCCACCTCGGCGAGGAGGTCGGCATCCGGGTCGGCGACGACGGGGCCGACCGCATCCTCCTCGCGTCCGGGGGCACCGGGATTCATCAGCACGGCCACGACGGCGCCGCCGCCGAGGGCCAGGGCGAGGATCGAGACGATCAGGGGAGTCTTCATGAGGTTCTCCGTGGCGGATCCGTACGGGGAGTCTCGGTCATGGATTCGGGGGAGGAGCTCTCCCGGTCATCACGGCATCATGGCAGATGCCCCCTCAGGTTACCCCCGAGCCGCGCTTTCCGGCGCATTCCGCCTAGGAGCCTGCGCCACAGATAGGCGCGCGAGTCACGCAAGGCCTGATCTGCACGTCAGAGCCCGGAGTCCGGCGAGCAAATGTGCCCTCACATGGGGTCGGTCTTACAGACGAGTCGATCAATGGCGCAGGCTCCTAGCTAGGAGCGAATGGCGGCCCGAAAGCCCCCCGCGGCCCCTCCCCGGCCATGGCGCCCCTTGCCGCCGGTCTACTCGCCGAGGAGTCGCGCGACCTCGGATCGGTTCTCCTCGACCTCCGCTCGCTCGAGGTCGAGCCCCAGGAGCCGGATCACGAACTCGGTGGTCTCCCAGTCGGTGCGCGTGACGTCGAGCGCCGTCTGTCCCCCGTTGTCCCTCAGCGTCCAATCGGCGGAAACCTTCAGCAGGCTCGCGGCGACCTCCACGCGGCCGAGGAAGGCCGCGATGTGCAGGGGCGTGGCCCCCTTCGCGTCCCGAACGTCGACGTCCCCGCCGTGCTCGGCCAGCAGCTCGACGATCGATGCGTGGCCCATCAACGCCGCGGCGTGCAGCGGGGACGACCCGTCCTGGTTTCGCGTGCCGACCTCGGCCCCCTTCTCGAGCAGGAGTCGCGCGACTCCCTCCGCTCCGAGATACGCGGCCGTGGACAGGGGAGTGGAGCCATCCGCCGGGTTCCGGTCCTCGAGGCCGGCCCCGTCGGCCAGGCATCGCTCGACCGCCTCCACGTCCCCGGCCCGGATGGCCTCGAAGAGGGGCGGCGCGGGCTCGCTCCCGAGCTTCTCGATGCTCGCCATCAACAGGTCGGCACACACCTCCCGTCCCGCCTCGACCTCGGCGCGGTCCACGTCGATCTGGAGTATGCCCGCCATGAACTCGGTGATGTCCCAGGGAGCCTTCGTCACGGCGAGCACGGTGTCGCCGTTGGCGTTCCTCGCGCGAGGATCCGCGCCCCTCTCCAGGAGGAGCTCCAGCAACTCCGGGTGGCCGAGGAAGGCCGCCCCGATCAGGGGAGTCGAACCGTCCTTGCCCCGCACGTCGACCTTCGCGCCGCCTTCGAGCAGGACCAGCGCGAGCTCGACGTTGCCGGTCATGGCCGCCATGGCGAGGGGGCTGACGCCGAGGATTCGGTCCAGCTCGTTGGCGTCCGCTCCGGCCTTCAGGCTGCGGCGGACCTGCGCGGGATCCCCCGAGGCCATCGCCTCCCAGATGTCCGGCTCGTCTTCCTCGCCTTCGACGTAGCCGAGCTTGCGCAGCTGCTCGAGGACCTCGGGATCCATGGCCACCTCGTCCGACCCGGGCGCCCCCCGCCGGTGATCCGCGATGAACCTCGCGATCCTGGCCTCGAGGCGCTCCACGACGTCGGGATGAGCGTCGGCGACGTTCTTCGACTCTCGGGGATCCGCTTCGAGGTCGAAGAGCTCGAAGCGAGGTCGCTGGAAGAACTGCGAGCCCACCTCGTTCAGGATGAGCTTCCAGCGCCCGCTCTGCACGCTGACCAGGACGCCCGAGCCGTGACCGATGCGCCGCAGGAGGGGGTCCTCGCGGTGCTCGGAGAAGACCTCGGGGGCCGCCGTCGTCTCGCGGCCGTGGATCAGCGGCACCAGGCTCCGGCCCTGGAGCCCCTCCGGAACCTCGTAGCCCAGGAGGTCGCACAGGGTCGGGTAGATGTCGAGGCACCGCACTGGTGTGTCGATTCTCTTCCCCGCCGGGAGCAGTCCCGGCGCGTAGATCATCAGCGGTACGCGAATCATCTCGTCGTAGAGGCTGTAGCCGTGGCTGGTCCCGCCGTGCTCGAAGAACTCCTCCCCGTGGTCCGAGGTGAACACGAAGACGAAGTCCTCGCCCCACCCGTCCTCCTGCAGCTTGTCCCACAGCCGCTGCATCTCGGCGTCGTTGGCCAGGATGTCGGCGTCGTACAGGTTGCTGGAGTGCTCGATGAACGACGCGGAGTCGACGTTCGTGCGGTCGAAGTTGTCCTGCGTGACGTAGAGCCCGGGAATGGGCGGCCGGCTCTTCAGGAGCTTCTGCCACTCCTCGCGGAACTGCAGATGCCGCTCGGGATCGGCGAACTGCTTCAGGTAGCTCGGCTCCGGCTCATACTCCTCGTGGGGATCGACCGAGTGCAGGTAGAGGAGCATCGGCCAGTGATCGGTACGATCGAGCCAGGGGAAGGCGTGCTCGTTGAGCTTCTTTGCGGATCCGCTCGCGAACCGGATCGGATCGGCGCGGTTGATCATGGTCGACTCCATGAAGTGATCGAAGCCCTGGGCGAGGTTGGACAGCACGTTGCCCATGACGATGTTCGCCGAGAAGCCCGAGGTGTACATGCCGTTCGCATGCAGGATCTCCGGCCACGTCCGGATGCGGTCCGGCAGCCGGTGCTCCATCCGGTAGACGCCGAGCGAGCCCGGGTACTGCGAGCTCAGCATCGAGGCCATGGAGGGCTTGGTCCACGGCGCCTGGCTGTAGCAGGCCTCGAACACCACCGAGCGCGCGGCGAGCCACTCGAGGAACGGCGTCGTCTTTCGCTCGTAGCCGTCGTAGGCCATGCGGTCCTCGCGGCACGTGTCCACCAGGTAGAAGAGCACGCTGCGCGGACGGGGCTCCGGAGAATCCTGCGGATCCCCGGCCCAGGTCGGGGGAACTGCCAGTCCGACCAGGACCAGCGCGACGGCCACCATTCTCGTGGCGTGAATACTCATCTCTCTGCACCTCGCTCGAGGGCTCTCCGTTCCATTGGCGCCATCTCGTCTACTTCGGCGTCGCCTCGCCATGGGGGAACATGTAGTCGCCTCGGGGATTTGCCGACACGCGGACCGTGCTGCCGTCTTCCAGGCGGTACATGTAGAGCTGGTTCCGCCCGTTCTTGTTGCTGTGGTAGACCACGGCGCTCTGGTCCCGCGTCCAGCGTGGGTAGAGATAGGTGACGTCGGGGGCGCCTTCCCCGTTGGCGATCACCTTCGGCTTCGTGATCGCGAGCTCCTTCGCATCGAAGTCGGCGACGTAGAGCGTGCGTCCCGGGTACCGGTACTCGCCAAAACCCTTCTGGACCTCGAAGCAGATCTTCGTCTCGTCGGGCGAGATGCTGACCCGGTCGAGCCGACCCACCCTGGCCAGCTCGCACTCGAGGGGCTCGTACTGCGCCTTTCCCTCGCGGCTGGGGGTCATGAGAAAGTACCCCCCCTTCGACGGACGGTACGAGGAGGAAACGAACATCCGCCCGTCCTCGAGGCAGCTGTAGGCGTACGTGTGGTGGCGCGGATCGCTCACCACGTATTCGTCGCCGGGTTTGCCGTCCGGCTCGGCCTGTATCACGACGTACCCGCGCGTCTCGGGATTCTGTCGGTTGAGCACCACCAGGTTCGAGCCGTCGCGGGTCCAGGTCGGATTGAAGTCCGTGTGCGTGCCGTCGGTCAGCATCCGGAATCCCGTGCCATCGGTCTTGACGACGCAGATGGCCGTCTTCCAGTCGGGGATCTGCTCGGCGTACTTCATCAATCGGAAGAAGACGAGCAGGTCGCCCTCCTTCGACCAGGACGGCTTCATGTCCGGCTGGTCCCGCCGACCGGTCGTCACGGGCTCGCCGTCGGGATGCCCGAACCGGCCGACGTGGATCCGTCCGTTCAGGGCATAGGATCCTCGGTGCTCGGTCGGGGTGACCTCGTCCCCCGCATCGGGGGCCACGGCGCGCGAAGTCATCGCGGCCGGCGGAAGGATTCCCGCAACGAGGACGAACGTCGCGAGTCGTCTCATCGTGATACTCAGCAGTCAGGGTGGTTGGGAACGACCGTCGGCGACGTCGAATCGAACGGATCCGCGAAACGCCGCGGCTAGTCCTTCGCCCCAGAATACCCGGCGAAGCTCGTTCCGCGGAAGTCCTCGCGTACCGGATGGAAGACGTCGATCACGCGCGTCTCCGTCACCGCCCGACCGGCGTGCGGCACGTTCGGGGCCAGCACCATCACCATGCCCGGCGTCAGATTGTGCGACACGCCGGCCACCGTCAACTCGAGCTCCCCTCGGATCACGTTCACGACCTGCTCGTGGACATGGTCATGCTCCGGCAGGACCGCGCCGGCATCGAGCTTGACGTGCGCCACCGTCATGCTCTCGGCGGTGACGATCCGGGCGCGGATCCCCTTGGCGATCTCCAGATCTCCCTGCTTCGTGAGGTCGATGAATCCCATGCTGCGCCTCCTGAGACTTTTGGGCCACGTTTTGTTCGTTCGTCCAGTCCTACTCCCCCACCCCCCGCCGTGCAAGCCTCGGCGTACCTAGAGGTCGGGGCGATCCCCGTACGCGGGATCCCAGAGCAAGAGCTCGTGGTCGGGGTCGACGCGTACGGCCCGAGGCGCCGCGGCCTCGAACACGAAGCTCGCCTCGCGCTCCGTGAGCGCGACCGTCTCGCGACTCGACGTGCCGTCCTCGAGATCGAGGGCCAGCTCCACGCGCAGGTCGTATGGATCCGCCTCCTGCGTCTGGCGCAGCGTCACCTCGACGGAGCCGGGTTGCGGTCCGGGGGACCACCCCGCCTCGAGGACCGGAGCTCCGGTGCGGTCCAGCCACTGGGCCAGGAACGGCTTCAGGTTCGCCTCCGCGGGGGCGGCGTCGAGGAAGGCGCGGCGTGCGGCGGCGAGGGTCAGCTGCCGGTTGCGGTACGTCTCGATCAGCCCGCGCATCGTCTCGAAGAACACCTCGTCCCCGACCCGGCGCCGCAGCATGTGCCAGAACCAGTGCCCCTTGGAGTCGGACAGGGTGTGCTCCCACGGCTCGCCACCCCCCGGCATGTTCAGGCGGGCGAGCGGGCGGTCGTTCCCTTGCCGCACGAGCTCGAAGTAGCCGCGCGCGCACTGGTTGTTGATGTACCCCGAGCGCGAGAAGCGAAGGAACTCGGTGGCGGCCTCGGCTCCTTCGATCGTCTCGATGGCGATCACCGCCCCGTACTGGGCCAGGGACTCGCCGCAGACCATGCTGCCCGGTCCCGAGCTGCCCACGAGGTTGCCCCACCACCCGTGGGCCGATTCGTGGGCGAAGAGCGGGATGTTGCCTCCTTCGACGCCGAGGAAGTTCGGCTTGACCAGGATGAAGCCCTGGTCCGAGCAGGCGCCGAAGCTCCCGACGTTCCTCGGCACCTCGGCGATGTAGAAGCTGGGGTAGGGATACGGACCCCAGCGCGCCTCCATGGCGTCGAGGGCCATGGACAGGGTCCGCGCCTCGACCGCCGGGTCCTTCGCCGCGTCGGACAGCGTGTACACCGCGACCTCGCGCTCGCCGGAGCGGTGCCGGGCGACCTGGTAGGGGCCCGCCGAGTAGCCGCGGGCCACCGCGAGCTCGGTCTCCCAGCGCTCGAGCGCCTCGAGGTCGTCCTCCTGCCTCTCGACGAGCACCCCGTTCGTGACGGCGCGCCACCCGGGCGGAAGGTGGAACACGGTCGTGCCGGGACAGGAGAGGATGCGAGAGGTCGACAGCCCCTCCTCCGCGCGCAGGGGGGCGGGATACCAGCGCATCACCCAGGATGCGAAGGCCACCTTGCTCGTGGTCGCCATCTGCGAGTCCGGAAGGCGATTCTCGTAGGCGAAGGCCACCTCGATCTCCTCGCCGCGAGTCCGGGCCTCGGGAAAGCGCAGCTTCACCACGCGGTTCTTCCACTTGAGCAGCGACTCCCGGGCGATCGTCTGCGTCGCGCCGTCGCATTCGCAGAGATCGAGGACGTCGAGGAGGCCCGATCGCAAGGACAGGGACGGACCGTACGAGGATTCGGCGTCGAGGCGCAGGGTCGCGATCCCCTCCACGTAGGTCACGGTGTCCTCGGGCGCCACCGTCAGCTCGAGGTCGAGCCGGACCATCGTCCAGCCCCGGCCGGAGTCGTCGACGGGGAAGGCGGAGGAGGCCAGGACGAGGGCGAGAGCTCCGAGCAGGGCGCGGAAGAAGGTCGGCATGGCGGCACTCCCGGGAGACGACGGCGAGAGGAACAGGGGGAGTATCCTCTGCGTGCGCCCGCGGCGCCACTTCCGATGCGGTCGGTGCCTTGACGGTTCTCGAACTGTCGCCGTCTCCCCCACGAGGGCCCGAGGGGCGCGGGAGGCGCGCTACATCCCGTCGATGATCGCGTTGAAGGTCGCGCTGGGCCGCATCGCGCGGGCGCAGATCTCGGCGTCGGGGCGGAAGTAACCGTCGATGTCGACCGGGGCGCCCTGGGCGGCGAGGAGCTCGTCGGTGATCGCCGTCTCGCTCTCGGCCAGCGCCTTCGCCACCGGCGCGAAGCGGGTCTTCAGCTCGGCGTCCTCGTCCTGCGCCGCCAGCGCCTCCGCCCAGTACGTCGTCAGGTAGTACGACGAGCCGCGGTTGTCGATCTCGTTGACCTTCCGCGAGGGATACCGCGCATTCTCCAGGTACTTGCCCACGGCCTGGTCCAGCGTCTTCGCGAGGAGCGCCGCGCGAGCATTGCCGGTGTTCGCCGCCACCTGCTCCAGCGACGGGACCAGGGCGCAGTACTCGCCCAGCGAGTCCCAGCGCAGGTGGCCCTCGGCCAGGAACTGCTGCACGTGCTTGGGCGCCGAGCCGCCGGCGCCGGTCTCGAACAGGCCGCCGCCCTGGAGCAGGGGCACGATCGAGAGCATGCGGGCACTGGTGCCCAGCTCGAGGATCGGAAAGAGGTCGGTCAGGTAGTCCCGCAGGACGTTGCCGGTAACCGCGATGGTGTCCTCGCCGCGGCGGACGCGCTCCAGCGAGAAGGTCATGGCGTCCACGGGCTTGAGCACGCGGACGTCCAGGCCGTCCGTGTCGTGGTCGGGGAGGTAGGTCTCGACCTTCTTGAGGATCTCCACGTCGTGGCCGCGGTCCTGGTCGAGCCAGAAGACCGCCGGCGAGCCGGTGGCGCGAGCCCGCGTCACCCCCAGCTTCACCCAGTCGCGGATGGCCTCGTCCTTGGTCTGGCACATGCGGAAGATGTCGCCGGTCTCGACGCCCTGCTCGAGCAGCACGGCGCCGGTGGCGTCGACCGCGCGGATCACGCCCTCGCCGGGGGCCATGAAGGTCTTGTCGTGGGAGCCGTACTCCTCGGCCTTCTTGGCCATCAGGCCCACGTTGGCGACGTTGCCCATGGTGGCGGGATCGAACTGCCCGTGCTTCCGGCAGTCCTCGACGACCGCCTGGTACATGGTGGCGTAGCTGCGGTCGGGGATCATCGCGATCGTGTCCTGCAGCCCGTCGTCCTTGTTCCACATGCGGCCGCTGTCGCGGATCACCACCGGCATCGAGGCGTCGATGATCACGTTATTCGGCACGTGCAGGTTGGTGATGCCCTTGCGGGAGTCGACCATGGCCAGGTCGGGGC
>CAYRXS010000253.1:0-9606 GCA_964428225.1 uncultured Planctomycetaceae bacterium
GGCGCGGCCTACGTGTTCGTGCGGAGCGGGACGGTCTGGAGTCAGCAGGCCTATCTCAAGGCCTCGAATACCGACGTGGCGGACTACTTCGGCTTCTCCGTGGCGGTGTCGGGCGACACCGTGGTGGTCGGGGCTCAGGGCGAGGACAGCGACGCCACCGTCGTGAACGGCGACCAGAGCGACAACGACGCCCCCAACGCCGGCGCGGCTTACGTGTTCGTGCGGAGCGGGACGAGCTGGAGCCAGCAGGCCTATCTCAAGGCCTCGAACGCCGAGGAGCAGGACCTCTTCGGCTCTTCCGTCTCGGTGTCGGGCGACACGGCGGTGGCCGGAGCAAACTGGGAGGACAGCAACGCCACCGGGGTGAACGGCGACCAGAGCGACAACAGCGTCCCCTATGCCGGCGCGGCCTACGTGTTCGTGCGGAGCGGGACGAGCTGGAGCCAGCAGGCCTACCTCAAGGCCTCGAACCCCGACGGGGATGACTACTTCGGCGCATCCGTCTCGGTGTCGGGCGACACGGCGGTGGCCGGGGCGATCGGAGAGTCCAGCCACGCCACCGGCGTGAACGGCGACGACAGCGACGATAGCGCGGTCCGTGCCGGAGCGGCGTACGTGTTCTTCAGGAGCGGAACGACCTGGAGTCAACAGGCCTATCTCAAGGCCTCCAACACCGACGCCTGGGACTGGTTCGGCCAGTCCGTGGCGGTATCGGACGACACGGTGGTGGTCGGGGCACCCTGGGAGGAAAGCCACGCGACCGGCGTGAACGGCGACCAGACCGACAACAGCGTCCCCGACGCAGGAGCGATCTACGTGTTCCTGCGGAGCGGGACGTCCTGGGGCCAGCTCGCCTACTGCAAGTCCTCGAACCCCGACGAGTACGACGGGTTCGGCATCTCCGTTGCGGTGTCGGGCGACACCACGGTGGCCGGGGCGTATGGAGAGGACAGCAGCGCCACCGGCGTGAATGGCGACCACACCGACAACGGCGCCCCGGACTCCGGCGCGGCCTACGTGTTCACGCTCGATCCGCCCCCGGCCACCTGCACGTGGTACTGCGGCACGGGCATCAACGTGGGGACCGACGGCTACGTGATCACGAGCCCCCCCGTTCTGGGAGGCACCTTCGGTGCGTCCGTCACGGGATACGTGGCGGGCAACGTGGGGGCTTTCCTCGCCGCGTTCATCGCACCGCTCTCGTTCTACAGCCCCTGGGGCGAGGTCCTCGTCGACGTCACCGACCCGAGCGGCGAGCTCCTCGGGACGCCCTCCGGCATGGGCAATCCGGCGGTCATCGCCCTCCCGGTGCCGGGCGACCCGTGGTTTGCGGGCTTCGTGTTCTACACGCAGGCCGCCAGCTTCGGAGGCTCCCTCTACCTGCACTGCGCTTACGAGTGCACGATCGGACAGTGAGCGCGGCGGGGCCCGCGGACGCTATCATGGGCGGGCAATGAAGCTCTCGCGGTCCCTGTTCCGGCTCGTCGGGATCCTCCTCGCGACGGGAGCGTCCCTCGCGTCGGGCCAGCAGCCGGCGTCGGACGCGTCGGATCGCTACGAGAAGCGAGACACGTGGCACGAGACGCTCCTCGCCTCGCTCGCTGGGCATTCCTCGGAAGCCGAGGACGTCGCGCCGATGCCGGATCTCGGGCGCTCCGACTTCACCTTCAGCGCGTGGATCCGCACGGAGGAGGGCGGCACGATCCTGGCCCGGGCTCCAGCGGAGGGCAACTGGGCGCCGCAGGGCAAGACCTTCTTCGTGCGCGGGGGGCGGCTCGTCTACGACATCGGCTGGGTGGGCACCGTCCCCTCCCGGCGCGCGGTCGCGGACGGACGCTGGCACCACGTCGCCCTCGCCCAGAGCGACGACGCGTTCGAGCTCTGGATCGACGGCGAGGCGGACGTCGACGATGACCTCCGCCACGAGCCCGACGTTCCCGGACACGTGATGAAGATCGGGTTCACCAACGGTAACTATCCCGGTCCGAGCGGGTTCGAGGGCGAGCTCGACGAGGTGCGCATCTACGACCGCCGGCTCGCGCCGGACGAGCTGCGCGCGCTGTTCGAGAACCCCGACTCCACCGCCGCGGAGGGGATGGTCGCGCGCTGGACCTTCGACGGCGACGCGCTCGACGCCGGGCGGCCCGCGATCCTCACCAACGCGCGCTTCGTCGAGGGAAGGATCGGACGCGCGCTGCATCTCGACGGAGATGGAAGCGTCGTCGTCGCGCCGGACGCGATGTTCGCGCTGTGGGCCCGGCTCGAGCGCGACTTCCCCGGCGAGGACGCGGGGCGCGAGATGGACCAGGAGCGGGAGGACGGCATCTGGAAGGAGCCCTGGAGGCACGGCGAATGGGCCGAGCTCGCCGCGCGCTACGCCGAGCGGAGCTTCCGCGCTCCGTTCCTCGCGGAGCGGGCGAGGGCCGTGCGCGTCGTCGACGAGGCGGGCCTGCGCGAGGTGCGCGAGCTCTACTTCCGCTCGCTGCGCTTCGCCACCCTGATGGAGGATGCGGGCGACGCCCGATTCGACGCCATGCACGCATCCATCGCGCGCCTCGCCGAGCGCGATCCGCGCCTGGACGCTTGCGTCGAGCGCCTGCGGATCCTCGAGGAGCGCGCCGAGGCCTGGGAGACCACGGAGATCGACGAGACGGATCTCGAGGCGTGGATCGCGGCCTGCGACGCGCTGCGCCGGGAGGCCCTCTTCGACGCGAACCCGCTCCTCGACTTCGATTCGCTCCTCTTCGTCCGCCGTCCCACGTACCAGTCCAGCCACTACTACACCGACTTCATCGACGGCTGCGTGCACTACGGGGGCAACCTGTGCGTGCTGTCGCTCGAGGACGGTACGGTGACCGATCTGGTGCCCGAGCTCGAGGGCGGGATCTTCGGCCGCTACGACCTGTCCTTCGACGCCCGGCGGATCGTGTTCGACTACAAGGCCTCCCCGCGCGAGGGGTTCCGCATCTGGCAGGTCGACGTCGACGGCTCGAACCTCCGCCAGCTCACCTTCCCGCCCGCGGACGAGGCGGAGCGGATCGCGAAGTACGACAACTCGCACCTCGGAGGAACCGGCCGCATCTACTTCCACCAGACGGACGACATGCACCCGTGCTGGCTGCCGGACGGGGACGTCTGCTTCGTCTCGACGCGTTGCGAGCGCGGCATCCTGTGCGACCCTCCCGACATCCTGACCACGACCGCGCTCTACCGGATGGATGCCGACGGCAGCGGGATGCGCCTGCTCTCCCAGACGCCGGTCAGCGAGGAGGTGCCCACGATCACGAACGACGGACGCATCCTCTACACGCGCTGGGAATACGTCGACAAGGGCGGTTCCGCGGTCAAGTGCCTGTGGACGATGCGTCCCGATGGAACGGGATCCGCCGAGATCATCGGCAACGATCACGCGTTTCCCAGCTTCTACAACGGGCGGGCGATTCCCGGCACGGACAACCTGTACGTCTGCATCGGCGGACCGCACATGCCGCTGGGGGTGGGCACCGTGCTGCGGATCGACGTGAACGAGCCCATCCGCACCCGCCGGGCGATGACCTACCTCACCCCCGACATCGACATCCGGAGCGAGTGGGGCTACCGGCACAAGATCGACGGTCGCTGGGAGCCGACGCAGAGCGGGCCGCTCTACGACGATCCGTATCCGCTCTCCGCCGAGCTCATCCTCGTCTCGCACAACCCCGACCGCGACGTCCACGACGTCAGCGCCTACGACCTGTACCTGATCGACGAGCTCGGCAATCGCGTGCTCGTCCACGACGACCCGGAGATGTCCTGCTGGCAGCCGATGCCGCTGCGCCCGCGCCCGTTGCCGCACGTGCTGTCCTCCGCGGTCGAGCCGACGGATTCCGAGGAGCAGCTCGCCACCGTCCTGATCACCGACGTGCACGCGGGCCTCGACGACGCGAGCCTCGCGGAATACGGCGAGCTCGACATCGAGCGGTCCGTCGCCCCCGGCACGGTGAAGTACATCCGGGTCATGGAGACCGTCGCGCGTCCCTGGACGGCGCGTCGTTTCTGGGAAGGCGACCAGCACGGACAGCAGCACTCCGTGGTGAGCCTGTGGACGCACACCCACGTGAAGGTCCTGCACGGGATCGTGCCGGTGGAGGAGGACGGCTCCGCCTGCTTCACGGTGCCCGCGGACCGCAACGTGTTCTTCCAGGCCCTGGACGAGGACTTCATGGAGGTGCAGCGGATGCGCACGTTCGTGAACTTCCGACCCGGCGAGGTGCGCTCCTGCATCGGCTGCCACGAGCCGCGCGACCGCGCCCCGCACAACGCGCCCCTCGCCGCGCTGCGCCGGCCCCCGCGTACGCCCGGGCCGCAACCGGGTGAGACGGCGCCGCGTCCCATCCACTATCCCACCGACGTCCAGCCCATCCTCGACCGCCACTGCGTCTCCTGCCACGGTGGAGAGGAGCCGGACGCCGACCTCGACCTCGGCGGCGAGCTGACCGCGCTGTTCAGCCGCTCCTACGAGAGCATCCTGGAGCGAGACCTCGTCGAGGCGGTGAGCGAGATCGGCGCCAAGATGGGGGACGTCGACGACACGCCTCCCTACACCTGGGGCTCGCACGCCAGCGGGCTGATCGAGCTGATCCGCGAGGGACACGAGGGCGTGGAGCTCTCGCTCGAGGAGCTCGTCACCCTGGTGACCTGGGTAGACGCCAACGCCCCGTACTACGGCACCTACTACGGTCGCAAGAACCTCCAGTATCGCGACCACCCGGACTTCCGCCCGATCCCCACGGTGGAGACGGCGAGCGGCGTGCCGCCGGATCCGGGCGACTGAGCGGCGGCGCTACTTCCGGTCGACGATCTCCCCGAGCCAGTCGATCGTCCGTCCCTCGGCCACCCGGGTGATCTTCTCGGCGGTCGCGACGGCCATGAACCGCTCGTACACGGTATGGATCGAGTCCGCGATCAGCCAGTAGCCATTGCCGTCACCCGGCACCTCCCGTCTCAGCTCCTTCCAGCGAACGAGGAAGGCGTACAGCACCGGCAACCGGGCCACGCGCACCCGGTGGCGGAGGATCTCGTCGTCACCCGCCGCCTGCTCCGCGATGTGAAGCATCAGGATCCCCGTGACCAGCGTACCGAGAGAGAGGAATCCCGCATCCGGGGGCGAGTAACAGCCCAGGTAGTCGCCGCTGGCCTCCACCGCATCGTGGATGAGCCCGAGGTAGGCGCGGACGCCCCCGGCGGCGGGACCGTAGTAGCCATCGAGGAACTCGTTGATGAGGGCCTCCGGATCGCGGGATGGATCCCACAGAAGCTTGGCGAGCACCCACGCCCGGAGCTCCGCCATCTCGGCGCCCGGGGACTGGTAGGCGCCCTGCTCGAAGACGCCCCGCACGCCGTGCTCCGCGAAGAACGCGATGTTCGGTCCCAGCACGCGGAGGTTCGGGTGCGGGAGCACGTAGTGCGCGAAGTTCGTCGTGTAGTCCCACACGTACAGCCGGTCGCAGACCTTCGACCACCCGAGGAGATCGTCGCGGAAGGCCGCGTTGCGATCGTGGGAGAGGGGCTTGCTGAACGAGCACTCGATGCTGCACAGGCGCACGATCACGTTGGAACGCGGGCGCACGAGCCGAGGCGGCTTTCTCGTGTACTGGTAGGCGAGAGTGGAGATCGCCACGTGTGGGAACTCCTCCTCGATCTCGGCCGCGACCGCGTTGACGAACCGCAGCAGCGATCCCGAGGGACCGCCCTCCTCGTCGTCGACGGCCGCGCAGCGCGCGCACCGGCAGTAGCCGTGCCAGTCGTTCTGCGACACCGACGCGATGGTCGCCTGCGGGTTCGCGCGCAGGCGCACCTTCAGGTTCTCCACGAGCTGGCGACGCATCTCCTCGTTGGCCAGACAGAGCTGCGTCCGATGGTGCACTCTCTCGCCATCGATCTCGGCGAACCACTCCGGATGGGCCTCGAAGTACTCGTCGGGGGGGATCAACGGGTAGAAGGTGTGCACGAAGCCCTGGTAGACATGCTTGCCCCCGTGTCTGGCTTCCAGCCGCTCCGAGTTTCCGTTGCCGCGATTCCGAGCTGCCCAGTCGCCGTCGAAGGCATCGAACCAGAAGGACTCGCGGTACTCGAACCGGGGCGCGTAGCCGCCGTTCAGGATTCCCAGCTCGAGGATCGGCCACTCCGGGATCGTGCTCGCAGTCGACGTCCACCAGCGGCAGCCGACGACGTCCTCCAGGAACGTGTAGACCGCGTAGAGCGTGCCGCGCGGCCGACCTCCGGCGAGGATCAGGTCGTGACCCTTCGTGCGGATGAACAGCTCCTCGTCACCGTAGTCGTCGGCAGAGAAATCCGGGATCGCGAGCCGGGCGGCGTCGGGCCCGACGAGGATCCGGGAGCCTTCGCCCTCGGCGTGGTCGACGATGGGCAGGGTCGCGCCCGTCGCCTCGCCCCGGAAGCGCACCAGCTCGCCCGCGGCGTGCCTCTCGACCTCGGTGGCGTCGGGGGCGACCACGACGACCGCCCGCCCGACTCCGTTCTGGGCGATGGTGACCGAGTCTTCCTGTACCCGGTCGACCGTCACCGAGGCCAGCAGGATGGAAAGCAGGATTCCGTAAGTGGTCATGGCAACTCACTCAGCCGGGCATTCAGCTCGCGGTAACGCTCCAGGAGCGCCGGCGTCTCCTCGCAGCCGGGGCAGGCCCAATGGAAGAGAAGGGCCTGGTCCTCGCGAGAGAGGTCGTTGGGCGCGTAGGGCCGCTCGGCGAACGCCTCGACGCAGCAGGGGGGGTAGCCGAAGAACGTCCCCTCGAAGCGGCGGGTCGTCGCGCCCTTCCGGATCGGGGCGCCGTCGCATCGGGCGACGTAGCGCTCGAGGCGGGCGGGATCGAGCGCGAACAGGGTCTCGACGACCTGGCGGCCCTGGAGGGTCGTCCGCCTCGCGGTCCGCACCGCGAGCCCCAGGCTCCGCAGCACGTCGCGGAGCTCGCGAGGGAGCGCCTTCTCCCACCGGCTCGCGGGCTTGACGTCCCGCGCCGTCAGGAGGGCGAGGAACGCGAGTTGGGAGTCGTGTGTCCGCAACTCGCCGAGACGGACAGCCTCCTCCCCGCGCGACGTCGTGCCACTCACGGGTTCAGGATCGACCAGAGCGTCGTGACGTCGGCTCGCCCCTCGTTGACCGTGCCGTCGAAGGACAGGGAGCCGTGCTCCATGGCGTGCAGGCCCACGTAGGGAACTCCCACCGTGAGATCCTGCACGGGATCGGTGATCTCCAGGAAGCCCATGTTGTGCACCGTCCCGCAGATCTCGCAGTTCTCGAGACCGTACGCGGGGTGGTCGACCTTGTACGTCTGGTCGGGAAGCGGTCCGTAGGGCAGCCCCTCGATCGCGTCCCGCATCGCGGTGGCCATCTCGATGCCGTCGCGCACGAAGTTGCCGTTCTCGTCGGGATCGAGCGGATCGAAACCGATCAGGAGCTCCTCGGCGTCGGCCAGGAGGTCGTTGTCACTGTCCAGCCCCACGGGAAGACGATGCAGGTCGTCGAGCACGCGGTCGAGCAGGGCGACGTCGATGCGACCCTCGTGGATCGATCCGTCGTGGGAGAAGGAGCCGTGCTCGAGGTAGTGGAGCCCGATGAACGGAATGTCGATCGCGAGGTCGTGCCAGGGGTTGTACACGCGGACGAAGCCCATGTTGACCTCCAGACCGCAGACGTCACACGTCTCGAGGCCGAACGCCAAATGTTCGGTCTTGACGATCTCGGTGGGCGGTGGGTCTTCCTCGTCCCAGAGCGGGAGCCCGGCGACGATCTCGTCGTACTTGCGCGCGACCTCGGGTCCATCGATCGTTCCGGACTGGTTCTCGTCGGGATCGAAGGGGTCGAGCCCGAGCGCTTCCTCCTCGCCGTTCAGGAGGAGGTCCTGGTCGGAATCTCCGGGCAAGGGCAGTCGCAGCCAGTGGCGATCGAAGCGTGACTGCTGGCCTCCGACGGGCACGTTCTGCGCCGACTGGGCGGTGGCGGCCTTGCCCATGTGGAAGAAGGCGAGCACGGAGGAGAGCGCTCCCCCGATCACCGCCCAAAGCATGGCTCTCCAAAGCCGAATCCTGCGGGCCATCTCCAACCTCCTCCCCGCGGCAGACGGGGGTGTTGACCTCAGGAGCGAGTCATCGAGTATGGTCCCATCCTACCCGGTGGCCTGAAAACCGCCATCCGCGCGAGGCGCGGGGGGTCGAGCCGGTCGCCTACTCCGGCACGATGGCCATCCGGAGCCCGTTCGAGTACCAGATCGAGCCGGCGTCGATGGCTCCGAGCTGGAGGTAGACGTCCATGGCGGGGAAGCCCGACGGCAGGGAGGTCGTGTAGGAGCCCGCTCCGGATCCGTTCAGAGGGACGGGGATCATGTCCGTCATCAGCCCGGCCAGATCGACGTAGAGCACCACCCCGCCGAAGGGGATCTCGGCGGATGCATCGGATACGAGGAGCAGGCCCAGTGCGTTCGCGGGCCCGTTCGTCGCCTCGATCGTGAAGCTCGGACCTCCGGGCCGCGGCAATCCCGTGCCTCCGAGAGCGATCGGGCCGGTGCCGTAGGCCTGGAAGACCGGATCGAAGTACAGCGGGAGCCAATTGGCGCCGACGTCGTGGAGGCGAATCGAGAAAGGGTTGTGCACCGTGCCCGCATCGACGTCGAGCGTCCAGAGCATCCCTTCCTCTTCGGTGGTCGGATAGGTGACTCCGGTGATCCCGTCTCCGTTGGGACGCGTGCTCTGCAGCTGGTTGAGGCTCGTCCACATCCAGCCTCCCACGTACTGCTGTCCGGACTCGTAGGTCAGGGTGTCGTCGTAGAACAGCGAGGGGGTGGTGACGGTACTCCTGGGGTTCTGCGAGTAGTCCTGGTAATCGAGATCCAGGGTCTGGATGTCGATCTCGTCCGTGGCCGTCGGCGGAATCCGGAACGCCAGATTCGTCCACACCGACGACGAGTCGGGCCGGCCGGCGAAGGTGAGCTCGTAGACGGCGATTCGAAGGTCGGTGGTATCGGTTCGCGCCGCATCGCGCGTGATCTGGAGCTCGTAGCGATTCCAGTCGGCTCCGGACGATCCCGTGGTGCTGCTGTCGACGACGAAGCGGTAGATGAACTGCCCGGAGACGTAGTCTCCCCAGTTGGCATCGATGTCCACCCCGATCAGGGAGAAGTCCTGGTCTCGCAGATCTTCCGGGCTGTTGCCGTCCGTGTCTCCCGGCTCGTCCGTTCGCAGCGTGAGGTCGGCCTCGTCCGAGTCGATGTCGATCAGGGTGCCGCCCCAGGTCGTGGGATCGACGCCGGGATCCGGCTCACCGGTATCGTAGGCTCCCGGTCCTCCGTACAGGCGATACTCGAAGCGAGTGCCTTGCCCGCTTCCGTGGGCGTTGTAGTCCTGCGTGCCGGACACGGTGCCCGAGGCGTTGTTGTCGCCGTCCCAGAGGTGGATGTAGAAATCCGGAGCGGACGTCCCATCCGCGATCCAGGGGGACACGACAAAGTAGTACGTGTTGTGGTGGTCGTCGTCTCCCCCGTAGATGGTGATCTCGTCGATGCCCCGGCAGTGCGTGACGTAGGGACCCGGGGGGAACATCTCGACCTCCTG
>CAYRXS010000254.1:0-9581 GCA_964428225.1 uncultured Planctomycetaceae bacterium
TCTACTGGCGAATGAAGTCCGCCATGCCGGACGCGTTGGAGGCCTGGATCGACTGGACCCCATCATGGAACGCGTTCGTGTCGAAGCGGCGGTAGCCCGAGGCGAGCTCGAGCACGTCGATCACGCCGGGGCCTTCGACCGAGGTGGGAACCGCGACGAAGATGAACTGCGGCGCCGCCACCGGGATGATGGCTCCCGCGCTCGGCTTGACGAGGCTCTTGCCGTTGATCGACAGCGGGAAGCCGGCCGAGAACTGCGAGGACCAGTTCGTCAGCGCGGTCATGTTCCGCTGGTTGTCGTAGCAGAGGTCGACCGGGATGCCCGTCAGGCCCTCCGGTCCCTCGCCAATCGACGCGATGATGCCGAACTCCATGTCCCGCAGCTGCGGGTTGGAGAAGAACCCGGGGTCGAGCGGGATGATCCCGATCGTGCCGCTGATGATCGCCATGTTCGACACGGCTCCCCCGGCCTGACCGGTGGGCTCGCCCGTGAAGATGTCGATCGGCTGCTCGTGCAGGATCCAGACCGCCGAGTTCAGGTTCGTCGGATCGGGCTGGATGGTCTTCGGGTTGATGAACGTGAACGGCGCCTGGCCGATCACGTCGTCGTAGCCCCAGCCGTTGACCCCGTTGGGTCCGGACTCGAACAGAGCGACCTTGCCGTTCGTGTTCAGGATGTAGGCGAAGTACACGCCCCGCATGAAACCGAAGCCGAGCTGACGCGGCGTGATCGCCACCTCGAACGGCTGGGTCAACTGGTTGCGCAGGGTGCTGCGCACCTTGAGCGTGAAGGCCGAGATCACGGAGACGCTGCCGTCCGCCTGGTTGCAGACGAGGATGTCCTCGTTGCCGGGCTCCCACGCGATGCCGATGGGCCCCTTGCCGACCGCGGTGTTCCGGATGACCTGGTGGAACGTGGCGGAGGTGGGGTCCGTGTCGATGAAGGAGACGAGGCCCGCGTTCTGGTTCGTGACCGCCAGGAACTCGAGGTTAGGCGACATCGCGAGCGAGGTCGGATCCGGCACGTGGATGCGATCGACCACCGTGAAGCGGTTCGAGTTGAACACCACGATCTCGTTGGAGACGCGGTCGATCACGTACAGGAACTGGCCGATCTGCTGCCGCACCATGTAGTAGTTGCAGTTGCCGATGTTCGTCTGGGGCGGAGACGGGCCGATGAAGAAGGCGTTCTGCTCCAGGGTGAGCAGCCCCGTCGGCGGGATCTCGAGCTCGGGACGTCCCAGGGGGAAGGCCCCGGGGACGAGCAGGTTCGAGAGCATCAGGATGAGCGTCACGTCGATGGACGTCGGCTCGAGGTTGCCGATCAGCGGCGACAGGCACAGCGGCGGGAAGCTGAGCGGCGGCGGGTTGGGGTGCGGCGCCCAGGAGACCAGGTTCTCGGCGCCCCACACGCTCTTGATCGGGAAGGTGGACACGGTGGCCGGGGCCAGGGTGTTCGCCCCGCCCGCCGCGATCTGCACGAACTTCAGACCGGTCTGGGCGCAGATGTTGCCCCCGCCGGCCTGGCATCCGAAGGGAAGCGAGTTGTTGAACGAGTTGTCCATCGCGTGGCCGAGCGCCATGTCGCCCACCGACGACAGGATCGGCGCGCCCGCCACGATGTCCCGCAGCGAGCTGTCTTTCGCCAGGGTGAACACCCCGGGCGAGCCCCCGTCGAACGTGCACTCGCCGGGCGCGAGCGGCGGGATCAGGAGCGATCCCTGGATCGCCACGTTCGGGTTGTTCGGGAAGTTCGTGTTGCCCTCGATGATCGGGTGCGCGATGTCGTACGTCGGATCGCCGCAGCCCTGGCCGAACCCGTTCAGGTCGATCACCGAGAGACCCGGGTTCGTGCCTCCGCGCACGATGTAGACCGTGTCGGGCATGATCGGCGCGTTGACGAGGCCCGGCCCCTCCGCGGTGGTGAAGTAGGTCGAGGGGGCGAGGATGTTCTGGTTCTCGTTCAGGTCCTGGAACTGGTCTCCCTGCACGATCACCGAGATCTGGCTGAAGCTCCCGCAAGAGAGCCCGCCGATGTCCGGGCCCGAGCCCGGGAAGTTGTAGACCGGAACGAGCTCGAGCCGGGAGAGGTCGTACACCGAGTACGGCATCAGGCTGAACGGCACCTGCACCCGCGAGGAGGAAGGACCGAACTCGAGCTGGATCGCGGCGCTCAGGCCCGGCGCCGTGCCGTCGTAGAGCTCACCGACGGTACGCAGCTGCACGGGCTCGGTGAACTCGACGGTGATCGAGGTCTGCGGGTCGATGTCGATGTCCCCGTTGCCCGGGATGATGACCGGGATCTTGGTCGGCCCGGAGACCGCCACCTCGGGAGAGATCGTGTCCGGGCCCACGGAGGAGGAGGCGAGCCCTTCGTCACGCAGCTCGTTGCCGTTCGTGGCCAGCACGCCCTCGGTCATCCGCATCCGGACCTGCACGCCCGTGGGATAGGTCTCGTGCGTCAGCAGGTCCTCGTCGGTGTCGGGGATGAAGACGAAGGTGTTCGGAGAGACCAGGTCGGCGGCTCCCGCGAAGCCCGTCGCGCTCTCCGTGCCGGGGAAGCCCAGCCCCGGGTATTCGCCGTTCACGTCGAGCGCGGTGGGAACCCCACCCACCAGGCCGACCCACTTCTCGAGCAGGAGCTGTGACGGCTCCTCCGGGTCGACCTCACCGTAGGTGTAGCCCCCGATGAACGCGCGACCGGGCACCGGCGTCGTGGTCCCGCTGATCGGATCGACGGCGAGGATGGTGATCGTCCCCACCAGGTTGAAGTTGATGCTCGAGCCCGCCGAGGCGTCGAGGACCGAGTCGATGCCGATCGGCTGGCGGAACTTCGTGTAGAAGAAGTGGTTGCCCGGCTCCCCGTTCGGGAGGATCGCCGTCGTCAGCCACTCGGTCGGCGGCAGGATCGGGTTGGTCAGGGTGACGTTGTCCAGCAGGTCGGAGACCTTGGTGATCTCCAAGATCTGGTCCGTCGGAAGCCCCCCGTCGTCCGACCGGAAGATCCGGTGGGGCAGGAGCTTCCCGAAGCCGTTCGAGGACTCCAGGATGACCATGCGCGACGCGGATCCCCCTCCCCCGGGGTTGCCGCAGGCAAAGGTGAGGAGGGACGCGCAGATGCCGGTGAGGGCCAGGGCCAGCCGATTGTTCATCGCGGTGGAAGGGGTGGGGGTCGGACCAGGACCGGGGGGTGGTCGACGATATGTACAGTTTTCTCCCGCTCCAGAAGGCGCCGAACCTCGGTTCCGCGCCTGCCGGTAGCGGACATGAGAAACGAACCGCGGGGGGCCGTCAACAAGGACCTGCCGTCTCGGCCTCCCCGGGGACCCGGGGACCGCTGACGGCCGCGTGAGGCCCCCCCGGATCTACTGGAGGAGGCCGCACACGGTCATGGCCAGCCCGCTGGAGAAGGCGATCCCCGCGGGCTGCCCCGCGTCGAGGGCCACCGACTGCCAGTAGGAGGAGAGGCCGATGAACGCCGGATCGAAGGGGATCTGCACCGTGTGGAACGCCGCGCCTCCCGCCAGCGGCTCGACCGCCAGGTAGCTGTGGGGCAGGGTGATCAGGAGGTATCCCCCCGCGAGGGGCGCGCCCCCGGGGATCGGGCTCGAGGAGTAGACGAACATCGCCGCGGTCGACGTGGGGGAGTAGCCCGTAACGTCGATCCGGTTCACGCTGCCGATGGCCGGGCAGGAGTCGGTGGACAGCGTGGCGATGTTCGCGCCGCCGAGCCCGAGGCCGTACTGGCTCCAGGAGCAGCTCCCCGGCAGGAAGAACACCGGGTTCGCGTAGGCCACCTCCGCCGCCCCGGCCGTCTCCGCATAGGCGCGGTAGTGCGTGCGGGACGTCGGGTCGAGGACGTCGGTGAGCTCGAACACGCCCGAGCCCGTGAGCGTCGTGCTGGTCCCCAGGATCGTCTCGGAGCCTTCGCCGACGCGGCCGCGGAACACGGTGATCGTGCCCGTGCTCGCCCCGAAGTCGTAGTGCGCCCGGGTGGTGAGGGTGGAGGCGGGCTGGGTCGGGCTCATGGACTGGAGGGCGCCCATCAGGAGCGATTGCCCGTCGAGCTGGACCTCGAGGATCAGCACGGGACCGTCGGAGACGAACACGCGCCCGGACTTCAGGACGCTCTCGAGGTGATCGATGTCGAAGGGCTCGTTCACGAACACCGCATGGTTGGCACCGAATTCGAACGCCTCGTCGTGCGTGTCGCTGCCCGAGTAGGCGTAGAGGATGCGGCCCCCCAGGAGCGCGGTCACCCAGCTCGCCACGTGGTCGTCCTGCCCGGACTGCGTGGCTCCGTTCCAGATCTCCAGGCCGTGCATCTGGTTCGACTCGATGCCCAGCGTGGCGGCGGAGCTGTTCCACGCGAAGGAGGAGGCGGCGGGGTGGTTGATGATCGGGTAGCCGCCTTCGGCCCGGATCGCGGCCGCGTTCGCCAGGAAACCCTCGAGCGCGTCCGAGAACAACCCGTTGCAGAAGCCGAGGAAGCCGTCGGACCCGCCCTCCTTCCGCGAGCTGATGCCGTGGGCACCCATGTGGTTCTGCGCGGGGCCCAGGAGGCACAGGAGGTCGGCGAGGTCCGAGCCGCTCTGCGATCCCTGCTCCTCGCTCGAGAGCTCGATGTCGGGGACGACCAGGAACGAAGCGTCGGTGAGCGCGACGGTCTCGTCCACGATCGTCTGGTACTCGGCGCCGTCGTTGATGCAGTAGCTGTGATCCGTGGCCGTGAACCAGTCGATGCCCAGCGCCTGGTACTGCGTCTTGAGCTGCGCGTAGGTGAAGCTGCCCGAGGTCTGGAAGCTCTCCGCGGGACAATCCGCCGACGGCGCGCAGGCGTTCACCGCCTCGCCGTGGCAGCTGTGAACGTGCAGGTCGCCCGCGTGCAGCGTGACGTCGCCTAGGTCGAAGGCGAGCGATTCCGGCGCCGGCCGGCGGGGCGGAAGGAGGGTGATCGTGTGCGATATCGTGGTCGTGGACGACGCGGTGCCGCGACGATGGCGGATGGAGAACCGGATCTCTCGCTCCGCGCCGGGCCGGTCGTCGGGGAAGAAGACCTGGTCGAGGGGAAGGGGGAAGACGATCTCGACGAAGGGCCGCGGGGCACCCGCGGCGTACTCGGCGCGGAGCTCGCTGCTCATCGCGTCGATCTCCGTCCAGCGGTCGGCGATCTCCTCGAAGGGGAAGGGGGCCACGTCGTCCGCGGCGAAGTACCTCCGCTCGCGGTGCAGGTGGGCGATCTCCTCCGGCATGCGCTCCACGAGGGCGTTCATCTCGGCGTACCGGCGATCGCCGGCGAGCTCGACGTCCAGCTCTTCACGGTGGATCACGATGCCGTCGGCGGAGACGGCGAGCTCCTCGATCACGAGGGGATCCTCCGCGCCGCTCGCGTTGCAGACGAGGAGGCCGGAATCGACCACGACGAGCTCACGCGCTCCGTCGACGACGAAGGGTACGAGGACGGGCTCATCGGCGTGTCGCGCGCTCTCGGGCTCGGATCGGCGCACGCCGTGGACGAGAGCGGAGATGAGGACGACGAACAGCAGGGCGACCAGGGAGCGACGCATCGGAGAGCCTCTTCCAGGAGAACGGGTGCGTGCGGCGGAGGCCTCGGCACCGGCGGCGGTGGAAATGGTCTTTCGGCTCGATCGTACCGCCGAACCGACTCCGGAGGGGGAAATTCCCTCCTCCACCGCCCGTCGAGAGACGAGCGGCGTGGATCGTCATTCAGGGAGGGTTTCCTGCGTGTCGATCACCCCCTACGATCACGTCCCGGCTTCGTACGACGCCCGCCCCTTCCATGCTCCGCCGCCTGCGCTCCCTGATTCCCCGCAGCCGCACCTTCCGGTGGGTGCTCGTCGCCCTCGTCTGCGGGCCGATCGTGCTCCTCGGGCTGCTCGCACTGAGCTCGATGCTGCTGCGGTTCGAGATCGAGATCGACCTCGCGAAGGTCGGCTATGCGGTCGCGCTGGTGATCGTGGCGATCACCGCCTACCTGATCGTCCGGTACCGTCAGCAGCCGAAGGACTCGCTGACCGTGGGCTACAACTACAAGCTCGTCCAGCCCGTGCTCCCCATTGGCCGCTACTCGTTCACCCTGGAAGTGTTCTACGAGCAGGACGTCAAGGGCGAGCGCCGGCAGATGCGCCAGGCCCTGATCGAGCTGAAGTTCAAGAAGGCCGATCACCCCGACATCCTCGCGTGGTGTTGCTCCCAGATCTCGGGGCAGCTCGCCAAGCACGGCCGCCTCGCCGCGGAGCGTTTCCCGGGGTCGCAGATCCTCCTGGGACCCGAGCCCACGCCCGAGCAGCTCGCGGAGCGCGTCGAGACGGAGGACGAGGAAGGGGAGCCCGCCTGATTCCGCTACTTGCCGAATCCGAGCTCCAGCTCGCCGGGCAGCGGTGAGCCGTCCGGCGCGCTCAGTCGCGCCCCGAAGACCGCGGAGCCGAGGACGTCCTCGGACAGGACGACGAGCTCGTGCTCGCCCGGGGCGAGGTCGAAGACGACGCGCACGTCCCCCTTGATCGGCGCGCCCACGCGAGCGCCGCTCGAGAGCTCCTCGCCGTCGAGGAACACGCGCCAGCCGTCCTCGAAGTCGAACCACAGACACGCTTCCCGGTCGCCGTCACCGGCCCAGGTGATCCGCGTCCCGAGCACCCACAGGCAGTAGTCGGCGGCGCGCCCGGTCGTCTCCTCGAGGTTCGTCCAGGAGCCGTCGTGCAGCGTCACGCGCTGCCACTTCTTCCTTCCCAGGCGTCCCTTCGTCTTCGGGCGCACCCGCTCCGGCGCGAAGGGAGGATCGAAGAGCCCCGTCTGCTCCGGCTTGCCGGGGTAGGGGCCCGCCACCGCCCAGTCGACCAGGAACGGCGCGTCGGCGTGGATGCGCGGAGGCTCCGGCTTGGGATTCGCGGCCGCGAGCTCGTCGATCTCCCGGTAGATGTCCTCCAGCCCCTTGCCGCCGGAGAGGATCGAGCGGCGCAGGAAGAGCAGCGCGAAGCACGTGTGCTCGGCCCGGTCGCCCCAGCCGCCGTCGTTGTTCTGGTCGCCGATCAGCCACTCCGCGCCCTCGGTGTACCAGTCGTGCTCGCCGAGGAGCTTCTGGCCGGTCAGGTCCCCGTAGCGCTCGACCGCCCACAGGTAGGCGTAGTGGAAGCCCGGCGTCCACGCACCGTCGCCGTACGCGTTGCGGCCGGGATTCCAGTGCTCCACGAGCCACTCGTGCGCGCGCGCCCGGTCCTTCCTGTGCTTGCGGAGGATCCCCGCGAGGGCGGAGTCGTCGACGGCGAGCTCGTCGAGGACCGCCACCGTGGCGAGCCCCGCGGCGGTGACGCCTCCGGTGGGAACACGATCGAGCGTGTAGAGGAAGCCGCCCGACTCGTTCTCGAGGTGACGCCAGATCGATTGACCGCAGCCGTGCATCGTCTTCGAGGGCACGGGCAGCCCCATGTTGCGCGCCGAGCGCAGCCCGAGGATCGCGAACTGCACGTTGCTGAGGTCGAGGTTGCCCTCCGGGTACGCCCACAGGCCCTCGCGCTGCGTCTCGATCAGGAGGTCGGCGCAGACCTCCGCCGGCTCGTGCCACGCCCCGGCGCCGCCGATCGACTCGTAGAGCAGCAGTCGGGCCGACGCCCCGTAGGTGCTCTTCACGTTCGTCTCGGAGAGCGCCTTCAGTCCCCTCGACACGCTCCGCGCCCTCGGCGAGACCCCCGACCGCACCAGCGTGTAGCAGACGAACGCGGTGAGGCCGCCGGGGTAGCGGTTCTCGTCGCCGAGCCACCGTCCGTCGGAGTCCTGTTGCGCCACGAGGTTCTCCACCCCGCGGGCGATGGCGCGGTTGACGCGAAGGCCCAGGGCCGGCACCTCGTCCGCGGGCGGCCCGGCCTCCTCCTGCGCTCCGGCGTGGGGAAGCGGTACGGCCGGTCCGAGAGCGAGCAGCAGGAAGGTCCCGGTGAGGAGCGAACGGAGCCGGGGCATGGCAGGATCATAGCAGTGGCTCGCGTGGGGGTTTCGCTAAGATCGAGCAAGCCCCATCCGGGCTCGGATTCCGGTTTCCGACGGAATGCCAAATCCGGCGTCGGCGCGCGACGTCTCCACCTCTGTCAAGGACGTGACTTGGGCGATCGGAACCCGAACGTGACCCCTGCTTTCGACCTCGCGGCCCTCTTCCGGGAGCACGCCGCGGGACTGGCCGGGGCGGTGCGAGGCATCCTCGGACCGCGCGCGGACGAGCAGGAGGTCCTGCAGGAAGCCTTCCTCAAGGCGTGGAAGGCGCGAGCCGCGGGCACGCGGCCTGCGAATCCGACGGCCTGGGTCTTCGTCGTGACGCTGAACCTGGCTCGCGATCTGCGCCGACGATCGGAGCGGCGCGGGAGCGGCATGGAGCTGAACGAGGTGGACGAGATGACGCTGACCGCGAAGGAACCGGGACCCGCGGCGCAGGTCGAGGGTCGGGAGGCCCTCGTCGCCGCCCGCGAGGCGATCTTCGGGCTGGAGGAGGAGCAGACGGAGGTCTTCCTGCTCCGCGTTTCGGGGGAGCTCTCCTTCGAGGCGATCGCCGAGGCCCTCGGGATTCCGGTCGGCACGGCCAAGACGCGCATGCGCAAGGCTCTTGCCCGGCTCCGCCACCACCTCCAGGCCTTCGCGCCCGATGCGAGCGGTCCGATCCGAATCGAAGGGGAAACGCGATGAAGCCCGACGAACGCGAAGAACGGTTGCAGGAGCTCCTCGAGTACGTCCACGGATGCCATGAGGATCCCGGGGAGATCGAACGCCGCCTGGAGGAGGACGCGGAGCTCCGCGCGCTCCTCGAGGAGGCGAGGGGCATGGCGGGTCTCCTGAAGGAGGCGGCCCACGCTCCCGCCCCGGAGCTCGTGCTCGATCCTCCGGCGAGGGCGACGGAGGCGCCGGCGCCCCGACGCAGCTTCTGGACTCCGGTGCGCCTGGCCGCCGCCGCGGTCTTCGCCGCGGTCCTGCTCGTGCCCGGCGGATGGTGGGCGCTGCAGGAGATCCACGTCCGCACCGTGAAGGCCTCGTCGATGCGCCTCGTGGTGTCCGGTCCCGCCGCGGTGCCGGACGGGGCGCCCGCCCGGATCCGCGTCGAGACGTGGGACTACGACGGCGAGCCCACCGCGTCGCTCGTGAGCTGGGCGGCCTTCGACGCCTCGGGAACGCGTCGCTTCGCGGGAGAGGAGGAATGTGACGGGGCCTTCGACGTCGAGCTGCCCGCCGACCTCCAGGGCCTGCGCCGGGTCGAGGTGATCGCGGAAGGCGGCGGCGCCGAGCGGCGCGCGACGTTCGACCTCTCCCCGGAGAGCGCGGTGCCCCTGGCTCATCTCTCGACGGACAAGCCCGCGTACCGACCCGGGGAGGTCGTGTGGCTGCGCGCGGTGCTGCTCGAGCGGCTCTCGCTGCGCGCCTTCGAGGGACGCTGTCGTCTGCGGATCGTCGATCCCAAGGGCGCCCAGGTGCAGCAGTGGGTGCCGGGGCTCGAGGACGGAGTGGTCTCGCTGCCCTGGGTGGTTCCCGCGGACGCGGCGGGGGGCGAGTACGCCCTGGAGCTGCGCGACGGGAACGACGAGCTCA
>CAYRXS010000255.1:0-9534 GCA_964428225.1 uncultured Planctomycetaceae bacterium
GTCGGCACCGGCCTCGAGGAGGTCGTGCCCGGCTTCCGGATCCTCGACCGCGACCTCGTCCTGGACGAGGGAGCGCGCGCCGACCTCGCGGGGGTCGACCTCGCCGGGCGGCTGATCCTCGTGCTGCTGGCGAACGAGGATCCCGACCGCGCCGCGCTCGAGGTGCTCGACACGTGCTCGCTCCTGCGCCGGCACGTCGCGACGATCGCCCGCCACCTCCCCGCCGGGGCGGTCGACGTCGAGCTCGAGCCGCGCACGGTGGTCATCGATCCGCAGTCCTCCCCCCGCCTCCTGCACCGGCTCGCGCCCCTGCTCGACGCGGGCGTCGAGCTCCTCGGCCTGCAGTCCGTGTCGAGCGCCTCGGGCGATCGCTCCTATCTCGTACCCCTCACGCCCCCTCCCGCGAGCGCGAGGGGAATCCAGGCCCACGCGGAGACCGTCTTCCTCGAGGCCCTGCCCCCGGCCCTCGCCGACCTCGGAGGTCGGGCGGTGGAGCTCCTGTCCCGCCTGGACGGCGAGCTCGTCGCGGTGGGCTCGCCGGACGCGATCTCCTGGCGGCTCGGGAGCGAGGTGCTCGTGCGCCTCGAGCGGGTCGGAGGACGGCTGCAGGCGAGCCTCGGGCCCCGCCACGAGCCCCGGGTCCTGGCCACGATCGCCGACCTGGATCCCATCCTCGAGGGGACCCTCACCCGGGTCGTCTCCACCCTCGAGCTGGACGAGGCACCGCCTCCGGGCGGACGCGAGGCGTCCTCCCTCGAGGATTCGCGGATCCTGACGGACGAGGAGATCGAGTTCCTCCAGGGAGACTGAGGAGGGGCGAGGCCACAACCCCCTGGTATTCATGGGGTTAGGACATTCCCGATCCCCGGACGCGAGGCGGCTCGCGGCCCCCGAATCGGGGCGGGCTCCCGCGTTGACAATCGACGTCCCTTTTTGCAGGAAGGGACCGAGCATCGGAACTGGATCCTCGCTTCGGCCCCCCCGGTTCCCTGCGGCGAAGGAGGTCTCGAGTCGGGCGGCTCGTGGCCGGCGGCTCGGGAGAAGCGCATCGACGACGAGCCGCGAATGAACTGGTACGAAACCCGGAGGAAGCTCCTCGAGCTCGCCACGGGACGTCGTGTCGGCGGAAACGGTCGACCGCCGTCGAACGGCAGGCATCGGGGGTACCGCGCCGGGGCCGGGTCGTCGACGCCGGGCACCGTCGAGCGGCCGGGGATCGTGCGTGCCGCCTCCCTGAGCGTGGCGAGCGGGAGGGGGGGCACGGGAAAAACGGTCGTGTCCGCGGCGCTCGCGACGCTCTTCGCCATCCGGGGCCGGACGCTCATCGTCGACGCCGACCTGGGCGTGGGGAACGCGCACATCCTGCAGGACGTCTCCCCGCCCCGGAGCTTCGTGGACGTCGTCGAGGGGCAGCACACGGCGCGGGAGGTCCTCGTGCCCTGCTCGGCCCAGATCGATCTCCTCGCCGCGGGCTCCGGCGTCCCTCGGATGGCGGACCTGTCCGCGTTCGAGCTCCACCTGATCGCCGCGGGCCTGGAGGAGCTCGAGCGCGACTACCGCTACCTCGTCGTGGACTCCGCGGCCGGCGTCTCCCTCCAGACGATCGGCTTCGCGCGGGCGAGCGACGTGGTCCTGATCGTCACCACGCCCGACCTCACCGCGATGACCGACGCCTACGCCTTCCTGAAGGTCCTCGAGGGCCGCAGCCCTCGCTGCCGGCCGCTGCTCGTGGTGAATCGCGTCTCCGGCGAGAGCGAGGCCCGCGAGGTGGCCGACCGCATCACGCGGGTCTGCCGTCGGTTCATCGGCAAGGGACCCCGGCTGGTCGGGTGGATCCCCGAGGACCGCGCGGTCACCCGCTGCGTCAACCAGCGGGGGCCGGTCGTGCTGAACGAGCCGGACGCCCCGGCCTCCTCCGCCCTTCGCCGCGTTGCGGTCCGGATCCTCGAGGAGCTGAACCGCCGCCACCACCCCGGCCTGGGCCGGACGTTCCTGGGCCACCTCGGCTACGAGACCGCGCGCTCCTGACCGCCAAAAACATGGGCTCCCGCCGCAACCGCGCGGGGAGCGGGACGGTCTCCGGGGCGTGAGCGCTCGCCTTCGGTCTCCCCGGACGCCTCGCTGGGCGTGGTTCGTCCTCGCCGCGAGCGCAACCCTGCTCGTCCTGGAGAGCCGCTCTCCACCATTGCCCGAGGCGTACCGGCGGGTCGTCGAGGGCCTCTCCGGCACGATCGAGCCGTGGCGGATGAGCGCCCGCGAGCTGCGGCGCCTGCCCGGCATCGGCCAGAAGCGGGCGATCCAGCTCGTGCGGGCCCGCGAGGAGCACCGCGACGGGGAACTCTCGTGGCAGGACGTACACGGGATCGGGCCCGCGACCGAGGAGAAGGTCCTCGCCTGGCTGTGGCGGCGCGGCGTGGAGGCGGAGTCCTTCGTGCCCGCCGGAGAGTGAGGGGGCGGAATGTGGAGAAATCACGCCCGCTTCCGTAGGTTCACGTGCCGTGAACCCCCCCGAAGACCAGCCGGCCCCTCCACCGCCGCTCGACGAGATCGATCCGGTCCTGCGCCTCGCCCTCGAGGAGGATCTGCGGTCCGGCGACGTGACCAGCGACGTCCTGCTCCCCGCGGAGCGCCTCGCGCGGGGGCGGCTGATCGCCAAGGCCGAGGGCATCGCCTGCGGGCTGGAGGTCTTCGGCCGCGTGTTCGAGCTGCTCGATCCGGACGTCCGCCTCGAGCGGCATCGCGAGGACGGGGCGGTCATGCGCGTCGGCGACGTCCTCCTCGAGGTCGTGGGGAAGGCCCGGGCCCTGCTCGCCGGCGAGCGCACCGCGCTCAACTTCGTGCAGCGCCTCTCGGGGACCGCCACGCTCTCCCGGGCCTTCGCGGAGGCCGTGGGCGAGCGGGCCCGCGTGCTGGACACCCGCAAGACGACCCCCGGCCTGCGCGTCCTCGAGAAGTACGCGGTCCGCTGCGGGGGAGCGTGCAACCACCGCTTCGGGCTGTGGGACGAGGCGATGATCAAGAACAACCACGTCGACCTCGCGGGCTCGCCGCTGGACGAGCTGGTCGCGCGGCTTCGCGGCGAGCACGGCCCCGCGATGCGGATCCACGCCGAGGCGCGGGACGCCGCGGAGGCCCTCGACGCCGTCCGCGGGGGGGCCGACGTCGTCATGCTCGACAACATGGAGCCCGGGGCCATGGCCGAGCTCTGCCCCCGGCTGCGCGCGCAGGCCGAGGAGGAGGGGCGGACCGTGGAGGTCGAGGCCTCCGGCGGCGTGACTCTCGCCAACGTGGCCGAGATCGCCGCCTCGGGCGTGGACCGGGTCTCGGTGGGGGCCCTCACGCACTCCGCGGCGGCCCTCGACCTCTCCTTCCGCATCGAGGTGCTCCCGTGACGTCCGACATGACCTCCCGCCACGAGCTGGCCCTGGATCTGCCCGCGGTCCACCGCGGGGTCCGGGTGGCGAGGAACGTGGTGCGACACTTCGCGCGCATGCAGGGGGTCGGCGACCGGGAGTCGGAGCGCCTGCTCCTCGTGGTCTCCGAGCTCCTGGCCAACGCGATCGACCACGGCGGGGGCGGCGCCGCGATGACCGAGGAGGAAGGCGAGACGACGGCCCGGATGAGCCTGCACTTCGTCATCCGGGAGCACGAGTGGTCCCTGCAGGTCACCGACGAGGGCGGCGGCGATCCCGAGGAGATCCGCAGGCTCTGCGAGAGCACCGAAACCCCCGACCTCGAGGACGATCGCGGGCGCGGCCTCTTCCTCCTGTCGCAGATGGTCGATCGGCTCGACATCCGCCACAACGAGCGCGGCGACGGTCTGACCATCCAGGCCGTGCGCCGGTACGACGACCGGGGATGAGCGGGGACGGCCGGCGCCCCCGCGGGGTTCGGAGATGCTGAACGTCCTCTCGAGCCTGGGGCGGTTCCTCCTGCGGGTGCCGCGCGCGCTGCTCTGGGCGGCGGCGATCGTCTGGATGGCGTTCATCTGGACGCTGTCGGAGAGCGTCATCACCATCGAGGAGCCCGGCCCCTCGTGGAGCTGGTTCTCCAACCTCGCCCACGCGCCGCTGTTCGGGATCCTGGGGCTGATCTTCACGGCCGCCGTCGTCCGCCCCGAGGCCCCCGGCGCGTGGCCGCGCCTCGGCGGGCGCCGGGTCGGGCTGGTGCTGCTGCTCGTCGGGCTCTACGGCGTCGTGGACGAGTGGCACCAGAGCGTGACGCCGGGGCGGGATCCGGCGGTGGGCGACCTCGTCACCGACCTCACCGGCGCGGCCTGCGTCCTGTGGATCATCGCCTTCCTCGGGCGGGAGGACGCGGGGGAGAAGGGACTGCGGTGGAGGCTCCTCGGCGGGATCCTGGGGTGCGGCGCGGCCGCGCTGCTGTCCACCGTGTGTTGAGCCGACTCCGCGGCTCAACACCCCGCCGCTGCAGCTGACGGACGATGTCCGCCGCTGAGCGGCGGGTGGCTCTCCCGCGCGTGGAGTCGCGGGACGGGGGGGGGTATGCTGTGCTCTCCCCGCGCGAACGAAGGACATGAACACGGATTCCCGCAACTACGAGAGCCCGCTCTCCACGCGCTACGCGAGCGAGGAGATGCGCGGTCTCTTCTCCGCGGACAGGAAGTTCACGACGTGGCGCAGGCTCTGGATCGCGCTGGCGGAGGCGGAGCGCGAGCTGGGGCTCCCGATCACCGACGAGCAGGTCGCGGAGCTCCGCGCCCACGAGACGGACGTCGACTACGAGCTCGCCGAGAGGTACGAGTGCGAGCTGCGCCACGACGTCATGGCCCACGTGCACGCCTGGGGCGACGTCTGTCCGAAGGCGCGGGGCATCATCCACCTCGGGGCCACGTCGTGCTTCGTCACCGACAACGCCGAGCTGATCGTCATGCGCGACGCGGTGCGCCTCGTGCGCGAGTACCTCGTCGCGGCGATCCGCGCCCTGCGCGAGTTCGCCCTCGAGTGGCGGTCGCTGCCCGTGCTCGGGCTCACGCACTACCAGCCCGCCCAGGCGACCACCCTCGGCAAGCGCGCCTGCATGTGGCTGCAGGACCTGGTGTTCAACCTCGTCGACCTCGACCACGCCGAGGAGCAGATCCGCTTCCGCGGGGTCAAGGGCACGACGGGCAGCCAGGCCTCCTTCCTGCGGCTGTTCGAGGGGGATCACGAGAAGGTCCGCGCCCTCGACCGCGCGGTGACCGAAAAGATGGGCTTCGCGCGCGCGTTTGCGATCACCGGCCAGACCTATCCGCGCCAGCTCGACTTCCGCGTCTGCCAGGTCCTGTCGGGGATCGCCCAGTCCGCCGCGAAGTTCGCGGTGGACATGCGGCTCTCGGCCAGCCGACGCGAGCTCGAGGAGCCCTTCGGCAAGAAACAGATCGGCTCGTCGGCCATGCCCTGGAAGCGCAACCCCATGCGCTGCGAGCGGATGGGGGCCCTGGCGCGCCACGTGATCGCCACCCTCGACGACACCGCCCACACCGCCGCCAACCAGTGGTTCGAGCGAACCCTGGACGACTCCGCGAACCGCCGGATCTCGCTCGCGGAGATGTTCCTGGGGACCGACGCGATCCTGCAGCTCTACCAGAACGTCGCCTCGGGCATCGTGGTCCACGCCCCCGTGATCGCGGAGCACCTCTCCGAGGAGCTGCCCTTCCTCGCCTCGGAGATCCTCATGAACGAGGCGGTCCAGGCCGGCGCCGACCGCCAGGACGCCCACGAGCGCATCCGGGTGCTCAGCCACCGGGCCACGGAGGCCCGCAACCGGGGGGAGCGGAACCCCCTGCGGGAGCTCCTCGCCGCCGAGCCCCTCTTCGCGGGCGTGGCCGAGCGCTGGGACGAGATCCTCGATCCCGCGCGTTTCGTCGGCCGGGGCCCCGAGCAGGTGGAGGAATACGTGGCCGGGGAGGTCGATCCGCTCCTCGCCCGACACGAGGATCTCCGGCCCCGGACCGGGGAGGTCCGCGTGTAACCCGGCCCGCAAGGGCTTGCAACGGGGGCACTTCCGCTTTTACGATTTCCCACCCGCGGATGGCGAGCCGGCCCTCTGAACGCCCGGGCGCCGCCGCGTGTCCCCCGCAATTTCGGGTCTCCACTCAATGGCAGGGCGGATTCCTTCCGACGGATACACCCACGACGGAAGATCCATCCCGTTCGTTCCCCACGACCGTGACCACCCCCGGAATTCCGAACGAGTACAGCCTGTCCACCACCTGCTTCGGAACGAGACTGACGTCCATCCAGGATCAGATCTTCGCCGCAGTGGGGATGGGGTTCCGTAAGCTCGAGCTGGGGCTCACCGAGGCCCCCGCGTCGATGGATGGGCTCGTCGAGTCCCAGCGCGAGACGGGCGTGCTGATCCCGTCCCTGGTTGCCGGGTGCCGGGACTCCAACAACGGGACGATGGCGGTCGATCACCTCGGCAGCCTCGACGAGGAGGTGCGCGAGCGAGCCCTGACCTCGGTGCGTCGTCACATGCGCCTCGCCCGGACCTGGGGCTGCTGCACGATGGTCGTCCGGGGTAGCCGGATCGAGGACGAGGTCCTGTCCTACGAGGCGAGGACGCTCGAGGCCCGCCTCGCCGAGCGCGACACCGAATCGGATCCCGCGCAGCTCCGCGAGGACATCCAGGCCTTCGTGGGTCGCGTGGCGAAGAAGAGCCAGCGGCAGGTCGAGGAGTACTGTCGTTCGCTGTACTCGCTCATGCAGGAGGAGCCGGGGATCACCTTCGCCCTGGAGCCGGGTCGAGCGATCGACGATCTGTTCGGCTTCGACGTGATCGGGTGGGTGATCGACGACCTGGCCTCGCTGGGGCTCTCCTACTGGCACGACGTCGGCCACATCCACATGCGCGAGAACCTGGGGTTGCCTCCCCAGGGGCAGTGGCTCGACGCCTACGGCTCCCGCATGGTGGGGATCCACCTGCAGGACGCGGCGGAGGAGCAGACCGAGATGCCCGTGGGGCTGGGCGAGGTGGACTTCAAGCTGCTGAAGGAGTACGTCCCCGACGGGGCGGAGCGGGTGGTCGAGATCGGACCGCGCCACGGGCGGGCCGAGATCCTCACCAGCGTCCAGTTTCTCGTGGACCACGGTTTCTAGCACGAAGTCGCAAAGACCGGCCCGCCCGCGAGGACGATTCCCCGAGGGATTCGAGCGAGGGCGAGGGCCGCATCGCTACCATGTTCCGCCTTCCGCCTCCCCCGGCGGACACCAGGAGCATCGCGTGACGCAATCTCCGGAAGCACCCGATCCCACCCCCGATCCGCCGCGCGCCGGAGCCTCCCGCCTGGCGCGGCTGCTGGGGGTCCTGCGCGAGGCGTCCGCGGGGGGCGGGGACCGGCGCCTGCTCCTCCTGACCCACCGCAGCCCCGATCCCGACGCGCTCGGGGCCCTGGTCGGGCTCCGTTTCCTGCTCCGCGGCGCCCTGGACCTCGATCCGGTCATCGCCACCGGGGGCCGGATCTACCGCGCCGAGAACACGGCGATGGTGCGAGAGCTCGATCTGGTCTTCGAGGACTACGAGCACGTCGACCCCGACCGGTTCTGGGGCGTCGTGCTCGTCGACGCCCAGCCCGCCTTCGGTCACACCGCCCTGCCCCCGGAGGTGCCGGTGCTCGCGGTCTTCGACCACCACCAGCCCCGGGGGGCGAAGGAGATCGCCGAGGTGCCTCACCGCGACGTGCGGCTGGGGGTGGGGGCCACCTGCTCGATGATCTTCGAGTACATCCACGAGTCGGGGCTCGAGCTCGACGAGCGCACGGCCACCGCCCTGTGTTGCGGCGTGCGCTTCGACACCGCCGACCTCTCCGCGCAGATCACGCCCCTGGACGAGAAGGCCTTCTTCGAGTGCTTCCGGATCGCGGACCGCCGGATGCTCGCGCGCATCACGCGTCCGTCGCTGCCGTCGTCGTACTACCGCGAGCTGCATCGATCCCTCAGCCGGGCGCGCCGGCACGGGCCGCTGGTGTTCGGTCTGCTCGGCCACGTGAAGAACCCGGAGTCCGTGGCGGAGATGGCGGACTTCTTCCTGCGGATGGAGGGCGCGGGCTGGTCGCTGGTCGGCGGCGCGTTCGAGGGCGTGTATCACCTCTCGTTGCGTACGGACCTGCGGTTCGGTCGCGCGTACCCCCTGCTCGAGCGCGTGCTCGACGGCGAGGGCTCGTTCGGCGGTCGCGGGACGGTGGCGGGAGGTCAGGTGTCTCTCGAGACGGGTGACGAGCAGACGTTGCGTCGGCTCGAGCGTCGTCTTCGGGCGCGGGCCCTGAAGATGGTGGACTCGTCCCAGCTCAAGGGTTCCGATCCGCGGTACGGAACCCGGTTGACGCGGCTGCCGTGAGCCGGGCGCCGTCGAGCGACGCGCCTCGTCTCCTCGTGCTCGCGGGGCACGATCCCACGGGCGGTGCGGGCATCGACGCGGACCGGGAAGCCGCGAGCGCGTTCGGCGTGCGCGCGCTTTGCGTGATCACGGCCCTCACCCGCCAGGACGGCCGCCGCGTTCACGCGGTGGGCGCCCGCGCTCCGGCGGAGTGGCTCGAGGACGCGCGCGCCTTCCTCGACCCCGCCCCGGACGCGGTGAAGATCGGTCTCCTGCCGGGCCCCGACCACGTGCGGGCCGCGGTTGCGTTGCTCGGCGAGCTCTCCTCGATCGCGTCGGTTCCCGTCGTGGTCGATCCCGTCCTGCGCGCCTCGGGGGGGGAGGTCTTCCTCGACGCGGACGGAGCGCGCCTTCTGTGCGAGCGCCTGCTCCCCCTCGGCGTCCACCTCACCCCGAACCTCCCCGAGGCCGCCGGCCTGACCGGGCTCCCCCTGCCCGCCGCGGACCGTGACGCCCGCCTCGCCGCCGCCCGCGCCCTGCTCGCCCGGGGCGCCCGCTCGATCCTGCTCAAGGGCGGCCACGGCGAGGAGGACCCGGTCGTCGACCTCCTCCTCGAGCGCGACGAGCCGCCCCTCTGGCTCTCTCACCCGCGGATCCCCGGCCCCGGTCTCCACGGTTCCGGCTGCCGCACTGCCTCCGCCCTCGCCGCCCAGCTCGCCCGCCGCGTCCCCCTGGCCGTCGCCGCCGCGGAGACGGGCCGGTGGATGGCCGCCCGGATCGCGGAGAGCGCGGGTCCCTGAGGCCGGCTTCTCGCGCGCTCCCCGCAACCGCCCCGCCTCCCGCGGAGTCCACGGGTGGAGGGCGGGGGATGGTGGGCCGGCGGGAGTGCGCCTCCGCCCCCCTCCGCGCCCCGTTCAGGGCCGTGCTCGACCCGGCTCAGGTCTTGCCTTTCCCCGGCCGATTGATACCCTGCTCCGCCCCGACCGAGAGCGGCTGTAGCTCAGTGGTAGAGCGCAACCTTGCCAAGGTTGATGTCGGGAGTTCAAGTCTCCTCAGCCGCTCCACTCCTTGCTCTCGCTCGCCCGCGGTTTCGTCCGCCAAAGGGGGATTCGTGCGCTCACGCCACGACGGATTCGCGACGAAGGCCGGCGCTCGTCTCGGACGCTAGAGCCCGACGAGGATCATCGTCCCGCAGGCCGCGACCGTGGCGCCCGCGAC
>CAYRXS010000256.1:0-9375 GCA_964428225.1 uncultured Planctomycetaceae bacterium
ATCACCGAGGCGGAGAGCACGTCCTGGTCGAGGTCGCCGTCCAGGTCGGCGGTGACGACCCACCGGGCGTTCTCGGCCAGGGTCGTGATGACCTGCTTGGGGCCGAAGGTCCCGTTCCCGTCGGTGTTCTCGTACCAGGCGATCTCGTCGGTCAGGGAGGAAGCGGAGAGGACGTCGGGGTCGTTGTCGCCGTCCAGGTCCGCGGCGCAGACGCGCTTCACCCCCTGCGCATCGGTCGTGATGATGTGCTGCGGCCCGTAGGTCCCCAGACCGTCGAGGTTCTCGTACCAGGCGACCTTGTTGTCCCCGTACGACGCCGACAGCACGTCCGGATCCCCGTCCCCGTCGATGTCCACGGCGAAGACCGACTCGGCCGCCCAGGTCTGGCCGGTCAGGACTTGCCCGAGCTCGAACTGATCGGATGCGGGAGCCCGCGCCGCCAGTCCACCGATCGCCAGGGACAGCAAACAGATGCGTGCTCCGGCTATATGAAGGTTCCTAGATGTCCCTGTGGAGAAGCCATTCTTCATACGAAACGACCACGTGTTCTCCGGCCTTTGCGGGCTGTTCCTCCTCGCCAGCCCCAGAGTATGGAGATCGGCGAATTCCGCCATACTATACCCTGGCCTTCCCGGTCCTGGCGGCCTCCGGCTCGCGGTTCTGTACGCCGACATCCCACCGCGCGGATCGAAAGCGTCGCCGTCGGCGGGACCGGAGACGGGTCACGGCGGCAACTCGAGGAAGCGGTTTCCTGGTCGTTCGGGCTCTCGCTCCCTCGCCCCGCCCTAACGAGGGGAAGGGCTTTCCTCCACCGCCCCCCCCCGATCTCCGGATCGCCGGCACGAGATCCGGGCTCCGCAGAAAACCCCGAAAACGCCGCTCCTGACCATCCCAGGGCCGCCCCGGGCCCTCCGGAGGGGTAAGGTTCGTGGGGGATTGTCCCCCCAAACCGAGGGCCCTCCCTAAGATGGTTCGACCACCGCTTCCACCCGCCCCAGGCACCAGACCAGGAAGAATCCGATGTTGATTCCGCGTTCGATGCGCGTCCTCGGCGCATCCCTCACCACCGCCCTCGCCCTCCCTCTCGCCTTGCACGCCCAGGCCGGGCAGGTCCTGTCCGAGCAGAAGATCAGCGACCTCGCGGGCGGCTTCGGGGGCATCCTCGATGACCGGGACTCCTTCGGAGTCTCCTGCGCAGCGATCGGTGACCTGAACGGCGACGGCATCGGCGACCTCCTCGTGGGCGCCGACCGGGACGACGACGGCGGCCTGGGTCGGGGCGCCACCTACGTCCTGTTCCTCGACACGGACGGCACCGTGCTTTCCGAGCAGAAGATCAGCGACACGCAGGGCGGCTTCACCGGATACCTCGCCAACTACGACTACTTCGGCTCGTCGGTGACGGGGACCGCGGACCTCAACGGGGACGGCATTCTCGACGTGGCCGTCGGAGCACCCTACGACGACGACTCCGGCGGCACGTGAGCGGCCTTCCAAACGGGCTCCGTGTGGGTCCTCTACATGAACACGAACGGGACGGTCCAGGGCTGGAAGAAATACGCCAACGGCAACTCCGGTTGCGGCACCGGGAACTTCGATGACTTCGACTACTTCGGCACCTCGGTCGCCTATCTGGGAGACCTCGACGGTGCCGGCCCCGCCGTTTCGACCCTGGCCGCGGGCGCCATCGGCGTCGACGACGGGTACCCCGAATCGGGCTCCGTGTGGCTCCTCTTCCTGGATGCCAACGAGAACGTCCTCTCCCACAAGGAGATCAGCAACACGTCCGGCATGGGCTTCGCTCTGGGCCTGTATTGCCACTTCGGCGCGTCGGTCGCCTCGCTCGGCGACCTCGACGGTGACGGCGTTTGCGACATCGCGGTGGGGGCGACGGGAGACGCGGATGGAGGCACCGACACCGGAGCGGTGTGGATCGTCTTCCTGAACACGAGCGGCGGCGTGAAGGCCAGGCAGAAGATCAGCGCGAGCTCGGGCGGCTTCGACAACGACCTGGGTGCCGGCGACCAGTTCGGGCACTCCGTCGCCGCGCCGGGCGACCTGAACGGCGACGGGATCGCGGACCTGGCCGTGGGCTGCATCGGGGACGATGACGGCGGCACCAACCGGGGGGCCACCTGGATCCTGTTCCTCGAGACCGACGGCACGGTGCAGTACGAGCAGAAGATCAGCTCGACCGAAGGCGGTTTCGGGGGAACCCTCCACGACGAGAACTGGTTCGGTACCGGGATCGCCGGCCTGGGCGACCACAACGGCGACGGGCTCGGCGACATCGCCGTGGGCGCGGAGCTCGACAACGACGGAGGGGTCGAGCGCGGCGCGGTCTGGTTCCTGGCCCTCGATTGCCACACCCCGGCCTCGGCGACCTGGCGCAATCCCAACTGGTTCGGCACGCTCAACCCGGACGTGTACTCGGTGACGAGTCTGCCCGCGCTCGGCGGGACCTTCACGGCCTCGGTCGACACGGATCCGGGCCAGAGCGGCTGCATCCTGGTGGGATACAGCGCTCCGACCACGATGTGGACCGGGTGGGGCAACGTGCTCGTCGACATCTTCGATCCCAGCGGCGAGGTCCTCGGGATGCCGTCGGGGCTCGGCGATCCGGCGGTGATCAACCTGGCGGTCCCATCGGACCTCTCCTTCCTCGGCTTCGAGGCGGCGACCCAGGCCATCCGCTTCGGCTCCGGCCCCGTGGACCTGACCAACGCCTACGACCTGATGCTCGGCTGGTAGCGGGGCGACGAGGGGCTCTCGCCCTCCGCCTCACTCCCGACCGGACAGGAACCGCCCGAACCTCCCCAGGGCGTCGCGGATCGTGTCCACGTCCGTCGCGAAGGACAGGCGCACGTGACGGTCCATGCCGAACGCCGAGCCGGGGACGATGGCGAGGCCCTCCCGCTCGAGCAGGTCCTCGCAGAAGCCGCCGGAGCCGCGTTCGTCGAGGTACGGGGACACGTCCGGGAAGGCGTAGAAGGCACCCCGTGAGTCCGGAGTGACGAGGCCGAGCTCGCGCAGGCCCCCGACCAGCACCGTGCGACGGGCGGCGAACTGGCGGACCATCTCCGCGAGCTCCGGCGGGTCCTCCCGGAAGGCCACCTCGTAGGCGTGCTGGGAGATCGCGTTGGGGGAACCGACCATCTGGCTGTGCAGCCGGCCCACCGCGGACGCGAGCTCGACGGGAGCGGCGAGGAAGCCGATGCGGTACCCCGTCATCGCGAAGCGCTTGCTCGCGCTGTCCACGATCGCGGTGCGTGCCTGGACCTCGTCGCCGATCGAGGCGGGGCTCACCGGAGCCGGACCCTCGTACACCAGCAGGGAATACACCTCGTCGGAGAGGATCCAGAAGTCTTGCTCGACCGCGAGCTCGGAGATCCGCCGGATCTCCTCCGGCGTCCAGACGTAGCCGGTGGGATTGCACGGCGAGTTGATCATCACCACGCGGGTCCGCGGCGAGACCGCGGCGGCGAGGGCCTCGAAGTCGGGGCTACCCGTCACCAGGGGGGGGACGAGCACGGGCTTCGCCCCCGCGATCTTCACCATCTCGAAGTAGCTGACCCAGGCGGGAAGGGGGATCAGGACCTCGTCCTCCTCCTCGAGGATGGACATGAGGATCCCGGACAGCGCGTGTTTCCCGCTGTGGCAGACCGTGACCTGCTCCGGGCGGATCTCGATCCCCCGCTCCTCCCCGGCCGCCCGGGCGATCGTCTCCCGCAGGGAAGCCGTGCCCGAGGCGGGCGTGTAGCGCACGTCCCCGCTCGCCGCCTTCTCCGCCGCGGCATCCCGCACCACGGAGGGGGCGGGGAAATCCGGCTCGCCCACGGCCATGTTGACGATGTCCCGCCCCTCGCGGGCCAGGGCCTTGGCGCGGGCGGAGAGGGCGAGAGTCACCGAGGATTCCAGTTCCAGGACGCGGCGGGAGAGCTTCATGGGAGGGGATTCTCGACGCTTCTCCGCGGACTTCAACCCGCGGGAAGAAAGGAATCGACCGAACGTCGGAGGATCCCCGTGGGGTGTCGGCGCCGGCTGCCGATAGAATCCGCCGCCCCCGCCCGGATCCCGGCCCTTCGACAGTCTCATGAGCCTCCGACGCCGCCTCCTGCGCATCGCCGTCATCGTCGTTCTGATCCTCCTGGTCACGGGATACGGCGCGGTGTCCACGCTGCTGATCAGTCCTCTCGAAGGGGAGTACGACTTCGACGTCTCCACCCTGATTCCCCGGGACGTGGACTTCTACGTCTCCAAGGCGGATCTCGCGGAGGACTTCGATCCGTTCCCCAGGTTCGCGTTCCTCGACGACTTCGAGGCCTGCCGGGGAGGGCAGGCGGTCTCCCAGACCGAGACCTACGAGAGCGTCCTCTCGGGCCTCGACCTGGGGGCGACGCTCGCCCAGATCGACGGCATGATGGAGCAGCTCCCGATCGAGACCTCCCCCCTCTCGCTGTTCGGGGGCCAGGACGTCGCGATCGCCGGGTACTTCCGGGGCGAGGACCTCGCCAACGCCAAGTGGGCGATCTACGGTCGGACGAGCTGGCCGGGCAGGATCGGCGTGGCGCTGCTCCGCTATCCGGATGCGATCGGCCTCACCGATCAGGGGATGGTCGTTACCCCCCTCGAGAACGAGCAGAAGGACACGATCGGCCACTCCCTCGCCGGGGGCCAGCTCACGGTTCCCCTCTACGTGACTCGGATCCTGGACGTCGTCGTCGTCTCCAACACGCAGGAGCTGATGGAGCAGGCCGTCGAGCTCGACGCGATCCGGGGCGAGAACTCACTGGGCATGTCCGCGCGCTACGCCGACCACATCGACGTCTCCGATCGCGAGGGCGACGAGCTCGAGGTCTACGTGGACCATCGCATGCTGGCCGAGAACATGGCCTGGACCGGCGAGTGGCCCGACCCCTTCAGCGACTCGCTGCTCAGCTCCTTCTGCGGGAAGCTGTTCCAGACGGGATCGCTCAACGACATCGCCGGGCGCTGCGGTTTCGGAGGCGGCTTCTCGCTTCGGCTCCACAGTCAGCTCTCCAGCGAGAAGATGACCAAGCTGCAGAAGCGACTGTACCGCGAGCGCGGCTTCGACATGCGCCGGGTGGAGAGAATCGCCCGGATGGTGCCCGCGGACGCCGGGTTGTTCTTCTACATGCACGCGGATATCGGCGACCTGCTGCGCTCCCTCGTCGAATCCTCCGACGAGGACCTGATCGGGAACGCCGAGAATACGATTCGCGAGGCCTGGGGCTACACGGACATCACCCCGTTGATCGAGGACCTGGAAGCCACGTTCCACGATCGCTTCGGCCTGATCATCAGCAAGAACGAGTACCCGGAGGACCCAAAGGGGCCTCCGCACGACGACACGCCGGTGTTCACCTGGGCGCTGGTGCTGTTGCCCCGGGACATGGAGAAGGTCCAGAGCCTGGCCGAAACGGTCAAGGAGCACCAGAACGCCTTCCTCATCCAGGGACGCGAACCAGGCGATCCGGGCGTCTTCTACCACGACGTCGCCGGCGGCAACCGCGTCCTCGAGTACTGGCAGATCTTCGTCCCCGGTACGGGGAACATCGCCACCCTCGATCTCCCGGGCGACGACCAGTACTTCCTGATCAGCAACACCCACTTCCTGCTCGCCGACATGGCCGGCTGCTTCTTCAAGGACCAGTCCGACCAGGTCGCATACCACCGACTCTCCGACGACCCTCGCTTCCAGGCCTACGTCAACGCCGGGCTGCAGGGCGCGAACGCCCTGCTGTGGCTCAATCCGCGCCCGATGTCCAAGACCCTGCGGGCCATCGCCGAGTTCGAAGCCCAGCTCGACGTGCGGAGCGCGATCGACTGGGGGGCGGAAGGACCGAAGATCAAGCGGAAGATCATGCAGGAGCGGTGGCCCAACGAGGATCCCGCGACTCTCTCCCCGGAGATCCAGGAGCAGCTGGACCTGCTCTACGACGAGGAATCCGACCGCTTCGAGGTGGAGTACGTCCGCGACAATGCGAACGAGATGCGCGATGCCTACCTCCGCAAGATCGACGCCTGGGAGATCCTCTCCTGCGCGATGATCAAGCTCGCCGTCGATCCCAAGGAGATCGACCTGGGCATCCGCGTCCTCCTTCCCTTCGACCTGGAGTAGGGCCGGGAGCGAGCCGCGATCGCGGAGCGGATTCCGGAGCTGGTGCCCGGGACTGGAATCGAACCAGCACGGGTATTACCCCACAAGATCCTTAGTCTTGCGCGTCTACCATTTCCGCCACCCGGGCACCGGAATGCTCCCGATCGGAGGGATCGGGCCGCCCGAAGAGGGTGGTCATCTCTTGGCGGGCGGGGAAGTCTAGCAGTCGGATCCGCGAAGACAAGGGGGTACCGAGCGGCTACCCCCCCGAGGGCTCGAGCAGGCTCCCGCGGATCTTGAAGATCGACGGAGCCGCGATGCGATCGCGGACGGCCAGGTCGCCGACCAGGGGCCGGGCGTAGTTCTTGAACTCGGTGGTGACCATGTTGCCGGCCTCGGAGATGAACTCGTCCGGCATGACCTTGGTCTTCGCCGCCACCTCCTCGAGTCCGAGGAGCTCGTACTCGGCGGCGTAGTCCCCGACCCGCTTGATCGCCACGGATCCGTCGACGTTGTGCCACACGGTGAACTGGACGGCCTTCTCGCCGACCTCCCGTGCCTCGTGGGCGTCCGTCTCGCTCACGCATCCCAGGAAGGAGCGCTGCAGGTAGCCGAGAGTGTCGGCCCGGACACGCTTGACGTCGGTCTCGCGCCTGACCAGGTTGGCGAGGACGTCGCCGAGCGCTCCCGTGCCCGAGAGCTGCACGTTGCCGTGGGCGTCCCGCTCGGTCTCGCCTTGCGGGCCGAGGGTGGTGACGATCGGCTTCCCGTCGGGTCCGCAGATGCCCTCGGACGCCGCGACCACGCAGCGACCGTATTCCTCGCAGGTCCGCTTGACGTCCTCGACGAATCGTTCCGCGTCGAACGTGCGCTCGGGGAGGTAGACCAGATGCGGCCCGTCCTCGGGGAACTTCTTGGCCAGGGCCGACGCCGCGGTGAGGAAGCCCGCGTGCCGTCCCATCACGATGCCGATGTAGACCCCGGGGATCGCCTGGTTGTCGAGGTTCACGCCCGCGAAGGACTGGGCCACGAACTTCGCCGCGGAGCCGTAGCCCGGGCAGTGATCGGTGCCGACGAGATCGTTGTCGATGGTCTTCGGCACGTGGATGGTCCGCAGCTCGTATCCCACCTCGCGCGCCTGCTCGTTGACGATCCGGCACGTGTCGGAGGAGTCGTTCCCGCCGATGTAGAAGAAGTACCGGATCTCGTGGGCGAGCATCACGGCGAACATCCGCCGGCAGTACTCCTCGTCCGGCTTGTCCCGGGTCGAGCCGAGCGCGGACGCGGGCGTCCGAGCCACCTGCTCGAGGTTGTGCGTCGTGGCCTGGGTCAGGTCGAGGAACTCCTCGTTCTGGATTCCGCTCACGCCGTGCTTGGCGCCGTAGACCTTCGTGATCTCGGGGAACTTCCGGGCCTCGAGCACGATGCCGACGAGACTTTGGTTGATGACTGCAGTGGGGCCGCCGCCTTGGGCGACGAGGGCTTTTCCGGACAACTTGGCCATGGCGTACTTCGCGGGATGGGAGGGGAGGAGCGCGGGGCGGACGGCCGGGTCGGAGGGAGGGAGTCCGCGGCGTTGCGCGGTGGCGATCGATCGCTCACGCCGACCGCGGGTGACGGCCAGGAGGGCGCGATTCCCCGAGGGGACCCGGCGGGGGGGCCGTTTTTAGGGCCTGGCTCCCGGCAATCCAAGTCCGAGCCGGTCAGATTCCGAGCGGCGGGGGCCGGGTGGGGGATTCCGGGGCGGAGAGGGGCGGACCCGGCTTCACAAGGAGCGTGCCCGGTACCGATAGAACCCGCACAATCCCCGGTGCCCGAGGCGCGCCGCCCCCCCGCCCTCCGGTCGTTCAGGAGATCAAGCTCATGCCCACCCAGGATGATCTGGCGATCAAGACTCTCGGCGAGCTCCAGATCGACTCGCCGCTGAAGCTCTCGGAGACGGACAACGACAAGATCGCGAACTTCGTCCCCGACGACGCCCGGGTCCTGACGAACATCGAGGTCCGGGAGGGCCAGGACGTCGACGACACGTTGGCCTTCGAGAAAGCGGGTCCGCGCAAGAGGTTGTACTTCGATCCGACAAAGACCCGCGTCGGGATCGTCACCTGCGGAGGCCTGTGCCCGGGGATCAACAACGTGATCCGGGCGATGGTGTTGGAGCTCCACCACCACTACAAGGTCCAGGAGGTCCTCGGCTACCGCTACGGCTACGAGGGGCTGAATCGCGAAAGGGGGGTCAAGCCGATCACGTTGAACCTCTCGGACGTGACGGACGTCCACAAGCAGGGCGGCAGCTTCCTCGGGGTGTCGAGGGGTCACGAGGATCCGGGGGTCATCGTCAACACCCTCGAGGCGCACGACGTGCAGATCCTCTTCTGTGTCGGCGGCGACGGAACCCTGAAGGGGGCGCACGCCATCTACGAGGAGGTCGCGCGGAGAGGCAACCAGATCGCCATCGTCGGCGTTCCCAAGACGATCGACAACGACATCGACTGCGTGGACAAGACGTTCGGATTCGACACCGCCGTGGAGATGGGGCGGATGGCGATCGACGGTGCGCACACGGAAGCGCAGAGCGCCCGCAACGGAATCGGCCTGGTCAAGGTGATGGGGAGGGACGTCGGCTTCATCGCCGCCGCCGCCACGCTCGCCAGCCTCGACGTGAACTTCTGCCTGGTGCCGGAGGTGAGCTTCGATCTCGAGGGTCCGAACGGGCTCTTGCTGGCCCTCGAGCGCCGCCTGCGTCAGCGCCGGCACGCGGTCATCGTCGTGGCCGAGGGGTGCGCGCAGTCGATGATCGACGAGAGCGTGGAGCTGGACGCCTCGGGCAACATCCGGTACGGGAGCATGGACTTCGACATCGGGCGTTATCTCCAGAAGCGGATGGTTGACTACTTCAAGTCGATCGAGATGCCCTGCACCCTGAAGTACATCGATCCCAGCTACATGATCCGCAGCGTTCCCGCCAATGCGAACGACTCGATCTTCTGCGACATCCTCGCCCGGCACGCGGTCCACGCCGGCCTCGCGGGGAAGACGATCCTGGTGTTCGGGCGCGCGCACGACGTGTTCACCCACGTCCCCCTCGAGCGAGCCACCGCCGAGAAGAAGCAGGTGGATCCCGACGGAGGGTTGTGGCTCGCGGTCACCGAGACGACCGGCCAGCCGTCGCTGTCCAACCCGCAGAACCACTGCGGCGCGAGCGTCTGACGGAGGTCCAGGGGCGGGGTCGCCGGCGCGGTCGCGAGCCGATC
>CAYRXS010000257.1:0-9353 GCA_964428225.1 uncultured Planctomycetaceae bacterium
GCCGCCTTCACCGACTCGGACTTCGGCGGCGGCGGTACCGACTCCGAGGGCCACGAGGTGAACTTCGGCTACGGGATCTCCAAGGGCTGGTCCTTCGGCGCGACGTTCTTCCAGAACGACACCGGCATCTCGGGTACCGAGAAGGACTACCAGCGCCTGCAGCTCGACCTCCAGTTCAAGCGTTGAGCCTGCGCGCTCGCAGCTCCCGAAGAGGAACCGCGGCGTCTACAGCCCAGTGAGAGTCGTGACCTCCGCGTTCGAGAGCCGCATCGGGGAGCCGATGATCGCCTGCCAGTAGATCGTGGTGCCGATCAGGCCGGGGTCGTCGGGTATCGGTGCGGACACCGTGTCCCTCCCCGTGTCGTCCAGCGCACCGAAGCCGTAGACGACCAGGGTGGCCGGGTCCAGGAAGAGCGTCCCCATCCCCAGCGGGATGTTCGTCAGCCCCTGCGAGTACGCGAGGATCCAGGCGTCGTCGGGGCGGCCGTAGAGATCGAGGAGCAGGGGCTCTCCCACTTGCGGCAAGGAAGCCCACGCCAGGTGGCGTCGCACGTTGGACCACAGGCGTGTGTTCCATCGAGGGGGGTAGGAGTAATGGTTGCTCGTCCGCCCGGTCAGGACGTCGGAGTCCCCGTCACCATCGACGTCCCCGCCAGCGAGGGCCTTGGTCATCTCGTCGGGCAGGCGGCCGTCGAACCGTGTGAAGGAACCCGACGAGTCGTTCAGGTAGAGCGGTTTCGAGAGTGAGCTCTCGTAGGCCAGGATGTCGAGATCGCCGTCGTCGTCCACGTCCAGGAAGATCGTGTCGTAGGTCATACGATCCTCGCCGGGCAGGCCAGGCTGGGAAAGCTCGAAGCGAGCATCGCCCGTGTTGACGTACAAGAGATCGACGCCGTCCCTCCCGAGCAGAAGATCGAGGTCGCCATCTCCGTCCACGTCTCCGAGATCGAGACACTCGCAGGATCGGTCGAGAGACGACAGCACCGGCCGAGGCTCGAAGGCGCCTGATCCATCGTTCACGTACACGTGCAGTCGATCCCCGACCGTGACCACGTCGAGGTCGTCGTCCCCGTCGAGATCCGCCAGCGCGACGTCGTACGTATACTCCCATGGGACGGTGGGAAACTTGGTGGAGAGGGTGAAGTAGCCGGTACCGTCGTTGGCGAAGATCCAGTCTCCCGTGAACGGCGTGTCGTGAAACCAGCCGGCGCCAACGAGTAGATCGAGATCCTGGTCGCCATCCACGTCGCCCATGGCCACGGCGTGCGGCCAACGCCTCGGGTGACTCTCCACTTGGTCATAGGCAAGGGTGAAGCCCGCGGTACCGTCGTTGCGGTAGATGCCGACGCCGCCTCCCGATCCGTCCCAGTCCGAGCACCCGGCAACGGCGAAGTCGAGGTCTCCGTCCCCCTCAACGTCGCCAACGGCAATCGAGTAGAGGGTGGAGCATTCATTGGGGATCAGATCACTCGAATCCGTGAAACGACCGAGGCCGTCATTCAGACTGAGGTGCACCTTTCGATAATAGGTGCCGTAGGGTAGGCCCGATCCCAATCCACCCGCGCAAACCGCGTCGAGATCCCCATCGAAGTCCATATCCGTGAGCAACATGCACTTGGACGTGGCCGGCATGTGAGGAACCTCGGCGATCGAAGGCAAGACATCGGCGAACCGGCCCTTTCCATCGTTCCACAGATAGTAGAGGCGTTGATAATCCTCGTACCCGGTCTGCAGCAGGATGTCCGCATCGCCATCCGAATCCAAGTCCTCAATCACGGAGCTGATGATGTAGTCGGGAACGGCGGGGAACTGCGGGAACTGTGTGGCAATGGGAATGAAGGTGCCCGATCCGTCGTTCAGCCAGACCACGCCGAAATCGAGAATGTCTTCGTCCCCGTCGGCATCCGCATCCGCGAAACGTCCGGTGCCCACGGTTCCGCCGTCGACGAACGAGCCGGACCCGTCGTTGAGGAAGAGGCGTCCACTGCTGGTGACGTCGAGATCGTTGTCCCCGTCCACGTCGGCCACGGAGACGATCTCCTTGCCTCCGGGGGGGAAGGCCGAGGGCTTCTCCGTGAAGTTACCACTCGCGTTGTTCTCGTAGAACAGGAGCTGTGACTCCTTGGCGACCAGGAGATCCAGGTCGTTGTCGAGGTCGAAGTCTCCGAAGGCCAGGTCACGGGTAGGAGTCGTGTCGATCGGGAGATCGTTGGTCACGTCGAGGAACATGCCCGTGCCGTCATTGACATAGAGCCGGTCCTGCCCCTCGCGTCCCGAGACGACATCCACGTGGAGATCGCCGGTCACGTCCGCGGCGGCGTAGAGAATCGTCGGCCCACTGTCGGGGAGCGCTCCCGGTATGTGGGTGAAATCGGCCTGCCCGTCATTGGTGAACAGCCGATCGGGTCCGTCCTCGCTGGCCGTCAAGAGGTCGACATCCCCGTCGCGGTCCAGGTCCACGAGAAGAGCGGCTGCGGTGATCTCCTCGATCTCGGGGATTCCGTCCACGGTCGTCGTGAGCCGCCCCCTTCCGTCGTTGATCCAGATCCCGTCTCTGTGGGGGTCTTTGCCGTAATACCACAGATAGGCACACCCCTGGAAGAGATCGATGTCTCCATCCCCGTCGACGTCTCCCGGAGCAAGGACGAAGACATCCCCGGGCGGCCAGTCGATCAACTCGTGCATGTCCTGCAGCGGCTTCTCGGGAAACCAGTCGGGAGTGGGAATCTCCGACGATTGCCTCCCTCCGAGCGAGACGGTCAGCGCGGAGAGCGCAAGAGCAGCGAGCATGGTGAGTCCGGACGAAGGGATGGCGAGACCTCCCTCGGTATCCACTGGCGGTGAGCCATCCTAACACGACTCGCGGATTCGGTGCCTGATGGGGTGGGCGGATGGGAGATCCGAGTATCATCGCCGGGGATGGACCTCATGCGCTTGCGCCCCGTGGCGCGGCTGATCCGCTGGGCGGGATTCCCCTACGTCTTCCAGGCCGCGCTGCTGGTCGTCTTCGTGGCGATGGCGGTGGTGTCCTGGGGAGTGATCGCTCCCGCGGGCGTCTCCGACAAGCTGTTCGCCAAGTCCAACCTGACGCAGCTTTTCGTGTGGGGTTTGTGGTGGCCGGCGATGGTCTGGATCGCGGTCCTCCTGGGAAGAGCCTGGTGCGCGGTCTGTCCTCTGGAGCTCGTCGCCAACCTCGGCGAGCGCGCCGGACGTCGTCTGGGCGTTCGACAGGCCAAGCTGGGACGCTGGCTGCGGTCGGGCGCGTTGATCGTCGCGCTGTACGCCCTGCTCCTGCTGCTGGTCGCGGGAGTCCACCTGCACCGTGTGCCCGCCTACACGTCGGTCTTCCTGTGGATCATGCTCCTCGGCGCCGTGCTCGTGGGCCTGCTCTTCCGAGATCGCGCCTTCTGCCGCGGTTTTTGCCCCGTGGGCACGCTGCTCAACGCCTACGGACGAGGCGGCATGCTCGTGGTGCGCCCGGCCTCCGCGGAGGCGTGCGCAAAGTGCGAGGGACGAGAGTGCGTCGTCGGCGCCAACCGCACGCGGTGGCAAGGGCCGAGCTGTCCGAGCCTGCTGAATCCCTCGAAACTGAACGAGAGCAGCGACTGCCTCGTCTGCGGACACTGTCTCGTAGCCTGTCCGTCGCACGACATGCAGCTCCAGCTGCGGCCGCCCTTCGCGTCCTCCGACACCCGAGAGAGGGAGGCCTCCTGGCCGATCACCCTCTTCGTCGTCCTCGTGTCGGGATTCGTCGTCTACGAGCTCTGCACGGAGTGGCCCGCCGCCAAGAGCGCCTTCTTGTGGGTGCCCGCTCGCGCGGGAGAGCTCCTCGGCCTGTCCGCGAGCAACGGCTGGGTCAAGGGCGTCTGGATGCTCGCCGTTCTCCCCCTCCTCCTGTGGGGAGGGCTCGGGGCGATGACGGTGCTCCTGGGGGGTGCGAAGAGCATGGCGCAGGCCTGGCGACGGCTCGCCCTGCCGGTCGTGGTGGTCGTGGCCGCGGGACACATGGCCAAGGGGCTGGCGAAGATGGCCTCCTGGGGTGGCTACCTGCCCCGGGCCCTGGCCGATCCGCCGGGCGCGGAGACGGCCCGGGCGATCACGGAGGGATCGACGAGCGCCCCGGAGCGCCTTCTGGGTGGGCTTCCGGTGTCGATCGTGGCGGTGGGGCTGATCCTCGTCGCGGGCGTCCTCGGAGTCCGGGAGGCGCGCAAGGCGAACCCGGAGGATGGAGAACGCCTCGCCGCTCCCATCCTCCTGCTCGCGCTCGGCTTCGGCTTCCTGGCCTCGGGCTGGGGGCTCGTCTCCTGGTGACGGGCCGGTCGGCGGGATACTGCTCAAGGACCGCCGCGAACCGCTCGACAATCGAGGGTACACACCCCGACCGCAGCCGTTCGACAGCCACCCCAGGAGCACGAGATGGCGGGCAAATCCTTGAACATCGGTTTCGTGTCCTTCCGCTTCGCGGGAACGGACAGCGTCTCCCTGGAGACCGCCAAGTGGGCGAAGGTCCTGGAGGGGATGGGGCACACCTGCTTCTACTTCGCGGGCGAGTGTGACCGTCCCGCGGACCGGTCGATGGTGGTCGGGGAAGCCAACTCCCGCCACGCGGAGACCCGCCACCACCACGATGCGTTCTGGCGCTCGTCGGAGCGCACCCACGGGGAGACGCTCTGGGTCAAGAGGCAGACCGACGTGTTTCACCGGGAGCTGGTGGACTTCACGAAGAGATACGAGATCGACCTGCTCATCCCCCAGAACGTCCTCAGTTGCCCGCTGAACATCCCGCTCACGATGGCGGTGACCGAGCTCATCGCCGAGACCTCGTTTCCCACGATCGCCCACCACCACGACTTCTTCTGGCAGGGGAAGGTCTTCCTGAACAACTCGGTGTGGGACTACCTCACCATGGCCTTCCCGCCGACGCTGCATTCGATCCAGCACGTGGTGCTCAACCGCTCGGCACGTCACCAGCTCGCTACGAGGAAGGGGCTGACGGCGACCCTCGTGCCCAAGGTCATGGACTTCGAGGCGCCGGCGCCCGAGCCGGACGAGTTCTCGTGGGACATCCGGAAGGCGTTAGGGCTCGACCACGACGAGAAGCTGATCCTCCAGCCGACCGAGGTCGTGCCGCGGAAAGGGATCGAGCACGCCATCGAGTTCGTGAGCCGACTGGACATGAAGGCTCGCCTCATCATCTCCCACGCCTCGAACGCGGACGATCGGGGATACGTGGGGCGCGTGCACCGATACGCGGATCTCCTCGGCGTGAACGCGATCTTCGCCGAGGAGCTGTTCGGCGAGGAGCGCCGGTTCAAGGAAGACGGCGGAAAGGTCTACCGTCTCTGGGACGTCTTCCCCCACGCGGACCTGATCACGTACCCCTCCCTGTACGAGGGCTTCGGCAACGCCTTCCTCGAAGCGGTCTGGTTCCGCAAGCCGGTCGTGGTCAACAACTACACGATCTACGAGACGGACATCCGCACGAAGGGCTTCCGGGTGATCTTCTTCGACGACTTCATCACCGAGAACACGGTGGCGCAGGCCCGCGCGGTGCTGGAGGCCCCCGACTACGCCCGCAAGGACTGCGAGCACAACTACGAGATCGCGCAGAGGTACTTCTCCTACGGCACTCTCCGGACGAAGCTGGGAGATCTGCTGACCGAGATCTTCGGCGTGGACACGGTGCACATCGGTCCGCGCTCGAAGGTCGCTTGATCGATGCCGGAACGCGTATCCTCTGCGCGATGAGCGAGATCGTGCTGGCAAACGACATGGGCGAGGTGGGGATGCCCACCGCGGTGGAGGCGGTCGAGCGGGGAGACGCCGCCCTCGATGTCGTGGAGGAGGGAATCCTGCCCGTCGAGGCCGACGGAAGCGTCCGTTTCGTGGGACGCGGCGGCGATCCGAATCTGGTCGGCGAGATGGAGTGCGACGCCTCGATCATGGATGGCGCCGGCCTGCGCGTCGGTGCGGTGGGGGCGCTGAAGGGGTACGTCCACGCGATCCGGGTGGCGAGACAGGTGATGGAGAGGTTGCCGCACGTTCTGCTCGTCGGGGAGGGAGCCGCGCGCTTCGCTCGAGAGTGCGGGGAGGAGCCCGCCGAGCTGCTCACCCCGGACGCGGAGCGACGCTATCGACGCTGGATCGAGAAGCACGTCCCCCCGGAATGCCGCGAGGGCTGGCCCGACGTGCTGCTCGCCGACCTGATCTGGCCCTCGGCGATTCCGGACAAGGCGAAGGGGACGACGATCTTCCTGGTGCGGGATGCGAGCGGCCGCATCGCCGGCGGGGCCAGCTCCTCCGGCTGGGCGTACAAGTACCCCGGACGCCTCGGGGATTCGCCGATCGTCGGGGCCGGACTCTACGCGGACGACCGCCACGGTGCCTGCGGCTGCACCCACACCGGGGAGGTGACCGTCCGCGCCAACACCGCCGGCTCCGTCGTCGCCTACATGCGGAGGGGGGCGAGCGTGGAGGACGCCTGCCGGGACGCTCTCGACGATCTGCGCGCGCTCGCCGGCGGCTACCTCGGCCCCGTGGTGATCCACGCCATCGACCGCCACGGAACGCCGTGCGTCGTCACGAACCTCCCTCCGGCGGAGACTCCCGTGTACTGGGCCTGGACACCGGCCGCGGGGGAGATCCAGCGGTGTACAGCACGCTCCGTGCGTGATAGAAACGGGTCATGAGAGATTCGTTCGCCGTCCGGGCCACGATCTCCGCCGTCTTCTTCGTGTCCGGAGCGGCGGCCTTGGTCTATGAGATCCTCTGGTCGCGCCAGTTCGTCACCGTCTTCGGGAACAGCGCGTACTCGATCAGCATCGTTCTGTGCGCGTTCATGGCCGGGCTCGGAGCGGGAAGCCTCTTCTTCGGGCGCCGGGCGGATCGCACCTCGGATCCGTTGCGCATGTACGCGTTGCTCGAGTTCGGGATCGCGGCCACCGCGCTCCTCGTTCCCTGGCTGCTGGATCTCCTGCGCATCGCTACCCCGGGGCTCTTCGCCGCCCTTCCCGTGGACGTGCTCTCGGTCGGAGCCGTCCGACTGGTCTTCACCTTCCTCGTTCTCTTCGTTCCGTGCAGCCTGATCGGCGGGACTCTCCCCGTGCTGGCCCGGTTCATCGTCGAGGCACGGGGCGTCGTCGGGCAGAGGATCGGACTCCTCTACGGGCTGAACACGCTGGGCGGGGCATTCGGGTGTTTCTTCGCCGGCTACTACCTCATCGAGCACTACGGGATCGCGAAGGCCGGCTACCTCGCCGTCGGGGCCAACATTGCCATCGCCCTCGCCGCCCTGGGCATCCGCGCGGTGCGCGGCCCGCAGGGGAGAAGCCCGGACGCCGGTGCGACGCCGATCGCCAGCGAACCGAAGGTCACTGACGACACGGGCGCCGAGCCGCAGCCGAGGAGCTTCCTGCTCGCCCTGCTCTTCGTCGCCTTCCTGTCGGGGTTCACGACGCTTGCGTGCGAAGTCCTGTGGACACGCCTTCTGACCTTCGTTTGCCAGAGCAACCCCTACGTCTTCACGTGCATTCTGGGGCTGTTCCTCGTCGGCCTCGCCCTGGGGAGCCTGATCTACCGGACGTTCCTCGCCCGCGTCGTGGACCGGACCCTCTTGCTGGGGATCGTCCTGCTGGTAGTCGCGGGAACCGTGCTCGCCTGTCTCCTGATCGGGGGATGGTTCATCACCTCATCGGGCTTCAACGCTCCCCAGCGGATCATGGGCCCCCCGGCAGAGCGCTTCCTCCCCTGGCCGCTCGTGGCGGGAGCGATCTTCGTCCTCCTGCCCACCCTGGCCATGGGGATCGTCTTCCCGCTGGTCTGCGCGGCCTACACGCGTTCGCTGGGCAAGGTCGGGCGAAGCATCGGAATCGTCTACGGAATGAACACCGCGGGCTGCATCGTCGGATCGCTCGCCCCCGTCTTCCTTCTGGTGCCGACGATCGGGATCCAGAACGGACTGGTCGCCATCGCCGTTTCGAACGCGATCGTGGGCGCGCTGCTCGTGGCTCTTTCCCGCCCTGCACGGCAAGCGCGGTTGGTGCGAGCGAGAACTGCCTTCGGCGCGTCCGTCCTCGTCGTCCTCGTGGCCACTGCCGTGCTCGCTCCCCGCGACCTGACGCGAAAGCTCTTCGTCGCGGGAGTTCCGGGCGTCGGACCGCAGAGCGAGATCATCCATTTCAGCGAGGGGCGCACCGGCACCGCGATCGTCGTGCGGGACAAGATCGACGGGCTGTACGACCTGTACATCAATTCCGTCGGCGAGGTTCCCACGACGTATCTCGGCCAGGGGATCTTCCGTCTCATGGGGCACCTCGGTCCGCTCCTCCATCCGGATCCGCGGCAGGCGCTCGTCATCTGCTTCGGCGGAGGAATCGCGGGGGGCGCCCTCCAACTGCATTCCTCGGTGGAGACGATCGACATCGTCGACATCGAGGAATCGGTCATCGAGGCGGCGCGCGAGATGCGCCTGTGGAACAACGACCTCCACGAGAGCCCGAAGCTGACCACGCACGTGGAGGACGGGCGCAACTTCCTGCTCACGTGCAACCGGAAGTACCCCTTGATCCTCTGCGACTCCACGCACCCACGCTCGGCCGATTCATGGGTGCTGTACACGCAGGAGTACTACGAGATCGTCAATGACACGCTGGAGGAGGATGGCCTCTTCATCCAGTGGCTCCCGTATCACGGCATCAGCCGGCAGGAGTACAAGATTATCGTCCGCACCCTCCAGAGCGTGTTCCCCGAGACCACGCTGTGGATGGTTTTCGGTCCCAACGAGCGAGGAGCGGTCTGGGGGCACACTCTGCTGATCTGCGCCAAGGGCGGTTTCTCCATCGACATGGAGAACTTCACCCGGCGCCTGGCCGAGCCCGCCGTACAGCGCGACCTCGCCCCCATGCGGATGAGCTCGCCTCTGAACGTGCTGCGGCACTTCGTCTGCGGTCCGGAGGCTCTGGACGACTGGACGAAGGGGGCCGTCATCAACACCGACGATCTTCCCTACACACAGTACAAGACGAAGTACTCCGGGCCGCCGCAGAGCGATCACCGCATGTTCAGCTCGCTCCTCGAGAGCCCGTGGCCCTACCTGCGAAACCCGGATCCCGACGAAGAGGGTGGTCGGCTCGCGGAACGACTCGACACCTGCCTGAAGGCCCGCCGCAGCATGATGTTCGGCGAATGGGAGGAAGCGCACCAGATGCTGCCGGGTGACGAGAAGATCGCCCTCTTCAACGAGATCTTCGCGCAAGCACGCCGGTGGAGGATGGAGGGGAGCAAGCTCTTCGACCGCGATTAGCCCAACTTGAAGGGCAGATTCTCTCGCCAAAGGACTTACGACGGTCGGCAGT